>JAAXXL010000004.1 GCA_013334485.1 Chlorobiaceae bacterium | reverse complement strand
GTGCAACGGCCTCGGTGAGCTGATGCAGCTTTCAGGCGAACTGATGATCCCCGACCTCTCTCTCTCGCTCAACGAAGGCGGGCTTGACCCCTTCGGCAAGCCCGGCAAACGCAACCTCTGGCAGGTAATCAGGGCAATTGCACGAGAGTTCGATTTCACCCTTGATACACCGCTTGGCGAAATACCAAAAGAGGCCCTTAAAATTCTGATAAAAGGGTCCGGCAGCCGCACCTTTAACGTCAGCTACTCATACTCCGGGCACGACACCCTCTATCCACAGCCCTTTCCCGGAGCTCTCCCCTATGTTGACGAGATTCGCCGAAATGCCGGCTCACCGAAAATAAGGGAGTGGGCTGAAAGCTTTATGATCCGCCAACATTGTCCAGAGTGCGGCGGAGCCAGGTTACGCAAAGAGAGCCTGCTGGTAAAAATCAACAATCTCAACATTGCCGAAGCAGAAGCACTTGCACTGCCTGATGCCCTTGCATTTTTTGCTGCTCTGCCTCCAACCCTCACATCAAAAGAGCTGCTGGTTGCCACACCGGTGCTGCATGAAATTATCAAACGGCTCGAATTTCTTCTTAATGTAGGGCTCGTCTATCTCTCGCTCGACAGAGGTTCCCAAACCCTCTCCGGCGGTGAAGCCCAGCGTATAAGGCTCGCCTCGCAGCTCGGCTCACAGCTCAGCGGCGTGCTCTACGTCCTTGATGAGCCAAGTATCGGCCTCCATCAGAGAGACAATCACAAACTTATAGAATCGCTCAAACGACTGCGCGATCTCGGCAACACGGTTCTCGTGGTTGAGCACGACAAGGATACCATGCTTGAAGCTGATGAGATTATTGATCTCGGGCCGGGTGCAGGAGAGTATGGCGGCGAGATTGTTGCCCAGGGCACAGCCTCATCCCTGGACCCTAACACACTCACCGCAGAGTATCTCAACGGAACGCGCCATGTCAGCTTCAGGGGAGAAGGTCAAACAGAGAGCGAGGAGAAGCAGTACCTTAAAATCAAAGGGTGCAAAGGCAACAACCTGAAAAATGTGGACATCTCCATTCCCCTCCGCTCACTCGTCAGCATTACCGGAGTCAGCGGATCAGGTAAATCCACCATCATCAACGAAACGCTCTTTCCGATACTGGCGCGCCACTTCTACCGCTCCAAACTGGTCACCTATCCCTTTGATAGCGTTGATGGAATCCAGAATATCGACAAAGTTGTCAACGTTGACCAGTCACCGATAGGACGAACACCCCGTTCCAACCCTGCAACCTACACCGGCGCCTTCACCTTTATCCGCGACTTTTTTACCCGCCTGCCCGAAGCGCAGATACGCGGCTACAAAGCCGGACGATTCAGCTTTAACGTCAAAGGTGGCCGCTGCGAAGTGTGCCAGGGAGCCGGAACCCGTAAAATCGAGATGAACTTTCTTCCCGACGTCTATGTCCAGTGTGAAAACTGCAAAGGTGAACGCTACAACCGCGAAACCCTGCTCGTCAAATACCACGGCAAATCCATCGCCGATGTACTTGAAATGACCATCGAAGAGGCCTCGGAATTCTTTGTAGACTTCCCCCGCATACGACGCATCCTCACCACCATGCAAAGCGTCGGGCTCGGTTACCTCAAGCTCGGCCAGCCCTCCCCGATGCTCTCGGGCGGAGAAGCACAGCGAATAAAGCTCTCAGCCGAACTCGCTAAAATCCAGACCGGCAAAACGCTCTACATACTCGACGAACCGACAACCGGCCTTCACTTCCAGGATATCCAGCACCTCCTTGAAGTACTGCGCAAACTCGTGGACAAAGGCAACAGTGTCATCATTATCGAGCACAACCTCGACATCGTCAAAAACAGCGACTGGATAATAGATATCGGACCAGAAGGAGGAAACGAAGGGGGAAAAATAATAGCGGAAGGAACACCCGAACAGATAGCCACCATGGAACACTCCCACACCGGCCGCTATCTCAAAATGGAAATGACACCTTCCAAGGGTTAATTCGAGATTTCGGAGGTACCGTACCTCCGTTGTGCACTAAAAACGACAAAAAGAAAAAGGGCGGTCACACAGGACCGCCCTTACACCCTATTCATGTAAATTCGTGGACAAAAATCCTCATCTTCACTTTTTGCTCAAAAAATCAGCCGGGGTCATAATGAGAATATCCTTCCAGCAAACCAGTTCGAGCAAATGCCTGTCACCTGAAACAATCATCTGAGCCTCTGCCGCATCCGCAGCTTCAAGAATCCGGTTATCATCAGGATCAAGAGTTATAAAATCAACTATATTTTCGGGAATCACCATCATAAACGTATCCCTGTACAATCCGATAATCCTGTACACCTGCTCAGATGAAAGTGCAAACTTAGGGCGATGTAAGACCTCTTCGACCTCTTGAATTATTGCAGGAGAAATACAATTTATCACCCTGCCCGATGAACAGAGTCTCAACACCTCTCTTGGATTTCCGCCAAAAAGAAAACCGGAAATGAGAACATTGGTGTCGCAAACAATCCTCATACAGATCTGGTTCTCAAACTACGCGCAGAGGCTATCTCACCCGACACATCATCCTGAGTCAATTGATTTTTCTCTGCAACCATATCGCCCAGAGCAAAAAGATCACTCCACTGGCTCCGGCGCTCAATGTATAGCCTCGCGGCCTCCCTGATCAGTTCTGAACGGCTTCTGAACTCCTTCCTGGCAGTTTGATCAATTTGATCCAGTAATGAATCCTGAAAAGCAATATTAACGGTAACAGTAGACATCACTATGTGATTTAGAGGTTATACGTCAATATACAAACATTGTACATTATCATATAATTCCCATCCCCCCCTCGCATCGACTTTCCTTTCGTGCCCATTCGTGCAATTCGTGGACACCAAAGAGGGCGGGAATGACCCGCCCCTACATTCGTGCAAATTCGTGTAATTCGTGGCCAAAAAATCTTCGCTCAGCTCACAAAAACTCCTCATAATAATCAAGATCCTTGTGAAAGGTCTCCTCAAGAGCATGAAGCGAGAGAAACGCTGCTACAATGCAGATACCTCCAACCAGAAGCGCGCCTGATTCCAGACCGACAAAACCCCTGGTGAACTGAAAAAGCATGGTAATAGGCACCACCATGCCGCGCACAAAATTCGGCACCGTTGTTGCAACAGTAGCCCGGAGATTGGTACCGAACTGCTCGGCTGCAACAGTCACAAAAATAGCCCAGTATCCACCGGCAAAACCCAGAAGAGTACATACCGCATAGAAGAATTGAGGGCTCCGGTTTCCCTGGAGAAAATAGAGTGCAATCGAACCGACGGTCAGCAGCATAAAGAGCAGAATAACCTTCTTCCTGCTCTGAAGAAGCTGACTCAGCAGCCCGCTTGAAAGATCACCGAACACAAGACCGAGATAGCAGAACATCACCGCATTTCCTGCAGAAACAGGCCCTGTTGTACCAAGCTCTACGGCAAATTCCGGAGAAAACGTGATAAGCACACCCACAACAAACCAGATCGGAACGCCAATCATGATGGAGTTGATATAGCGCAAAAAACGACCCCTGTCAGTAAAGAGAGCAAACATGTTCCCCCTGCTTACCCCCGACTTCTCCTCCATTTTCTTGAACATCCCCGACTCAGCAACTTTCACACGGGCTGCAAGCAGCAAAAGTCCAAGCCCGCCACCGATAAAAAAGGCATTATGCCACTCATAGGTATTAGCCACATAGTTGGCAAGAATAGCACCCGAAACACCAACTGAAGCCACAAGCATCGTGCCATATCCCCTGATGCGGGTGTGGAGCACTTCAGAGACAAGCGTAATGCCCGCACCAAGCTCACCGGCAAGCCCGACACCGGCAATGAAGCGCAATACAGCATAAGCCGGCAGTGTAGTCACAAGACCGTTGGCAATATTAGCAAGCGAGTAGAGCAAAATAGAGGCAAACATGATTTTCAGGCGACCCTTCTTGTCACCGAGCCAACCCCAGAGAATACCACCGACAAGCATACCAATCATCTGCATGTTGAGCAGAAACACTCCATAATCGATCAGCTCCTTCCCCCCAAGCCCGAACGACTTCAGGCTCGGCACCCTCACGATACTAAAAAGCACCAGATCATAGATGTCAACAAAATAACCCAGTGCCGCCACAATAACCGGCATACTGAAAATATCCCGAACCGAAACATGCTCCTTAACCTCCAAAACCCCTCCTCTGCTGGTTTATCTGTTCAATCAATAATCTCCTCAAGCCAAGATGTCATTTCGAATCCTGCAAAGCAGGTGAGAAATCTCCTGCAGGATCATACACTACATAAAGAGAGATCCCTCCTTTCAGTTCGGGATGACATCGAAAAAAAACAATCCAACAGCCAAATCCATAATCTCTTCTTTTCGTGCCTTTCGTGCCTTTCGTGACTTTCGTGCCTTTCGTGGCTCAAAATCTTTTCTTTTCAACAGGGCAACCACAAGGGATTGCCCCTACACCCTATTCATGTAAATTCGTGGACACCAAAGAGGGCGGGTGCAACACTCCCCTACATCCCATATCTCTTCTTTTCGTGATAATTCGTGTAGTTCGTGGTTCAGAAATCTTCTCTGCTTCTTCACAATTTCAGAAAATGCTTTTCAACCGCATCAAGCTCTTTATGCTCTTCACCAGGCAGCGCCTTGCGCGAACCAGCTAACGGATGCAGCACATCAGGGAAAATACTTACCTCTACCCCCTGCATAATGCTCTCGAAAAACACAACCAGCCGGGTCTCACGCCCCTGCTTCATAACAACACCTTCAAAATCCTTGAACGGACCAGCAAGCACCTTAACCTTCTGACCCGGAGGAAGGGCAATCACTGTCCGACCGATTGCATCAGGTTCCCTGACAAGTTTTCTGAGCCAATCAATATCTTTTTCCGCTATAACCGAAGGGACTTTTCCTATTCCGATGAACTTCACAACACCTTCCGTCTCCAGCACAGAGAGATGGTCATGGCGCATATCAATATTGACAAACACATATCCCCTGAAGAGCGGATCGCTCACCTTTTTCTTTCGGTCGCTCCACTGCTTCCATGTTTCAAGCAACGGAAGAAAACTTGTAATCTGCTTCTCAAGCAACATCCGGTAAACCTTTTTCTCAAAACGGGATCGAACATAAACAGCATACCAACGCACATTCGCTTCCTCAACCATAATATCCAGACCTCTTTATTTATAGCAGGGCACCAAGCTCACAAGAATTATTGTAGGACAAGGTAACAACTCCACAATACCACACCAAATACGTCACCAAAAAAGGGCAACCACGCAGGGTCTCCCCTGCAATCTAATCTCTTTCTTTCTTCGTGTCAATTCGTGGACAAAAATCTTCTCTTCCCCTCAGCACCCAGCACTCGTCACTCAGCACTATTTTAGCCTTTCGCCCAATAAAAAGCCCATCCGATCATCTCGCGCAAAGCTTTGGACGACATTTCAAGCGCTCCAGCATCAGGCAAAAAATCCAGCACGGTCATATCACTTTTATCGCCTACCTGAAAATCAACCGGATAGCGCTCTACCTGAAATCCGGCTTTTTCAAACTGCATCGAAGCACGTCGCATATGAAAAGCGCTGGTAACAAGAATGATTTTTTTTCGCACTCCCCTGTTCACTCCGAGCAACTTCCCTGCTGCTTCCGCTTCGTCAGCAGTATTCCCGGCAATGGCCGTTAACTGAATAGCCTTTTCCGGCACCCCGAGCAGCATCGCCCGTTTTGCAAGCAGCTCTCCCTCAGGAACAGAATCGGGCTGCCAGGGAATCAAACCACTAGTGAACACAATCACCGGTGCTTTACCAGTCCTGAAAAGCTCAATACCACCTTCAAAGCGATCAACCGCATCACCCCATTCACCCAAAGGCGCGCCGTCAAGCTGTAAAACCATGCCGCTCAGCACCACAACCGCATCCGCGCTCTGCAAAGACTGCACTGGAACTCTCTCCGACCACCCCTCAACAGCCCGAATCAAAGAAGCACTCACAACCGGCATACTGAACATTCCCAAAACCAGAACACCGATTCCAATTAACAACCGGCGCCGAAATACCAGCCCCGCTGCAAAAAGCAACAAGCTCAACCCCAAAGGCAGCACCAGCATCGGCAATAACTTATTAATCAACAACATAGTCGCTCACCTTTACTTCAATCTTTTTTCGTGCCACTTACTGATCAAGCCTCTTCCTCTTCTTTTCGTGTCATTTCGTCTGTTTCGTGGCCCATAAATCTTCTCTTCCCCTCAGCACTCAGCACTCAGCACTCGTCCCTCAGCACTTTGTTCCGCAATACTCTTCGTAAGGAAACAGATCAATTTCCCCTAAAACCGGCAGTATTTTATCTTTGCCTGACAACAAAATATCCTCATCAGGAAGCTGCCAGTCAATACCAAGAGCCGAATCGTTCCACAAAATGCCGGCATCGTGCGAAGGGGTATAATAGTTGTCGCACTTATAGGCAAAAACAGCCTCTTCAGAGAGCACCACAAAACCGTGCGCAAACCCTTTCGGAACCCACATCATATTCTTGCGATCACCATCAAGCACGCGAGTTACATGCCTGCCATACCAGGGTGATCCCTGACGGATATCCACCGCCACATCAAGCACCCTGCCCTGAACCGCACGCACAAGCTTTGACTGCGTATAGGGAGGCTTCTGGAAATGCAGACCGCGCAACACGCCATAGCAGGATTTAGACTCATTGTCCTGCACAAACAAAACATGTCCTATATGCTTTTCAATCAAATCCTGACGGAACGATTCGAAAAAATATCCCCTGTCATCACCAAACACTTCCGGTTCGAAAAACAGCACATCAGGAATTGATGAAACAATAACTTTCATATCATCTTTTAACAAAAATGTGAATCAAAACAATGGGCTCATTTTACTAAAGAAACGCATCTCTATTAATAATTGTCGTGAGACGCCCGAGAACAAAAGTATGAATCGAAAAATTCATTCAAACCTTTGAGAAGGAAGCTTCTTGAGATACTCTCCATACTGATTTTTCATAAGCGGTTCGGCCAAACGCAAAAGATCCGCCTCACTGATCCAACCGGAACGCCAGGCAATCTCCTCAGGGCATGCTACTTTCAACCCCTGCCGTTTTTCAACCGTCTGAATAAAGTTTCCCGCTTCCTGAAAAGACTCATGCGTTCCGGTATCAAGCCAGGCAAAACCACGGCCAAGCATTGAGCATTTCAAGGATCTACGATTCAGGTACTCCTCATTCACCGAGGTAATTTCAAGCTCTCCCCTCGCAGAGGGACAAATCTGTTTAGCTATCTCCACCACGTCATTAGGGTAAAAGTAAAGACCCACAACTGCAAAATTTGATTTCGGCTTCGCCGGTTTTTCCTCAATGGAGAGCACATTACCTTCAGCATCGAACTCCGCAACACCATACCGCTCAGGGTCACTGACATAGTAGCCGAAGATATTGGCCTTTCGCTCTTTTTCTGCCGTTCTGACTGCGGCCATAAGCATCTGCGTAAACGCATAACCGAAAAAGATATTATCACCCAGAATCAGCGCCACATCATCACTGCCGATAAATGATTCGCCAAGAATGAACGCCTGAGCGAGGCCATCCGGAGAGGGCTGCACAACATAGGAGAGCGAAATACCCCAATCACTGCCATCACCCAGCAGCTTCTGAAACATCGGCTGGTCTTCAGGAGTCGTGATGATGAGTATCTCCCTTATCCCTGCAAGCATCAAGGTCGTCAGCGGATAATAGATCATCGGCTTGTCATAAACCGGCAAAAGCTGCTTCGATAAGCCTTTAGTTACAGGATAAAGCCTCGTTCCCGACCCACCAGCAAGTATTATTCCCTTCATACTTCGTATTTGCTTCTTCATGATAATTCGTATAATTCGTGGACAACCCTCTTCTCTTCTTTTCGTGCTATTTCGCACCTTTCGTGGCCCAAAAATCTTCTCTTCCGCTCAGCACTCTTTACTCAGCACTTTCTTTCCCCTCATCTTTTTAGCTATTCCTCAAATTCGCTGAGCGACATAATTGGCAGAGTTTTAAAGCTATCCTTGATAACAAGCAGGTCGTTATCGCCAGTAACTAAAGCATCAGCCTGGCCAACTACGGCCAACGTTATAAATATTTGATCGGCTTTATCTCTAATTACAGGCAAGTCAAGGGGAACATCAAGCACAGTGATAGTTTCAGCGTAAGGCAGAAAATCTGCCAGCAATAACAATCGCTCACTATTCGTTAGCTTGAATTTAGGATAGGCCAACACCCGCAACAGTTCACTGGCCGTTTCCTTGCAAACTAACGGAATAATAGACCCCGACTGCCAACTATGACGCAACCATGCCATCTTCCGGTGTGAAAATATCAACCCGGAAATAATACAATTCGTATCAAGCACTACGCGATAGGGCATCGTTATAAATTATCGTGAGCGGTTTAATGGTCAAGCCTGACTTTTTCTTCCCCACTCTACCGCATCCAGAACGTCCTGGTCATCAATGCCCAAAGCCTCCAATTTGGCTCGCACTGCATCTGCCTGCTGAATACGCACAGGCGTAAGCATAATGCGGCCATTCTCAACCTCAACTTCAAAGTAATCTGTTTTAGGAATAGCGGTTACAATAGATTTTGGCAAAGTCAACTGATTCTTGCTGGTGATTTTAGCTAACATGGCATTCCTTTCGAATAGTAATGGAGTAAGAATATCTTACCATAATAACTATTTTTCACCAAATATTTCTCCCTTTACGTAATCCAAAATCTCTTCTTTTCGTGTAATTTCGTGGACGACCACTTTTTGAAGTTCAGTAAAATGCAAAAGTTTATATGGTCAAATCGATAATCAGAAAGAGAGGAAACAATCGATCAAGAATACACAACAAAGCGTAAAACAGCAAGTATAAAGGATCTGAGCCAATCTTCCCCTCATCCCTCGTCCACTCAGTCCACTCTCTTCATCTTCTCTTTGCTCAGCCCCCGCACTTACCTTGCCATCTGTCATCTCGAACGCAGAGAGAGATCTCTTTATCCTTTACTCAGATCCCTTTCAGTTCGGGATGACAACTTTTTAGCACATCCCTCACCACTCAGCACTCAGCACTCAGCACTCATTACTCAGCACTCATTACTCAGCACTCATTACTCAGCACTTTCTTTCTCCTCCGAACTATTTCTAAAAAATCCCTGTTCATTTAGTAACTTGGAAAATAACCATGAACTGTTGAACCATGATAGAGATTACCAGCACAGAACTGCGTAAAAACATTGGCAAGTACCTTGATATCGCAATGCAGAAAAAGGAACAGGTACTCGTACGCCACAGGAACAAGGGGGTTTTTATGTTAACCCCCAAGCAAACAAATGGTCATCGTCCCAAGAGAACCGACACAAGTGACAACTCTTTTGAGCAGCAGGAACTGCAGCAAATCATCAAAGAGGCCGAAGGTGATTTTTCTGAAGGTAGACATACGGTGATCAAGAACCCGGCGAACATATGGGAAAGTATACAGTAGCGCTTTCGCCTTTATCCAAAAAGGAGTTGCTGGCCCTTCAAAAGCTTAACGATACGGCACTTATAAGGAAAGTAGACAAGTTATTCCTTGAGTTGTCTGAGCACCCAACCACCGGAACTGGCAAACCAGAGCGCCTGAGCGGTGATCAATCGGGGTATTGGTCCAGAAGGCTGAACAAAAAAGATCGGATTATATATCGCATCGACAACTCTGTAGTTCTGGTCTATGTAATCTCCATAAAAGGTCATTACGGCGACAAGTAGCCGCCCTCACCTTTCGTGCAATTTCATGCCTTTCGTTGCCAATAATCTTCCTCTTCCCCTCAGCACTCAACTCTTTCTTCCTCTTCGAGCCAAAATCCTGCTAACCGCCGAAGTCGAAACCCCGAGCTGACGGGCACACTCGGCATGCGACATCCGGTAATACTGCACAAACCGCACCGCAAGATCACGACGAATTTTCGATATCTCTCGCTGCCTGCTGCCACGCTGAAGCTCACTAACAGCTACACCCGA
Organism: Chlorobiaceae bacterium; assembly: GCA_013334485.1. GTDB lineage: Bacteria > Bacteroidota > Chlorobiia > Chlorobiales > Chlorobiaceae > Chlorobium. The sequence continues at coordinate 60,181 of JAAXXL010000004.1, read as the reverse complement.
AGCTTCACAACATTGAAGAAGCTCTTCAATGGCATTCGGCAGGGTCGCAACAGATGGCACAAGGCATTTAACCGACTCTTCGACCTGACTCAGCACCTCCTTGACAAACTCACCGCTGCCAAGAATCCGCTCATCACTGAACTGCTGCTCGCCCCTCTTTCTCAGAGACTTCACCTCCGACCACCCACCTGCCGAACGAACAAGCCCACCGCCCGTGAGTTCAGGCTGTCGTCCCTTGCAGCTTTCAGTCTCAATAAATAGCCTGTATGCTCCCACTCCCTCTCGCACTTTTCGGCTGAACAACTTCAAAACAGTATCACAATCCTGCCACCTATTACAGCACTGCTGCATCAGCATCCCGTGTCCACTCCACCGATAACCATCGAGATCTTCAAGCGAGTGCACAAGCCCGGCACGTAATGGGTTGAGGTGAATATAGCTGACCAGCCGGAGGAAATATGGCTCTTCCTCACAGAGAATCGATTTGTATCTATTCTGAAACAGATGGCCATACCGTTTGTGACGGCGATTGAAGCGTGTAGCATAGCCGGTAAGCAGCCTGCGCATAAACACCGCCATCCCCGGCTCACCGCTGCGCAGTAGAAGATGAACATGATTGCTCATGAGTGACCATGCAAAGAGTGCAGTACCGGTATCAACCGCTAAACGCCCCATTCTCTCTACAAAATCCTCACGATCCTCATCATCTAAAAACAGAAGATCCCGTTCAATCCCCCGCACCATAACATGATGCAGCGCCCCCGGCGCATCCAGTCTCGCTCCTCTCGGCATCACAAATCCATTAACATTCACCCAACACTTTTTTTCTTCGTTCACATTCGTACAATTCGTGCTATTTCGTGCATTTCGTGGCCCAACAATCTTCTCCGCACTCAGCACTTTTCTTTACAAGTATTATTAATCACCTACGTCCCTTGCTAGTCAGCGCAAAATAGATCATCGGCTTGTCATAAATCGGCAAAAGCTGCTTGGATAACCCTTTTGTTACCGGATACAATCTCGTACCCGAACCCCCTGCAAGAATGATTCCCTTCATACTTAGTGTTATTTCGTGTAATTCGTGGATACCAAAAAGGGCGGGTGCAATACGCCCCTACATCCAATATCTCTTCTTTTCGTGCAATTTCGTGTGTTTCGTGGTTAAAAATCTTCTACTCAGAACTCAGAACTCCCCACTCAGCACTTTTCTTCTTCACAGCCTGCCGTCAACCGCTTCCCGTGGCAACACCCCCTTAATATCATAAACCACACAACTCTCATTGGAAGCAAGAGCAGCAATATCCAATGATTTGAATTGATCGTGGGCTACAGCGAGAATAACAGCCTCATAGCGTTTGCCGTTTAATCCGTTGAGAGACTCAAGCTGGTACTCATGCACAACCTCTTCAGGGTTAGCCCAGGGGTCATAGATATCGACTTCTATGCCGTACTGCTGGAGTTCATGGACAATATTCACCACCTTGGTGTTTCGGATGTCAGGACAATTCTCTTTGAAGGTTATACCGAGAACAAGGACTTTTGCACCCTTTATCTTATGATCCCTTGCAATCATAAGCTTTACAACTTCAGATGCAACATATTTGCCCATATTGTCATTAAGCCTTCTTCCTGCAAGAATGATTTCGGGATGATAACCATACTCCTGAGCCTTCTGCGCAAGGTAGTAAGGGTCAACACCAATGCAGTGACCACCAACAAGACCCGGTCGAAAGGGCAGAAAGTTCCATTTCGTACCCGCTGCAGCAAGCACCTCCAGTGTATCAATGCCCATGCGGTTGAAAATCATGGCGAGTTCATTGACAAAGGCAATATTGATATCGCGCTGTGAGTTTTCAATCACTTTGGCTGCTTCAGCAACTTTGATGGATGAAGCACAATGGGTACCGGCAGTGATGATTGAGCGGTAAAGATCATCCACTTTTTGAGCGGTTTCGGGAGTAGAACCGGATGTTACTTTTTTGATTTTCGTAACCGTATGCTCCTTGTCACCGGGATTGATCCGCTCTGGAGAGTAACCGGCAAAAAAGTCGCGGTTAAAGGCGAGGCCGGAAACCCGTTCAAGAACAGGAACACAATCCTCTTCCGTAGCTCCGGGATACACGGTGGATTCATAGATAACGATATCACCCTTCTTAAGCACTCTGCCAATAGTCTCGCTTGCTTTAACCAGAGGTGTCAAAACTGGACGATTATTTTTATCCGTTGGAGTCGGAACAGTAACAATATAGATGTTCGCCGCTGCAAGATCATTCGGGCATGACGTAATAATAAGTCCAACACCATTGTTTGTACAGAGGACACTCTTGAGGTGATCGCTCGTTATCTCAAGCGTTGCATCATTACCTGAACGCAGTTCATCAACTCGATCCTGTTTGATGTCAAAACCGACAACAGGATACTTTTTCGAAAATTCAACAGCGAGAGGCAAGCCTACATAACCAAGGCCGATAACGGCAATTCTGAGAGGTATCATTACAGTAGCAAAAGGTATAAGGTTTTATCCACAAGACAAAGGTATGAGCAATACGCCCGATCCTACGGAGCTCAACACGAAATCTTTTATCTTAGCGTAAATTCGTGTAATTCGTGGATAACTGTCTTCATCTACTCATCGCTCAGCACTTTCCTCACCCTCTCAGTGCGGCAATAATCTGCTTGACAGCAACCGCCGGTGAAAACAGTTTTGAGGAAAGGGCTTTACACCGAGCAGACATTTCAATATCTGTTGCGAGAGCATTCACCAATTGCTCGGCTAAATGCAAAAATGTATCTACGGATGAGTCCGAGCAAACCCGCCCGACCCGTTCACTGTTAATAAGGTTTTCGAGATCATTTCCGGGATTGATAGCTGCCAGCACAGGTAAACCACTCTGCATGTAAGTAAGAAATTTCCCTGGAATGTTGTGTGTTTTGTGACGGGGATCCAATGCAACCAAACCTATATGGCATTGAGCGTACAATCCGGGAATTTCTGATGGATCAATCTCCTCATGAAATAAAACATTATCCAGCTTTCGAGCTTTGGCATCATCAAGCAAAAGTTGTGCGTCGCGCCCTCTGCCTACAAACAAAAAGCCGATATCTTTTCTGCCCTTTAATTTCTCTGCCAAATCAAGCAAAATACCCATACCTTGAGCAACACCCATATTGCCGGCATAGACAAAAATATGCCTTCCGGACAAAGAAGTATTCCGAACGGTAATACTGCAACCTTCATCGGGAGCGTCAGCGAGCCAATTTTGCAGAACTTCTGAACGACGTTCATGCTTGGCTTCCCACTCCTTGAAGTATGCCAGATTCCCAAAGCTTTGAACTCCGATAACGTCAGCTACAGAGTATTGATAGTTTGCAATTGTTTTGAAAAAACGATAAGGCAACCCTTTACTCATGAGCCCCATATCAACTGCCCACTCCGGAAAAATGTCACGAATAATAAGATAGCTCCGGCAACTGCTTGACTGCTTCAGTGATTTTGCAATGGGACCCAAAAAAATTGTAGGCGCGTACCAGACAATACCATCCCATTTCTCATTCCCTAACGGGCTCTTTCGCAAGTTGCGCAGCATCGAAAACGGCATCAAAAACTCGCCAATCGTCCGGCGAACGTAGTCGATATCTTTTGTCCTGGGAGTTTTCATGCGCACAATCTTCACTCCGTCCCAATCGTCAATTTGCCAGGGCACAGTCAATTCCGGTGAAGATACCATCACCGTAACGCTATGTCCCTGCCTTACGAATTCAAATGATAAATCCCTTAACTGAACCGCGCCGGACGACCGGAGAGGAGGATACACATCCGCGATCAAAGCAATACGCATCTCAGTACTTCTTCCACACAACCCGATTAACGTAATCGGTATAGCTGTGAATAAGACGAACCACCTTGTCCGAAACATTCGGCATGCTGTAGTCACCCACTTGACGTAACATACGATTCTCCCCTCTGGGTTGACTTTCGAGTATAGCCAGGGCCTGCATAACTCGCTCAGCCTCAAGGCCTACCATCATCACAGCAGCCTCCTCCATGCCTTCCGGACGCTCATGGGCTTCCCGAAGATTCAGTGCAGGAAAATTGAGAATGGATGACTCTTCATTGATTGTGCCGCTATCGGAGAGTACCGCCCTGGATGTGAGCTGGAGTTTGTTGTAGTCGGTAAACCCCAAAGGCTTGAGAAGCCGTACGTTTTTATCGAACTTGACACCTGCCGCATCAACTCGATTCCGGGTTCTTGGGTGTGTTGAAACGATAACAGGCAGATTATAGCTCTCAGCGATACCATTCAGAACATTCACCAACTTCTCAAAGTTATTTTCCGAGTCGATGTTTTCTTCTCTGTGGGCACTGACAACAAAGAATTGCTCCGTTTCCAGACCAAGACGCATCAACACATCAGAAGCATCAATTCTTGTGCGATAGTGACACAGTACCTCATTCATCGGGCTGCCGGTTTTGATCACCATATCTGGCGATAAGCCCTCACGCAGCAGGTATTCCCGAGCAATTGAACTATAGGTCAAATTGATATCAGCCGTATGATCAACAACGCGCCGGTTAATCTCCTCCGGAACACGCATATCGAAGCAGCGATTTCCTGCTTCCATATGAAAAGTCGGAATCTTGCGCCGCTTGGCAGGCAAAACCGACATACAGCTATTCGTGTCTCCGAGTACCAGCATCGCATCCGGCTTTTCTGCTGCCAGCACGCCATCAACAGCAATAATAACCTTGCCGATTGTCTCTGCGCCACTTGCTCCAGCCGCATTCAAAAAATGATCTGGTTTGCGAATACCAAGATCCTCAAAAAAAATCTGGTTAAGTTCGTAATCATAGTTCTGGCCGGTGTGCACCAGAACATGCTCACAATGCTCGTCAAGCCTGGCCAATACGCGAGAAAGTCGAATAATTTCAGGCCGGGTTCCCACCACGGTCAATACCTTTAATTTTTTCATATCAAAACCTTGCTTGCAATAGTATCAGGTCGATCTCGATCAAATATTTCATTAGCCCAAAGCATCACAACCATTTCCTCACTACCAACATTCGTAATATCATGAGCCCACCCTGGAACTGTTTCTACAACCTGAGGCTTGTCGCCCGAGGTGAAAATCTCATATGACTCATTGGTTGATAGATGACGAAAACAAAAACGAGCATCGCCCTTGATGACAAGAAACTTCTCGCTCTTTGTATGGTGATAATGACCTCCACGGGTAACACCCGGATGTGCGGTAAAATATGAAAATTGACCTGAATCCGCTGTTTTGAGCATCTCAACGAATACACCTCGCTCATCGCCATGTCGTGTCAAGTCGTAAGCAAACTTCCCTGTTGGCAGGTAGCTCACATACGTGGCATACAGTGCCCTCGTCAATCCAGTACCGACGCGTTCGGACAAGAGCGAAGTTCGGCAATTCTTGAACGCATTAATCTGTTCAGCCAAATCACCCAACGTGATAAAATACTCAGGGAGAACTTCACCAAAGTAAACGCCGCCACCCATATTACTCAACGCACTAATGAATTCACTGATCACATCATCTACATAGACCAAGCGTATTTTGGCACCGGGATCATTAATCTGGATAGGAAGGTCATTGGCAAGGTTGTAACAAAAGGTCGCAACGACGGAGTTGTAATTGGGACGGCACCACTTGCCAAACACTCCGGGCAAGCGGTAGATCACTGCCGTATTGCCCGTCTCTGCGACATACTGTTCTACAGCAACTTCACCAGCACGTTTACTTTTGCCATACAGATTATCAAGCTCCGCTTGCGTTGAGGAGAGATAAATCAAAGGAACATCCCTGCCAAAAGAGCTGATAACATTGCAAATGGTTCTGGTCAATTCAGTATTCACCAACGCGAAATCATCCACATTTTTTGGCCGATTTTCACCCGCCAGATGAATAATTGCATCTGCTTGTGAGACCAACTCAGGCAACCGATCAAGAGAGTCAGCCCGAACGAATTCAATGACCTCAAAGCATTTCAGCTCCTTAAACCTCAACACCAGATTCTTTCCGATAAAACCTTTTGATCCGGTTACCAGTATGCGCATATCACGCATCAGGCTGGACATATTCGCCCCGTGTGATAGCCTGCATAAAAGAGAGTTTTAATAATAACGCTTTCATCCCCGGAATATCCAATCGAGTCGTATTGTGAGAGTTGTAGTCCACTGCATCAGAAATCCTTATTTCTCCCTGCTCAACAAACTTGTCATAATTCAAATCACGAAGATCAGGAGGAACACAGTAATACCCACCCAAATCCCTGGCACAAACCATCTCTTCACGAGTGAGCAAAGATTCATATAACTTTTCGCCATGACGTGTCCCAATAACTTTGACTTCATGATTTGGAACGGCCATCAATTCGCACAGCGACTTTACAAGGGTATCTATCGTAGCAGCAGGAGCCTTTTGAACAAATATCTCACCAGGGTTGCCATGCTCGAAAGCATAAAGCACCAAGTCAACGGCATCATCAAGTGTCATCATAAACCGGGTCATATGCGGATCAGTAATGCTCAATGGCCTGTTCGCACGAATCTGATCAACAAAAAGAGGAATAACCGAACCCCGGGATGCCATCACGTTGCCATATCTGGTAGCAGAAATTACGGTTGATGCGCTTGTCCGTGACTTCGCTACAATGACCTTCTCCATCATCGCTTTGGAAATTCCCATAGCATTGATTGGATAAACAGCCTTGTCTGTACTTAAACAAACAACTCTCTTAACACCGCAAACAATAGCCGCTTCAAGCACATTCTCTGTACCCAGCACATTTGTCTTCACCGCTTCGAGGGGGTGAAATTCGCAGGAAGGAACCTGCTTCAATGCTGCTGCATGGTATATAAAATCAACCCCGCGCACAACATTTAAAACTGACTGGTAATCACGTACATCCCCGATGTAAAACTTCAATTTCGGATTATTGTACCGCTTTCGCATGTCATCCTGCTTTTTCTCATCACGACTAAAAATGCGGATTTCGCTCAGATTTGAATCCAGAAAACGACGAAGCACAGCATTACCGAAAGAACCTGTTCCTCCGGTTAAAAGAAGTATCTTTTCTTTAAACATGAATTGTCACTTTTTTGAGAATAATTCCAAACCCGCTTTGCAAATCCCGTCTTTTTGATCGGGATTTGGATAGTTTATCAGAACAGCACGATACGACCCCTTGAAAACAAACAGACTGCCTGCCGAAGCACCAACCACTCCGCACAAACCCAGCAATTCAACTATATCCTGATGTGATCCTGCTCCACCCAGTAAAGTCAGCGGAATTTTTATATTCTGGCGCATTCGATCCGCAAGAGAAAGATCATATCCCTTCATCTGTCCATCACAGTCTATTGAATTAATGACAATTTCACCGGCCCCCGCTTCCTGCATCTGAAATGCAAGTTCAAAAGGATCGACCTTGTGCTCCCGCTTGCCATTTTGGGTAAAAACCTCATAGCCCCTTGCAAACATTCCGGGTTTTTTTCTTACATCAATCACCACAACAATACTTTGCCGGCCTACAGCTTCAGCCGCACGGGTTACCAGAGCCGGATCAGTAATAGCCGCATCGCTTATAGCTACTTTTTCCACGCCAAGTCCAATGATTTTCTTGACTTGTTCGGAGCTACGCACACCACCACCATAACATAATGGCATACGACACTCGGCTGCCATATGTGCAATCATCCGATAATCCGGCTCTACGCCGTTAGCTGTAGCATCAATATCAAGCACTATGAGCTCATCGGCCTCTTTCTCATTAAAAATCTTGACTGCATTGATCGGATCTCCGACATATTTCGGATTGCCAAACGCAACTGTCTTGACCAGACCGCCCTGATGAATAAGCAGGCAAGGAGTAATTCGAGGACGCAACATCAATTAAATTTCCGCAAAATTCTTTAGCAAAATTGTCCCCCAGTGGTGACTCTTTTCAGGATGAAACTGAACACCATAAATGTTATCAGCCTGAACCGCACAATCGAACTGAAAACCATAATCAGCATGAGCTATCGCCTGGGAAGCTTCATCACAATCAAAATAATAGGAGTGAAGAAAATAGAATCGGGCATCATTTTCGAGTCCCTTAAACAAAGGTGACTCAACACCAACAACAACATCATTCCAACCCATATGCGGCATTGGCAATAGAGAAGAGGCCGAATTGCCCGCAAAACTTCTTACGCATCCCTTGACCCACCCAAGCCCAGACATGGAACCCTCTTCACTCGATTCAGCTAAAATCTGCATACCGACACAAATACCAAGTACAGGCACCCGGTCACGCTTGACAAAATCTTCAAGCGACTGGCGCATTCCTGATGCATTAAGTAAATCCATTGCATGATCAAATGCACCAACACCAGGAAGAATAAGCTTGGTTACCCCATGAAAGTCTTCTTTAGATCGTGCACGAACTACCTCAACGCCTAAACGCTTATACACATTCAAAAACGCCTGAATGTTACCTAAACCATAATCAACGATATGAATCATCGAAAAAACCTTTTTTCTAAACCAAGCATACGCAAAAGATTGGTACCCATTCCGATAGCCCAGCGTTTATTCCTGTAATCCCGATAGGTCTTGTTCTCACCCTGAAAAATCACCTGTAGTTCAGCTACACTCAATCCAAGCTTATTGGCCAGATACTCAAATTCCTGTGTCAGAAATTGCTCATCCATTTCCGGACGGGAAAGACGGTCCATAGCCTGAGCCCTTATCATTTGATCTGTCATGATGAGGCTTGAAAAGTGTGCCCGTCGCTTGTGATAACCAAATTTTTGAGGTAGCCAAAAGTCTTCATAAAAACGCGTAAAACGTGATTCATGGTGTTTATGCTGAAATTTCTGCCAGCCAAACCGACGCTCCAGTTCAGCCTCTGCATCCTTCTTGACATAAGGCACCAGATTCAGCGGCATAACAACCTGCATACCAAGAATCTTCTGATAGAACACCTTGTAAACAAAAATATCAACAAGAGGAAACGTCTTTAATGCCCGCTTTCCGAAACGGGTATGGATATCACTGAACAGTAATTTATCAATACCCAGATAGCCCCCCCACTCCTCAGGTTCACGGCAACACTCAGTTGAAAAATTCGAACCGGTAATGATATATTTTATATGCTGCTTGTGTGCAAACTTGTACAGAGAAGAAAAGAATGCTGCATCCTGCACAAGATCCTGATCCGGAATTTGCGACCGCAAAAAGGCAAGCTGCAAATCCTTCATCTCCTCCCAATTGATCACTTCAGTGTACAGATCAAGTCCAAGGCCATCAACCAGCTTTTCAATATTTCCTACTGCCTGATCAGTATTCCACCCAGCATCTACATGAAAAAGCAAAGGTCTAAGGCCCATCTTTTCTTTCGCAATAAAAGCAGCATAAGAGCTGTCCAATCCACCGCTTAAACCGATAATACAATCAAAATCCTTTCCCTTTCCCTCTGCTTTTATTTTCCCGGACAGAAGCGCAAGTGCTTTCTCTCCCTGAGCATCGGTATGCCAGTTAGGCTGAATTTCGTTTTTAAAGTTATTGCAGTAATCACAAACACCCTGTTCATCGAAAACAATGTTGGGATCGCTGGTGTCCATAACACAGTTGGAGCATATTTGATACGAGCGGGCGATCATCGTGAGTATTTTTGGTAAGTTTCGGCGAGGAATGTAAACGTTTCATCAGCGCAACGCTTCCAGTTATATTGTTGGGAAAGAGTTTGTGCGCGCTGAGCGATAGTCAGTCGCAGTGATGGTGATGTAATTATCTGTTCTACTGCCGCAGCAATAGATCCGGCATCTTCAGGATTAAAGTAAACGCCTCCATCTGCAAGCACTTCCGGCATCGGTCCACGATTGGAACAGGCAATTGGAAGCCCTACAGCCATAGCCTCAACCAGGGTGTTTGGCATATTTTCACAACTTGACGCAAATACAAACAGGTCGGCTCTCGACAGATGGGAAGGCAACTCTTTTTGCGGTAAAAAAGCAAGTTGTTCTACAAACTCTTTATCCGGATCCAGCGCAGCAATCGTATCCTGTAACAATTGCTGCGCACGGCCTTTGCCCCCACCAACCAAGCTTAGTGTCAAATTATAACCCCGCTCTCTTAACAATGAGATCGCTTTTACTACCACCCATTGATGTTTGTACATTTCTGCATTTGAAACATAGGTACACAGAATAGGACGTTCACCTTCCTCCGGCCATCTATTTACCTGTCGAGCCTGCTTGAAAGCAGGGCCAACGCCATGCGGAATATAGGTAATTGAAGGCAAGGTACCACAGGATTGCTGTATAATATCGGCCGCATAGCGTGTAAGGAATATCACCCCGTCAGTCTTGCGAAGAGACCGGTTTTGCATATAACGCAAAAGAATCAAACGTAAGCGGGCAAGGCTGAATCCGTATCGCGTAATCTCGCCTGGTTCATAGGAGAGCATGTCCCGACTCATCGTAACGGCAGGTCGAAGGGTGGAAATAGTACCTGCATCCGTATTCAAGACTATCTGGCAAGAAGCACGTTTTGCCTCAACAGGCAAGTCGAATCGTTGCCAAAGAAGTTGTTTAATCAACGACTGTTCAAGCTCTGCCGGATTATGCTTGATCAACCAGGGCCTGTCGGGAACCGCATCAAGCAAGGTCTTGTAAGCCCATACGTGAACCTGATGAATGCCCCTGATTACCGGATCCCCTTCTGAGAGAATTCCTATCAAATGAGCTACAGCACCTCCAGATCGATTGCGCGAAGCGTCAATACCAATAATCAACTGATCAGTTTTGTTCACCTTTTACCCGTCTTACCGATGGTTTCCGATAGCTTTGTTAAAGGATTCAGATCAGACACTTTAACTTTTACAAGGTTAATTTTCTTTACTTCTTGTACAGACATTCATTTCAAGTTTGTTCCCCTGGCACCCAAATGTCCCCAGTGGCCCACCTGAATATTTACAAACTTTGCATCTTCAAACCATCTTCGAGCAGTTGTTGCTGTCTGCGGGATATCATACGCAGGTGCAAGCATATCAAAAGTATCCAAAAGGACCCACTCCTTCATTTGCTGAGCAGTCAATGGATAATCATCTATGTAGTCCGCAATGGGCACAAGTCGTTTCAAAACTCGCCCGAACAGTGGAACACTCCCCAAAGTCTGGCTGACATTCAGCAAACCGGGTACCCATCGTTGCAACACAGCAAACAATTCAGGTTGACCAATTTTTGTTGTAAAGGGCCTCAACAAATACTTTATGTGCAGCATGGTTCGGATACGTTTCCAGTAGTAATCAACACTCAACCTCCCACCGCCACACACCATGGGAGGCAATGCAGCAAAAGCTTTGGCAACATCCGGCGTATGCTGCAGCACACCAAGAGAATACACAAAAGGAAACGCACCTTTCACAAAAGGCAGCGAATATATATCACCCTGCACCACGTGCAGATTCGGGTGATGCTTCAAGTTGGCATAACAGGCATCCACCGCGCTGGAATAATCCAGAGCCACCAATTTGGCTCCAGCATTCAAGGCCACCTCGGCAAATCGTCCAGCACCACAACCTACATCCAGCACCCACTGGTTCTTAAGATCAGTGGGCGACCAACCGGTTGCCAACCAAAACTGGTCAGCAGAGATTGGAAAACCAGAATGACTGTCCAGTTGTGTTTGGCGAAAGTAGTTCCATTGCATACCAAAATTATCGGCATAGTTGGACTCTGGGACAAAGCGAGGGATGGACTTGAGAACCGGATAACGATGCTGACCATCTTCAGAGACCAACCAACCGTAGTCAATATCCTGCAAATTATTTCCTTCGCTTTCCAGTGTCAAACCTTGACCACTCTTCGGGCAGCGTAACAGTTCCAGTAATACAGTGTTCATGTCCAATCTCCATTGAAATCAGAATGTAACCTTGTACTCCCTCCTCCACAGCTCAAACAGCACCAGAGCAAAAAGTCTTTCGCCATTGCTGCGCCCCCTATTTTGCCCTCGCAACAGGCTGTCAACTGTCCGCAAATCAAAGCAGCATTGCGGGTCGCGCAAGACCTCATGAAAAAGTACACGAAAAGCTCCTTCTTTGAGCCATTTGTCGAGCGGTATGGAAAACCCCTGCTTGCGATGGCGATCAAATTCAGGAGGTAACACGCGAGCCGTCAGTCGTTTAAGCAATATCTTTTTATCATTGAAAGAGGCTTTCAAATCTGACGGTACATTTGCAAAGGCAAACTCAATCAATCGATAGTCAAGCAAAGGGGCTCGCACTTCCAGAGAGTTCAACATGCTGGCACGGTCCACCTTGACCAGGATATCTTCTGCAAGATAGTTTGAAAAATCCATTCGGGTAGCACGTTGAAGAAGATCAGAGTTTAGTGGAACCTGATCCTGATAGATTTCATCAGCTATAACTCCATAGCCAGCATGCCGACCCATGAGTTTTTGTCGACTGATACTGTCAAAGCAGGTAGCAATCTGAGGCAAACCCATCCTGAAATCCTGCCCGAGAGCCATAAGCCAGGTTCGAATATTGCCTCCTGCAAATCCAACAGGCATAAAGTGCTCAGCAAACAAACCGGGGGCCATACGCAAAAGGCGCGGGACCTTTCCCAGTTTTTTCTCCATCCACAGTAAACGGTTATAATGTCCATAACCGCCAAACAACTCATCCCCACCATCGCCACCCAGTGCCACAGTACAGTGCCGGCGTACCAACTGGCTTACCAAAAAGGTGGGAATCATCGAAGAATCAACCATTGGTTCATCAAACTGCCGCGCCAGGCGTGGAAGCAGGTCCGCCGTAGCAGGTTCAGCCATCAACTCGGTATGGCGGGTACCAAAGTGGCGGGAGATCAATCGGGCATGCTCAGTTTCATCGAGCTTGCCGTGTCCGGGAAAGCCAATTGTGAATGTCTGTACCTGACTGGAAGCCCGGACTGCCATAGCAGTAATCAGACTTGAATCAACTCCACCACTGAGAAGAACACCCACCGGCACATCGGCCACCATCTGGCGACGAACAGCATCACTCAGCAAACCCTCAAGTTTATCGAGGAGAGCTATCTCATCAACGCGCTCTGAGGAATTTGCAGCCAACAGAGGCAGATGCCAGTAGCACCATACTTTGGAATGGCCTGTTTTCAGATCAAAGAACAGGGCATGAGCCGGTGGAAGTTTATTAAACCCCTTTAACATGCAGTGTTCACCCGGCACATATCCCATTGCAAGGTAACAATCAAGCGCAACAGGGTCAACTCGCCTTGACAAAGCAGAGTCTGCCAAAAGCGCCTTGAGTTCTGAGGCAAATCGAAGTTCACCGCTGGCATTGTGATAAAAAAGCGGTTTTTCACCGGCGCGGTCACGCGCAAGAAATACGGTTTGCTGCCGCGCATCGAAAAGTGCAAAAGCAAACATTCCGTTCAAATGAACCAGACAATCAATGCCCCACTGCAGATAGGCCGCCATTATCACTTCAGTATCTGAATGAGATCTGAAGTAATGGCCAGAGGCAATCAAAGTGTCTCGTAACTCGGTGAAATTATAGATTTCGCCATTAAAAATAATAGTGATTGCACCCGACTCATCGCGCATGGGCTGATGTCCGGCAGATGAGAGATCAACTATCGAGAGGCGTCTGTGAGCCAGGCCAACCCGCCCGTCATCCGACCACCATTCACCCGAATCATCCGGTCCTCGATGGGTCATAGTATCTCGACCTGCAGACAGCCAAGCTCGCTCCCGTTGAGGAACAATACTGCAAATACCGACTATTCCACACATAAAATAGAGATCATGGTGAAATAACTACAGGAGCAGATATAGAGACATTTTATAAAAAGAGTCATTAATTCAATTATTCAGCAGAATGGACATCAAACTTGCAGCGGTCATATCAGGACTTACTCTTTTGGAAAGCACATAACTATGCTCACTCATTTCCATCAATGCTGAATCTGATAAAGAAGCTATTTTATGCATAGCCAGTGCAAGACCATGAACGGATGTTGAATTAAAACTATAGCCATTGAATCCATCAATTAAAAAAGTTGATTTATTTCCAACCCCGCTGGACAAGACAAGAGGCAAACAAGCGGATGCTGCTTCGTGAACAGCAAGGGGGCACATATCCTTATAACTCGGCATAATCAAAGCACCGGAACTATCAAGAAGAGATATCATTTCTGTCTGGCTGACAAAGTCAAGAACGTCAATATGGTCCTGCCCTTCAAGCAAGGAACGAAGGGGGCCGCCCCCGACGCATAATAAACTCCATGACCCCGCATATTCATCACGATAGATCTTGAATGCCGGTGCCAGTAAATCAATCCCTTTTTCTCCAGAAAAGCGACCAATGTATACAAATTTATGTGGATAGTTAATGCACTTGAGAGAAAGCTTTTTATGTGATCCCTGAAATAACTCCGTATCGCATGAAAGTAGATTTGATATAATTTCATGATCTTTAAAACCCATTCGTTTGGCAAATTCATATTGCCTTGCAAAAGAAACAAAAGCGTGACTGAAAAAATATCTGCCTATACTTTTCATGAGCATTGATCCTATATTCTGCCTGATGTTACCAAACCAGACATCATCAAAACCAACTACAACGGGAATGCCTTTAAGGCGCCACTTGATAATCACCTTCAAATAATCCTTATCCATCCAACCAACCACATAAATGAGATCAGGCCGTAAATCTTCTGTAAGCTTTTTTAATTTTCCCAGATCATATTCAGACCTTTTATAGTAAAACACTCCATCCATTAACACCGGTTCATAGGGCGTCAGCTTGATGTGGTCCCAATGCACCACATGCAGTTTTACGCCGTATATCTTGACGTATGCTTCAAAAACAGGCTTGAGATACGGGGATAACTCAGCATACAAATACAATATTTTCACAGAATACTTTATTTTATAAACAAGCCTATAAAAACAGATGCATCTTAAAACACGGCAAACGTCTATTCAAAAAACAGATAGTGAATCCTGATTTTTGACAATCATTTATTGAATAAAATAGCCTGATTTATCCAGATCATCACCATAATACTTTTCACCCTCAAGAGTCAGATGTAATTCATCAAAAATCAATGGGCGCCCGTTTTCCGAATACAAAGAACATGTCATATTTTTAAAATCACAAAACAGCCTTGCTTTATCAATTAATTTAATATTCTCATTGCTATTTCGAGAAAAATAACTACTCATATAATTTCTGACAGTCAAATATTCAGGTGATATTCTTTTATACATAAATGAATTCAGCTTATTCATACGAATATCGCTATTTGCAAAATAATAAGAAGATGCTGCCATATGAAACACCCTGAAAGGTTCGACAACATAAACCAGTTTATTGTTTTTAGCGAGATATTCAGCAAGCCTTATGGCTGACGGCGCAGTTTCTTCTATCAGATTTGCTGCAAGAACAACAATATCGCAATTATCAATTAACCGTTTTATTTCAACAAATTCCTTATCATTATCGCCTGCAGAAAGCTTATTTCGATTAGATATTTTCATATACTCCAAAAAATCGTCCATCTCCGGATCATCAAGATCTTTGCGAATAAATTGATTATTTTTATCCAGATTAGCATTCAGCTTAACTGCCATTAAAAAATCACCTGACATCGAATCACCGAGTATCAGAATTTTCTTTTTGAAATCCTTATTAAAATCAGGAGCATTACTTGCACTTATTTCTCTGTATATTTTCTCTTTTTTATCAAGTTCGGAAAAGAAGTCAACGCATATTTTGGCTTTGTAGTCAGGGATAAAGGCGAGCTTTACATTTTGGTAACCTTTTGATGAGTTGCCGGCAAAACCAATAGAGAACAGTACTACAGATGCAATTGAGAAAATTGAAACTAATTTTTTATCCGAAATGACACTTTTATTTCTGAATGGCTTTTCAATGAATTGCCAACAGAAAACAGCCAGTGCAAATGTCAAGACTATAACAATAATAGACTGATAAATACCCAGATCGGTAAGCAAATAATATCTTGCGAAAGCAAATAAAGGCTGATGCCACAAATATGCGCTGTAACTGATCAAACCAATACCAACAAATAATTTACTACCCAATAACCTGCCTACGACAGTTTGTGGATTAGCAAACAATATGATTAATGCAGCACCAACAGTAGGAACTAAAGTATACAGACTTGGAAAGGGAGTTGATTTTTCAAACAGAAATACCGAGGAACAAATCATTAGCAGTCCGGTGGCCCCACCTGTTTCATATATAAATGTGTTTTTTTTATTATTTACCGGAGCATTTTCTTTTTGATTAAAATAAAATGCTATAAACGCTCCGATCAGCAACTCCCAGGCACGAGATGGCAGTAAAAAAAACCCGAGGGATGGCGAATGGTACGCTGTCCATTGCGCAACTGCAAGACTAACAACTGCTAACGTTGCAAGTAAAGGCATTATCTGTTTCTTGCTGAAGCGCCATGCTGCAAGCAAAACAAGAGGATATAGAATATAATACTGCTCCTCTACTGCGAGGCTCCAGGTGTGAAGCAGCGGTTTATATTCAGAGGATAACCCGAAATAATCTGAGCTTTCAGCACAAAAAAGAATATTCGATGCAAACAGTATCGTAGCTGAAAGACTTTGCCAAAAGTCCCTTCCATCAAAAGGCGATAAAAGAAACAGACAAATAATAGCACAGACAAATAGCACAAAATAGAGTGCCGGCAGTATTCTTCGTGCACGTCTATAATAAAAAGCCTTCAGTGAAAACGAGTTAGAGTTATGTTCAGAGAGAATAATTGATGTGATAAGATAACCGCTTATTACAAAAAATATATCGACGCCTACAAAGCCTCCACTGAACGTATTGAAGCCAGCGTGATACAGAATAACTGGAAGCACAGCAATGGATCTCAGACCGTCTATTTCTGGTCTATATTTCATTGTTATTCATAAATTTATGGGCACAAAACGTTGATACCGTAAAATTGATTTACTTTAAATTTCACAAGGATGGAGTGCGAACGATTGATTTATGAAAAAGAAATGAGTGCTTACCTATCAAAATACTGCGATTTGTTGAATATATTTGTATATGGAGTTATTACCGCCGCGTTTTTCATTTCACTCATATCCTCCATTGAGGATACATTCTTAAAAAAATAAGTGATGCTAAAAACAATAATAAACACTAAAAATATTTTCGAATTTATTTTATTTCTTAGTCTGGCATACATATCCGGTAAAATAATAACAATTAATACAAACCCATAGAGCGAAGCATTTGCCGCAAGAACCTCAACAAATCTCAAAGCATAATAAATGCCAAAACTTATCACATAGAGATCCATTATAATTTTTTTATTTTCATCATCTCTTTTGTAGCTTTTATCGAATACAATGCCAATTATCAGCAACAGTATAAACCGGGATATGCTTTTAAAATCAAAATAACTGATTGATACTTCAGTCCCATCTCCGCCACTGTAAAACGCAACTCTTTCACCGAATGGAATGTGACTAATGATACCAAGAAAATATCCAGCAGGAATAAATGATACACAAAAACAGATAAAAACACCAATAAGAAGAGCTTTTCTATTTATTTTTAAATTACCAAAAACATAAAACACAAGTAAAAAAAGTGATGATGCATGGACAAGCGTAAGGAAGAATACAATAACCAGGAATTTTATATGTTTCCTGTCTTCCATACATTCAAGCAAATAGTAAACTCCGATAGAGAGGGTCAAACCCTGCCTTATTCCGCTAAAGACCCATACAAAATAAAAAAAACAATAGTACAAGTAAAGCGAAAACACAGGATACTTACTGTATTTAGCACATAGTTTACCTATATAAAAAAGAGTTATAAGCGCAGTAAATGCAAGATAAAGCTGATATGAAAAGTTGAAAGAATGCAGGGTTGTTCCGAAAAGTCTGAATAATAGCTCCTGCCCTGACAGTTGCTTTATTTGCTCTGTTATAGATGTATTTAACACTGAATAAAGGTATTCATAGTTAAAATAATCCGGCCCTACACCATACCTGAATGAGGCAAGAATAAATAGCAGAATAAGGTAAGAATAGAAATAATATTTACTCCTTCCGTTTTGTAATGACATTGCCAGTCCAGCAATAAGTACTGATAGGTATACCATTAAAAAAATAAGCCGGAAAAATATTTATACAAAAAAGATTGCGGCACATCAACAGTATTGTTCGAAAACTGGCAATATACTGCTGAACCGTCTGCAACAACCCTTTTTTTAAATAAAAATTGGTTTATGATCAACTCTCAGAAACCCAGTCATTTCCCCATGAAGGAGCCGGCCCCAGCCGTCGGGCAGCATTCTCAAGTTGTGCAAGATCGACACGCTTTATGGTTTTATGATCCTTGAATGCCATCAAACCAGCGCCAAAACGAACTCGATAGTCCTCTTCGCACTTGCACCCCTCGCGAGCAAGTATTGGCCATTTGAACTTCAAATAAACCCAAAAAGCGATACGCCAGATTTTCCAGGCAATTGGCGACATATATTTTTCGGCATATATCATCTTGCTCAGATATCCACCATAAACGTTCAGAATCGGGTGGCCGGCATTGTAGCTGCCGCCTACTTCATGAAGACCTTTAAAGTCAGGGACATAGATAATTTTTAAGCCCGATCTCAGAATGGCGGTAGAGTAATCCCACTCCTCCTGTCCAAAAAAGTGCTCTTCAGGGAAATATCCAACCTTTTCAAATGTTCTGCGTGGTATCAAGGACATGGCACCCGAAGCCCAGCCTGTTTCGCAAATTTCATCATACTGGCCCCGATCTTCCTCATCTTTACCTCGCGCAACACCCTGTACACGAAAAGGGTCGATGTGCCCGCCGGCATGCCAGAATATATTTGGTGTTGCCTTAAACATTATCTTTCCGGTAACAGCACCGATTTTTTGATCTTTTTCTGCAATCGCTATAGCAGGCTCAAGAAAACCGGGGTTTACCACCATGTCATTATTTAAAACAAGCACATAATCAAATCCGGATTTATATGCATCACGCAGACCGGCATTCACTCCACAACTGAATCCTAAATTACCACTGTTTAAAATGTATTTCACATCAGGAAATTCAGCCTGAAGTTTTTCAATTGAATTATCATTTGAAAAATTATCAACTATTGTAATAGAATAATTTTTATACGTAATATTTTCAAGCGATAACAAACACTGTTTTGTATCATTGTAATCTTTCCAATGTAAAAGGACAATACAAATTCTTGGTTGAGCTGTTTTCATTATTATATTCTTTACCGGGGTTAAGGCTATGATATCGGTTGCCGATCAGAATTAACTTTTCTCCGATCCGCTTATACCTATACCATTTTTATTGTTTCATTAAATCTTTTTTCAATGTGTCTGCTGTGAACCACATTCCACACAAAAAGAGTTACCAAGCCCGAGCTCAGCAACGCATAAAGATATATCATGTACAAGATCACACTGTCGTTAATGCCGAATAAAACGCTGCAGTACCTATCCAAAATCACGCCAACCCCCATTATTACTATTACATACGGGAAATCAAGCATTCGAGCCACTGTTCCGGGAATAGCCCGGTAAAAACCTGCCTTTTGCATTGGTTTCACCGGTGTTTCTTCGATTTCAGTAGGTATGTGACGCACCCTGTTACTCTTTATGTACCTTAACAAATGCTTTAACAAAGCGTTATCAACCGCCGACGATACTGCAAGTGACAGAATGATTGAGTTTATTACACTAACCATCCCCGCAGCAAGAAAAAGGTGACTGTTGTTCTTTTCAAAACTCCACAGCACAATTCCAGCTATAAAAAAAGGCTGTACCACAAAATGATGAATGGTATCCAGATATGTTCCCTCTTTGGAGGTTGTGCCATGAAACCGGCTCACTTCACCATCAGAAAAATCAGCTATTACAGCCAGTATTACCAATATCAGGGCACTGTTCACAAAGCCCGCAAAAAACATTATCCCACTTAGCACACCACATAATACGCCAAGAATTGTTATCGTATTCGGATTACACCGTGTCTGTATAAGCAACCAGGTAGAATAAATAGAGAGTACCCTGATAAACCTGAATAATAACGGATAGACATCATATCCATAATTTGTTTTTTGACATTTCGCCCTGAGATCTTTTATGCTGATCCAGTACATAATATTAAGCGATCCTTGATTCTGATATACTATCCAATCTGCTTTTTGTAACATCTGAATTCAGGTCACTCACCGTATCGACCTCAACCCATCCACCATGCACCAAGACTGCGTCAAGTCTGTAATTCAGGTCAATCATTGCCTGCAGCATATCGGTCATATAGGCTTTTTCAAGCGGTTTGCCGCGCAGGGATCCAAAAGATTTTGCATCATGAAAGGTTTTTTTCAGCAGTTCCAAACCCCTGGGGGAAAACTTCATCAGACCCATATACTGGCCTTCAATTTCATCAAGTGATTTGGGCTTCTGACCAATCTCAAGAATTCTGCCATCGGCTGCAAGTTTGAGTGTTTCGGCATCATCCAGAGGATCTTCGTTTCGTGCGCGCCAATATGACTCCCACTCCAAATCAATTGTTACAGCAATGTCGGCTTTTGATTTCAGAATTGCCTGAAGTATTTCACTTGAATAAACAATATCACCATAACAAAGAAGAACATCACCCTCAAGATCATCCTCAGCACAAAACAATGTCCACAACATGTTTGTGACTGCATAACCAGGGTTTAATCGAATTGTTACACCGGGACGTTCCAGCATTTCCGCGCGATATCCGCCAATTAAAATGACAGGATTAACCGCTTCAGTTGCCAGCACATCCAACTGGCGATCCAGCAAGCTGCGTCCATCCACTTCCACCAGGCACTTGGGACGATCAAGCGTATAAGGACGTAAACGCGTACCTTCACCGGCCGCAAGAATAATTGCCTTCATGAGTTCTCTCTTTTTAAAATTGTTAAGTCAAAGTCACTTGCCTTATATGGCCAACGAAAAGCTATAAAACGCCCGTTGCGCCTGTTTGCTTTGCCATAGAGCATTGGCTCCTTTTTATCCAGATCAAGAACATGGCCGCCACTGGCCTCAAGAATAGCCTGACCGGCTGCCGTATCCCATTCAGAAGTTCCTACAAGACGCGGATACACATCTATTGCACCAATAGAGAGTCTTCCGAATTTCAGTGCCGAACCAACCGGTATGCACTCCTTAACCTGATTTGCAGCGACAAATAGTGCTGCATCAGAGTGGTCATGAAAGCGACTGATTGCCATCCGTGGTTCAGTGCTTTTAGGGGTTGATGGATATACCGCCGCGATACCCTGCAGTTTTACTGACAAAAAAGAGTCCCCTGGTATGCCAACATACAACTCATCAAGAGCAGGCGCGTATAACACACCAATAATGACCCGTTCGTTTTCAATCAGTGCTATATTGACAGTGAATTCATCATTTGCCGCCAAAAAATCCTTTGTACCATCCAGAGGATCAACTAACCAATATCTCTCAGCGCTCATGTGAAGCTCAACACCCTCCTCAGAGACAACAGGTATCCCTGTCTCTGCGAGTAATACTGAGATTATGCTGTGGGATGCCTGATCAGCCAAGGTTAACGGTGATCCGTCATTTTTCTGCTCAACAGGGAGCTCTTTCCTGTAATAAGTCAGAATAGCTTGACCTGCTTTTTTGGCTGCATCAACAGCGATAGATGTCAAATGTTTATTGACCAAATAAACACCTTATCCTTTTGATGTCAAGTTGAGAAAATGGTCTGTCCCGTTCAGGATGCCACATCCATCCTTCAAGTGATAATTCAGAGTGCCTGATTGCCTCTATGGCTCCATCTTCTGAACGTGCTGTCACCTTAAATTCATCCGGGCATACAGATACTATCCAGTTATGGTAACTGTTTACTTCACCTGGCCACTCTTCATTTTTTTCAGCCGCTCTGAGGGGATGACGGGTTCCTGCATGCCCCTCTTTCTTTTCTAATGTAACCCCAGCCCACACAGCCAGCATCTGTAAACCCCTGCAAATACCTAAAACCGGAACTCCATTGGATACTGCCCAGGATAGTAAATAGCGCTCGGTATCATCTCTTGACGGATATTCACCGATATCATTACCACCGGAAAGCAGTAATGCACCGGGCTTTACTGCTGATAACCAGTTTTCAAGGGATAAATCGGCAGCATTATCTTTATCAAACAAGGTATTTGGTATGGGAACAGGCAGGTAGCCTGCTTGTATGAGCCATGAAGCCAGCCTTTGATCCAGGGCATCCCTGAGTTCATTTCGTCCTGAAATGAAGTCTATGCGTTGTGTTATACCTACAATCATTTCAGAGCGAATGTTCATAATTTTTTTGCAATGAGAACATAGATATTGCAAAACTGATCAGGAAAGAACCTCATTAACATATTTTGCAGCAGTTGACCAAACCACGATAAACGATAACCTTCAGCACGCGCCTTGTTTTCATTGAATTGCTTATGTTCGGAAGAGCGGAAAACAGCAAATTTATAGAGGATGGGCATATTCTCAACCGGACCGATAAATTCAATGGCAAACCCTGCACGAATGAATAATTGCTCATATTCACTGCGGGTCAGATTCATCTTGTGAAAAGCCCGAGTTTTGTTCTCGTTTCCGTTTTTCTTTGCTTTTCTTTCAGTCAGCCAATCAGTAAGCTTGGTCTGAACATTGTCAGCACGGAATGAGGCACACACCAAACCGCCTTTTTCCAGTACCCGATGCGTTTCGCCAATAGCCTTGTCCAGACCGTGTTCAAGATTATGATAAAGTCCAAAAGCCAGAATATACCTGAAGGAGTGGTCTGCAAATCTCAGTCTGGTTATATCCCCTACCTCTGCCTGTAGTGTTGGATCAATCTCCTTGAGTTTTTTGATCGCAACATCTATAA
The DNA here is from genome assembly GCA_013334485.1 of Chlorobiaceae bacterium. Classification (GTDB taxonomy): domain Bacteria; phylum Bacteroidota; class Chlorobiia; order Chlorobiales; family Chlorobiaceae; genus Chlorobium. Next base: position 37,221 of record JAAXXL010000004.1, on the reverse strand, counting down.
AATCGAAACCGAGTATATCATAACCCCTGTCATGATAATAACGTAAAACCCGACCTGCGCCACAACCTGCTTCAAGAATCTTTCCCTCTTTGTTTTTTACCGTCATCTGGGCGTATTTCAGTGGATATACACCAAGGTTTTCCATCGGAGCATCGGCTGGAATATCGTCCCAGCGCTTTGTCCAGTAGTCTTTGTTGTTTGCTCTTCTATAAGTAATTCTCATTAATCCAGATCCCTTTTTTATGGTGTTGATGTAACATTTAATTTGAGCCAGGTCGAAATTTCATCTGCAACCAGACAATTTCCATCAACTGACAGATGACCGCCATATTGATCGTTGATGTAAAGTTTTTCAAATTCGATATTGATGAATCGCTCGGTAAGATCAAGTACGGGCAGCTCCTTGTCAAGCTCACGGAAGTACCCTTGGTAAGGAAATACCCTGTTTTTATTCAGCTTTATGTCAAGCAATTGTGGCATTACAACTACTAATGGAGTATGGCCTCGCCGCAATGCTTCTGTCTTGAATCGCCGCAATATCGCACTCAATAGTTCTGTCGATCTGCTGTCGCTGTAGAGCTGATGAGCATCACGCAAGTTATTTTTCATTACTAACGTGAATGGCAGATTTTCTATGCTCCGGTTTGAAATACCCAAAGCCCGCCAAACAGAGCGAACAGCAACAGCTGAAATCAGCATACTTTGCTTTAATGGATTTCGCATCAAACTGAAGATATAGGGAAATCGAAACTGCTGCGAACGAAATTTTGTTTTGTAAAAACCATCAGCCGCACGTATTGCAGGCAGTTTTTCACGAAAAACCGCAAAATCTTCTGCGCTCCGAATGAGATTTTCCAACAAGGTGAGCCCTCCTGTTGAATCGAGTACAAATCGTGGTTTAAACGCAAAGGTATTTCCGAATTCAAGATAGTGCTTCCAGTAAGACTGTACCCTGCAAATAGTTTCCGGAACAAAACCCATCACAACAACCTTTACCGTCTCCGGTAAAATCATACCTTCATAACGCAACAGTGCCTGGTCTATACCATAGTTGCCGACCCCGTAATTCAGCACACCAAAACCGTTCTGCCTTGAGAGTTGGGCCTCCCAGGTCTCGTCATCCTCAACCTGTCGGCAAAAAGCGTAGGAATCACCAAAAGCAGCAATAACAGATGGGAATTTTTCAAATGAAGTGGTTCGAGAACCTGATGAATCAATATGAAAGGTAATCGGCCCCTTTTGACCATTTTCACTCCCGCTGGAGTCAGGTTTACGAACCCATCCAAGTTGCGGATCAAAACTGTAATCAATAAATTTTTGCAGTGCCCGGGAATCAAGGACCGGGAACTCGTCACGCTTTGTAATGAGCCACGGAAAGCTTCGACGCTGCAGATTGACTATTAAAAACAGCCCTGCTTCAACAAGCAGCAGAACCAGAAAAGCTAATACAATGGCATTCATGCGCACCCAAACGCCTCTCGCACTACTGCAAGGCTCATGATTCTGTCTGTAAATTCCTGATAATCAAGCCGGTCAACATCATTTTCAATTACCAGCTCCGGATTTTCAGGCTCCGGAAAGGGTATGTCCACGCCAACAACGTTAACAATTTCACCTTTTGCTGCTCTGGCATACAAATTCTTGATATCGCGTCTCAACAATGTCTCCATTGATGCCTTTATATACACTTCGGAGTAATCGGGAATATGTTCCCTGTTCCAGCGACGCCACTCCGGAAATATCGAAAGAACAGCCGCCACAACATGAATTCCCTGATCAGCGAGAAACTTTGAGAGAACCGAAAGACGTTCCGCATTTCGCCTCCTGCCTTCGATGGTATGATCAACATCATTGCCAAAAAGGTTTCGTATCAAATCACCGTCAAGGAGAACCACTTTGCCATTCGATTGCCGTATCCGCTCGACAACTTGATTGGCTAAAGTTGTTTTTCCTGTACCTGATAAACCAATTAACCACACAACCATAACTGTCTCCTTTTAATGCAAGGGATTAATCAAACCTGCAGCGCAATCCAGGAGAATCTGATTTGCGTTTATGAATACCTCAAAGCGCTGCTCACCACAACCTATTGCAGCAGGAATGCCAAATTCCGCACAACGTATCGCCATGTGTGAATTTGCGCCACCGTATTTGGTAATAAGAGCGCCAATTTGCTGGGCAAAAATCCAGTCAAATCCCGGATCTGCATTTTCAATCAGTACAATTTTTCCTGTCAGTGCCGGCGCGGTTTGCCCTGCAAGCAGGCAGACACAAGCCGCTGTAATTTTCTTGTGCGTAATAAAATTCGGGTGACTGACCTGAAAAGGTACAATATGCACACCCGCCTCATCAAACAACACCTGGGGCAAACGTATCGCCGCACTTAATGCGTGCTTCTCGCATTCATCTTCAGCAATCCTGCGAAGCCGCTCTTCGATAGAGCCTTCACTACTCTTCGTAACAACATCAAGAAGATTGTCAATCGAGACATACGACATTTCATCCCGGCTCAAACCATGCTTCTCGCCAAAACCTGCAATAAGTTCGAGTATATCACTGACAGATCGGGTAAAGACAAACTTCCCATATTCACGACCTACCGTTGCAGCTTTAAGATAATCGAGCAATTTTTCTGCGTCGAGTTCATGAAACCCTTCCGACTGAAGAAGCCGATCTATTTCACGCCGCTGCCTGAAGCTCAATATAAACTCGTTATGCTCCTGCTTGGGGCGAACTTGCGTATCATTCATTCCAAGATCGGACATCTGATCATATCGAGGTGACAGGATATCATAGGTACCGGGGCGCAAATGGCCATACTCTGCCATAAACTCCGAACGAGAGATCTCGCCAAGCTGTAAACGGCGCATATCATTTACGAGTGTACTGGCAACTGTTCGAATTCCGGACTGAATAAGCTGAACATCTTCCATTGTCAAAATACCTCGCTTATGCAACGACAGGAGTATCGTCCGGGCAATGAAGCCATGTCGAGCCAAAACAGAAAAGGGTACGGTTCCCAGACGGATACAATCATCAACCATTTCAAACAGGGAGGTAATATCCTGATCTTCGGACAATTGTCGCGATTGAGCCTGCTTCCTGCTCAACTCATTCACCCTGGACAACGCATTGCTGATACCGCCCTGATTATTGTTCTCGAGTAATGTACGCGTCTGCTGGCGCAAAACTTCCTTGAATACCGACTGCTCCGACTGCGTAAGTGAAGTGCCGATCAGTGACTGTATTTTTTCGTCGATGTCGAAACTGTAAGTTGTAATGGCAACATCAAATTCCACTTTGTCATGCAGTTCCGGATAGGCCTGCAGCCTGTTCACCCATGCATCAACCAGCTTCTCACTTATCTCAGGTGAAAGATCGGCAGGCAAAAAAGAGTGAAAACTCAACCGAGTATCTATAAATGGCTGACCGGAGAGAGATACCATCAACGGCTGACCGACAGGAACTGCATACCCCATCATCTCTCTTGCCACGCGCCATGCATGATCGGTAATTAAGGTCTGGTAAAGCGAAAAGGCCAGTGCCCGAGGGGCGCGTCCGATCATCTCTGCGGGATTCCAGTCAGGCATCTGGCCAAGCACTGTGGATCTACCGTATACGCCCGCCATAGGTTTCATTCGTGCGCTCACAAAAGCCTGTATACCTTGCAGTGCAGCGTCGATGCGCCTGGCAACAGCCCGATTCCAGTTAGGCTGCGTGGTAATAGCCCGTACCTGTAGAAGATATGGAGTCAAGTCCCCGGCAAGAGCAAATTCAACATCGAGAAACTGGCTGCCCATGACTTGCTCCAACTCCTGAATCGCCTGTATCAATCGTTGAAAACGCTCTGAACGAAGGGCTTCTGTAGCTCCGCGATGAATATAGAGTGTTCGATTCGAGTATTCACCGCCACCGGATGTAACCGTATTGGTCAAACCGGATACATCGTCATAGTTGATAACATAATATGGCGCACCGGTGTTCAGGTCATGCGTAAAGACAACACCGCTCATGCTGGTGTTCAGTACCATCTCCTGAACAATAACCTCATCCCCTCTTGTACGCACGCCTTTATTTTCGTAGCTGGCAATCACGGTATTGATTGCATCACCTATAGCGTAAGCGTCCGTTGACGAAACGTTCAGCACTGAATCGAACTCTCCGGCTCGTGCATTTTTAACACCATCTTCGTTTGCAGCAGATGATCTTATGGCCAGAGAGCGACCAGAAAAAGTATTTATTATCTCTTTGACAACGTCATCCGGGGTAGAGGTGTATAATGATGCATCAATTATCTGAAGTTCAGGAACCTGGAAGAAGTTAACCTTAGTTTTAAGCTGATTGAGCGTTTGAGCTTTTGATAGTCTTTGTATCATTATTTTTATTTTGCTCTTGAAGAGATTAATGATTTTGATTTCTTCATTAACCTGTAAGCTCTCTTCGCACAATCTTCCGACCACGTCAGGAAGCGGTACTGTAAAGTAGGTTGGCTTTTGCTATCTCCCGATAGCAAAGAGAGAAGGTAATCTGTGGTTCTGTTTGGTGGTGCAAGCGACACATCAATCAGTTTTCCGACAGACCGGCAAACAGATTCGCTTTGCCACCATCCTTCTACATCATCGTAAATTGATGATAAGTGTGACACTGCTGACGATGCTGAAAGATGAACCACCCCACAACTGATCAAATCATCAAATATTTGTCTCAGTTCGTTTGTCAACGGCAAAAAACTGATATCATAAACAAGAATAAACGGAACTTTCATCAACAATATTTCCGCAAATCCGGTACTCATGTGATCAGTCACGACAATCCTTGACTTGGAAATACTTTCCGTAAAATCCCCCCTGTCTACTTTCACATTATGCTTCTCAAGTTCCAGCAAATGTTCTACATCCCAAAACAATTTTGCGGGCCTTGGTCTGAACAATAGTTTTTCTTTCAATACTTGAGGAAATAATCTAATAAAATCCGCAACGACTGCTACCTCCTTAATAAAAGTAGAATTTGATGCATTGTATTCGTTAAATTCCTCCCAATAAATAAATTTGGTGCGTGTTATAAATAGAATAGTCTCTTTATTAGAATCCTGCTTGTATGGAATAATATCCCGACAAGTGAACCCACCAGGAATAAAGTTTCTTCCATTTTCTTTCCATCCAACAGAAAGATATATATCTGCAGATCCGTAGTCTATAAAATGCAAAAAATTCTTATAGTAACATGTACCAGCACCATGTTCGTGAGAAATAAATCGCACCTTATTTTCCTTTGCCAATGCAATATATATTGCATTTGAAATATTGCTTATCCAATCCTCAGAGACAATATGTGTGAATTTTCTTGATTTGATATCCTTTTGATAAACGCTGTAATATTCAAAAAATCCTTCCAAAATATCTTTAGGCAAACAATAATATAAAGATTGCATGAAATAGCTGTCGAAGCTATTTTCGACGACGCTATTAGATATACATCGCCTTTTCACAAAATCGACATCAATTGTTTTTTTTTCTGTAATCGGCAAAACGATGCTGTTTATTCTGCCTGAAGATTTTCCTCCTAATATATTTACGGTATTTGCACTAAAATACGCACCTAAAAGCGCAATTTCGGGTTCAAATTTCAACATCGAATAATTTCGCTTTACTCGTGATAAAAGCGTGTCGTTATTCGAAGAGGTATCACCATGAGTAAATGTCCTGTGTACCTCCGTAAATTCTTTGGTCTTGAAAAGGTAATAATACTGACTAACTAACTGCTGCACTCCAAAATCACTTGCAAAACAAAATATATAATCAACATGATTTTGAGGGATGTAGAAATCCTCCTTGCTTAATAATTTGAGACTCGTCCTATCAATATCTAATGCGCTAAGATAAACATATTTATCATAGACAATCGAAATATGACGATACAACCAATAACCAAAAACAACTTGCCAAAAAGAAACAGGCAGGTCAAGGTTGTGTGCATTATTCAAACTTACGGTTAATTCCGGAAGAATTTTGTAGTAAAATTTTTTACAGAATTCATGACCGGCCTCTATTTCTTTCTGAGTCGTGAAATAATCCTTACACGTAGGTACTGGATTCGTGTCAATATCAGCAAGTGTACTGTGATGTTTAGAACCCTGCCATAAATACAAGGAGTCCTTATACTCATCGCTCCAGAATTCCTGAAACACAGTTGCTCGGATATTCTTGTTGGAAATTTTCATTTAAACTAATCCATCAGAAGTCGACACTTGTGGCATCAATTCAGCAGTAAGAGTACAACCCTCAGGCAAAACACCCCTGTTTACTAACTCCTCAACCCCTTGAAGAAGCAAGTAATCATTCCACCTGCGTGAAACAAACTGAACTCCAAAAGGGAGAGCTTCGGGAGAACGAAATACCGGCGCTGCAACTGTCGGAAGATGTCCCAAAGTCCAGATTAATGAAGGGTCTGGTAACTCTTCAACTCCTCTTGACGGAGCCGAACTTGATGTCCCCAATGATAAGACAATATCATACGGTGCAAAGAGTTGATCCAGCCTCGCGCAATATTTTTCCTGATCGGTAAGTGCACGTTTAAATTGATCTGGTGTTATGGAATCGCCTGCATCAATCATTTTATTCATGATTGGCGTAACATGGGAGTCCATTTTCTTTTCATTCTGAAAATAATAAGAGAGCGATTTGTTGTAAATAATTGAGTGGATATCATGCGATGTCTGTAAATCAGCCGGCCAAACAATTTCTTCCACTTCAAATCCGGTTTCAGATCCGATTCTTCTGGCGAGTGCTTCGACTGCCTGTTGAGCATAAGGTGCAGCTGTTGCCCATACGTGAGTCATAACAAATCCGACTCGCCATGGTCGACCTTGTTTCTTTGGCAAGGATCCGTGTCTGTCTAAATATTGATAGACATACGGATAATCAGGTCCCTTTACTCTTACGATGTCAAGAAGGGGTCTCAAACTTTTGGCATGTGCAGCGACAAAACCAATGGTGTCAAGTGAATCAGTGGTTTTGAGTACCCCAGTACGAGGAAGCAGTCCAAACGACGGCTTCATACCCCAGACTCCGCAAAAACTGGCCGGTCTTACAATAGAACCGGCAGTCTGTGTAGCCAAAGCAAATGGGACCATCCCCGTGGCTACAGCGGCAGCCGACCCGCTTGAAGATGTCCCCGGTGTTTTTGATGAATCATGAGGATTCAATGTCTCATTGAGCGCATGCACTGCAAACTCCGCAGTCACTGTTTTTCCAACAACAATGCCTCCAGACAAAAGCACTGAATCCACTACCCTCGCATTGTTACCTGGAGTGAAGTCTTTCCATAAAGGCGACCCCATTTGAGTGGGGAATGACTTGGTATTAAAAATATCTTTTACACCAAAAGGAAGTCCATCAAGCCCCAATAGATACCCCCGAGCCTTGTATTTTAACCAAGACTGTTCTGACTCAAACCTAAGCTTATCCGAATCAAAATTAACCCATGCCAATGTCTCTGATTCCTTTTCATTTATTTTCTGCACAGTAACATCTGCCAGATCTCTAAAGGATAGGGCGCCCTGCTCAATATTTTGAAGCAATTGCGGAATTGATTGTTCCAGGAAAATACTGCTCATAATATATCCTCCTTCTGATCTCTCGTGATTCTTGGGTCAGGCTGGTTTAAATGTTTTTGGATTATTTGTTCTACGAATGGAAATAATTGCTCCGCATTCGGCTTCGCTTTGGGGTGGTATGGCAAATCAATATCCTTTAACACCTTGAGTTTTTTTTCTCTCATAATATCATAAAACTCGGCTTCGCTCATTCCTGTAATTTTCAAATAGTAATCCAGTGCATCAGGCCGCTCTTGATCGTGTTTACAAATCAACTCAAATCCCTCTTTCCTGGTAAGCAATCCATTTCGAACATCCACAGATGCTTGCCATGTTGATCTGCCGAATCCTCTTTTTTGATAACAAGTAAAATCATGCACACCAGACATGATACATTCAGCGCTTTTATAGCCCTTAAAAGCACCTTCCATCTCAGTTTCTCTCCAGCCATATACATCACGAATCCATTCGGTCTGGCGTTCGTCATCCCAGAACATGTAATCACCTAAATGAATTCCCCAAACACCAGTATTCTCAATTTCTTTATAGCTTGGCAGTTCAAAAGGGTAAAGATCTTTTGCGCTAAGCTTATCATCAATCATCTCTTGTGCTGTAAGCTTGGCTGAAACCTTTGTAAAATAATCCCTGTCAAATTTTTGTGGACAACTAAATGCAGCCTTACCGGAGCTCTCAGCAGTTGACTCTCCCCATATCAACAAGGGTATTTTAAAGCGAGTTGCAACTTGTAAAGGAAATGCGCCAATCCCGGCGTGACAATGCCAACATGCATCACCGATCGCATCTAGCGACTTCCTCGCCACTCGATTGACTAAACCTCTTGATGGTGTGAATTGCAGATGATCCAAATTAAAAACTTCCAGGCAGCGTTGCAGATTATAAAACCCAGTCTCTGAAACCCAATTTTGGTTAAACGTCACGGCAAGCGGTTTCAATCCATAGACATTTACTAAAACATGCGCCTGAAAAAAACTGTCTTTACCCCCAGAGATCGGCAATACACAATCGTAATTATTTCCGGAACTGGCTTTAGCTTCTTCAAAAATTTTTCTTAACTGCTTTTCACGTACAGTCCAGTCGATGTGCATTTTTTCTTCAGACGATCGGCATGCAGTACATATACCCATTTCATCAAACTGAACACCCTCCTGAGTTTCTGGTACACAGCATCGAATGCAGTATTGAATACCTTTGATTGGTTCTGATGAAGTATCACTCATTGCTTTGATATATTAACTGTTTATTTTCCATAATATCTTTTATTTTTATGATCTCAGTGTGAGGCAAAACACAGGCTCTGCCGTGAGGAGGAATACAACTTATAACTTTTTTACCGGCAAGTAACCCAACTACCAATGCCATTGACTCACATCCGACAATTACATCACAGCCCGCAATTTCCTCAGATAGAGTACGTATTGCACCAAATTCAATCGGCAGATTAAACTCATTTTGAACCCAACTATATTTATCTGCGTTCTCGGAAGGATGTGCTCGAATAAGGATTCGTTCAATCGGCTTACCTAATACTGATGTGTTTGACAAAAAATAACGGAGCGCATCCTCCTCAACATAACCCCAGAAACGCGCATCACCATGTCGTAGCAAGGCATGCCTGCTGATTGGCTCACAAACATAAAGGATCGAAATGGCGTCTTGGGAAGATGGACGACACGATTGATTCGAAAGAAGTTCTTTCCGTACATCCTTGAAATATGGATTATCCACCAAGGTAACCGCGATGTCCGGAAAAACCTCCTGAGCTATGTTTTTTGCAAAAACATCACCCACCCAAATTTCATCAGGCAAAACAGTTTCGGCTGATCTGACAAATCGGTCCCGGTAATTTACCCAATGATCAAGAAATGCTATTGAACGTTTATTGGCAGTACGCGCTAACTTGATGGCGTTAAACTCAATATCTGAAGCCCAACTTGTACTGCAAATAATTGATGTTGATTTACGTATAGCTTCGTCAAGAGCGATAATTTCTATTTTGCCTAACTTACGCTCGAAAATAGTGCGTGCGGGTCCATCTAACACATACAGAACATCAAGATCCTGCGCTCGTACATAGCTACTTAAAATTTCAGCACCACCAGCATCATGGGAAACTACTGCAATCATATTACCGATGTCTCTGCAAATTCATCTCGCAAAACACCATATTCCAGCATGTCTACCCTGATACCCTCGAGAAAAAAATGTTGCCTCCGGGTACCCTCAAGGACCATCCCCAGAGCACTCGCAAGATTTTTCATACCCTCATTGCTTGCGGTAGTTCCGCAGTATATACGTTCCAAATTCAGTTTATTGAACCCATGCTCCAACAATTTCCTGCCCACCAGTAATCCCAATCCTTTTCCCCAATGTCGTTTATCACCCAATATAATTGCAAATTCTGCTGTACGGTTGATCAGAGATATTTGCTGTAGACTTACATTTCCAACATGTCCATCATTTCTGTGGCAAATCGCCCAGACTACTCGATCTTCGCGATTTAATGCATTCAGGTAATCCACAAAGAATGCCCGCGATTTAAAAAATTTACCATGAGAGTTGTATCGACACACCTCCTGATCTTCAAACCAACCTGGCCAAGGTCCATCAAGATCACTTTCTGAAAGCGGTCTGACAAAATAATCCTCACTGCACTTGTAAATCATTTATACCCCCTCAAAATTCACCTGTAAAGTTATCTGCAAGTTAATCAACATTATCATCAATGGCTTTAACCGCATCGTATACTGACTCGCTGCCTGACTCCACTGAAAGATTTTGTAACTCTTTTATGCTTCCCATAACCTTTTCTATAGCATCGGCGAAATCCTTTATATCCCCGATATCCATACCTTCACGAACCAGTGGTGACAACAGCAGCTCTTTTTCATATAGCTTTTCCGTAACCGGACACAAGCCCTTGGGATATTCATAAGTAATGCCAGGATTGCAATTAAACGGAAACCCTTTTTTCCCTATTGCTATTTTTTTCTGGTATATCGGATTGAGGTAGAGCGGTTTTACATAACCTTCAGCAAACGGTGTTGTATCCCAAAACCTGGGCTTCGGAAGTTCAGCCGCAACTGCACGGAGAAAAAGGTTTCGTGATATACCAACAACCTCTTCATCAAAACGAACCGGATACATGTAGTAGGAGTGGGTACTGCCACTTTCAATCTGCTGTATGGTCAGACCGGGCAATGATTTCAATCTGCTGTCAAGGTATTGAGCCAATAGCGTGCGGTGGGTCAGAAAACCTTTCAGTTTTTTAAACTGCTCCGTTCCAATGGCTGCCTGCAGCTCAGTAAAGCGATAGTTGCTTCCTATCATGTTCGATATATCCTCTACACCGTACTCTTCCGTTGCGTTTTCACCGTGATTTCTGATGAGTCGGCAACGCAATGCAGTTTCGTCACTGTTCGTAACTATCAGTCCCCCCTCACCTGTATGAATATGCTTGTGAAAGTTGAGACTGAAACCACCAACATCTCCGATTGTGCCTACCGGTCTTCCTTTATAAAATATACCCGGGGCCTGAGCCGCATCTTCAATCACCCTGAGTTTATGTCTCTGCGCAATAGCCATGATCGCATCTATATCAGCGGGATACCCGAACAGGTGAACCACCATGATAGCCCTGGTTCTCGGCGTAACACAACGTTCAACTGACAATGGATCCAGTGTATATCGATTCGGATCAAGATCGGCAAATATTGGAATTCCCCCATAAAATAATACTGAGGAAGCACTTGCCGACATTGAGTAAGGCGGGCAGATAACTTCATCACCGGGCTCAATTCCTGAGGCGCCTACCGCCACCTGCAGTCCGGTTGTCCAGGAATTTACACTGATCGCATTTTTAAAACCGTAGGTGTTTGCCCACAACTCCTCAAAAGCAACAACCTCTTTGCCTCCGTTGAAAAACTTTCCTGCTGCGCCCACAAACCCTGACAGAACATCCGAGTCCAATACGCGCAACGCAGCACGTTTCTCCTCCTCACCCATAGTGACTCTGTTAGGAAAGTCGTTAGTTCTTAGAGGGGTACCACCCAGGATTGCAAGTTTGCTCATAAAACTAATTGCCTTGAAGTTGTAAAATGCGATGTGAAATGCTTACACTTTCCTGAAAGTTGTCATTGAGTTCCACACCCGTTAACAATCGCTTTGCATGGGCGACAACATGCTCCATGTAGTTTTCTGTCACCCCTGTCTCTCTTTTCTGCAGCTTGAGTTTGGAATAGAAGTTGCCGCTACTGGCTGTTGCTGCAAGCATTTTAATTTCATTGCCACAATCCTCCAGCACAACAGCCCTGCTGGTAAAATAAATGGCAACATCGAAATGGGAAAACTCTGCATACGTCAGCCCGACAAATTGGACATGTGCACCATTCCATTCACAACAGAGACTCAATGTAGGGTCAGTGTCGAATTCGTCAAAGGCCTTGTGATTTATCAGGGCTTCGGAAAGATCAATTTCTGATCCAAAAAGGTACTCCAGCAAATCAACTGCATGGCTGGCATTGTTATGAAATCCCCTCTGGTAGGTGACTACGATATTGGTACATCTTTCCTCCACAAGGATACCTTCAATCTCTTTTTTTAATTGAATAATTCCCGGCTGAAAACGTCGAAAAAAATTCACCATCACCCTGATGTTTGACGTTTGATAAAGGCTAAGAATTTTTTCCAGCCTGGTGCGATCAGTGTCAACCGGTTTCTCACAAATCACCAGCCTCGGCCCATGCTCAAACATCTTTGAAAGATATTCATGATGAGTGAATGTTGGTGTACAGATCGCAATTATATCATACTCTCTGTACAATGCGGGATTTAACTCATTCAACCATCGAATGCCGTAACGTTCTGCAACTTTTCGGGCAACGTTGCGTTCAAGGTCATAAACCTCAAAATCAATTTCGGGATCAAGGCTGAAAGCCTTCGCATAGGTCGATATTGACTCATCTTCAAAATCATACATCGCACCGATGTTTCCGCATCCTATTATCAGGGCTTTATACATAACAGCCTTACCGGAAAAGTTCCCAACTTAACGCTGTGCCACGCCTGACATCATACTGCACACTTTTGCCCAACACCACCTCTAAATACTTTGTTGGCAATCCCAGCCCAGGTCGAATCGCACGAACATTCTCTTTAGTCAACACATCGCCTGTCTTCAGGTCCTGCACCACATAGAGCGAGCGTCTGAAGAGAAGGGACTTTTTCTCGGCATCACTGGCACCATAACTTATTTTACCCAGGGCTTGCCCGGCACGTCCGGTCTCCGAGATCAATTGAGCCATCTCGGCAGGTTCCATGGAAAAGGTGCTGTCCACCCCGCCATCGGCACGATTGAGGGTGAAATGTTTTTCAATAACTGTAGCGCCAAGCGCTATGCCAGCGACAGAAACACCAACGCCCAGTGTATGATCAGACAACCCCACTTCACACTCAAACAGATCTCGAAGATGTGGAATCGTTAACAAGTTTGAATTCTCTGCTGTTGCGGGATAGGTGCTGGTGCATTTAAGTAAAATCAAATCCCTGCAGCCTGCATTGCGTGCTGCGCGCACGCTTTCATCCAGTTCAGCAACGGTTGCCATACCTGTAGAGATGATCATGGGCTTGCCTGTAGCAGCAACTCGACGAATCAATGGAAAATCGGTGTTCTCAAAGGATGCGATTTTGTAACAGGGAACATCCAGACTTTCGAGGAAATCAACTGACGTATCATCAAAAGGTGTACTGAACGCAATGAGACCAAGTTCACTGGCACGATCAAATATCGGTTTGTGCCACTCCCAGGGTGTATAGGCCTCACCATAAAGGTTGTAAAGTGATTTACCTTCCCATAAACTGTTTGGATCGCTGATGTGAAACTCACGCTCATCAAGATCAATCGTCATGGTATCGGGCGTGTAAGTCTGTATTTTCAAAGCATGTGCACCGCTTTTGGCGACGGCATCAACAATTTCCAGTGCTCGTTTCAACGACTGGTTGTGATTGCCGGACATTTCAGCAATAATGAAGGGCACCTGGCCCGCTCCAATTTTGCAGTTACCGATTGTAATCATTTTTTTATTTCTGACTGCGATTCTTTGGCAACCCAATCACGCTTAAGCATTCCAAAGCAGATCAAATCGTGAAAATCCGTTCCGTCAAAATACTGATCACGCAGAACTCCTTCCTGAAAAAAACCGAGTGATTTATGGAATTCAATCGAGGGCTTATTCCAATGGAGTGCCTGACCGCAAATCTTGTACAAATACTCTTTTTCGAATGCGTGTTTTAATGCTGCAGCTCCAAGTTTTCTACCCGTTCCTTTTGGTGAATCAGGGGCTGCGTAAAAGCCCCAGTCAACAACTCCATGAAAGGGTGTTGCCTTGAATTGGACAAACCCGCAACAGTTGTTATCCAGTTCAAAAACCAGCAGCTCCACACCCGTATTCTGCGATGCGCGATCAAACCACGACCGATGCTCTTCTTTTGAAATTTCATGTTGCGTAAACATGTATCGCCGAATTTCGGCATGATTGCGTAATTTTAAAACGCTTTCAAGATCGGCCGCCGTCATCGATCTCAGACAACCTCCGGCGTTCCGGTCATCAATCATGACAATCCGTTAAAACATCCCTGACACGGCTTGCACCATGACCATCAGTGACCAAGGCACTATTCTTGCCTACTTGTTGTAAAACATTCGATGCAGCAAGCATGCTGAACATGGATGGCAGCACCTTGGCAATAGCGTCAACACTTTCAACTACCTTCACACTCCCGCTGCTTTCAAGAGCTGCTGCACCTTTACGCTGGTTCTCTGCAAGCACAACAATCAATGTCGGCAAACCCAGACAACACCGTTCCCACGATGTGCTGCCAGCAGCACCTATTGCCAAATCACTTTCAGCCATCAGTTGTGCCATGTTATTGACATTAACCTTCACCTCTGTTGGGCGCGGCATGCGCCTCGCGAGTGACTGAACGCGTTCAAGCCACAGCGCATAGATGCCCATCACAACGGTGATGTGCAGATCCGCAGGCAGCTCGCAATCGTGCAGCACTTCAAGAACCTTGCCTGTTGCATCGGCCTGATCTACTCCTCCCATCGTAATCAACAGATGTTTGAGTTGAGGAGTCGTACGGCGATGCAAACTTTCATCACGCAAAGCTGCGAATTCCTTGCGCAGCAATGCATAGTTCGGCCCGGCAAGAATAATACATCCTTCTGGCACAAGCTGGTGGTAATCACGCACATCACGACCTAAATTCTGATCCAGAAGCACGTCACAATGGTGTGGCCGGTCGGCCAGATCATCAATCACCATAAGTTTGTGACACTGCGAACACACTTCTTTCTCCCAGCGTGCATCAAGTGCATAGTGATCAACAATCAGCCAGTCAACCGCCATATCACCAATACATGCTTTGGTCTGGCAGGCATCCTCATCCCATCCGGCACCAAGCCAGGGGGCATAATTTGACTGCACCTCACCCCTCAAACACACCTCTGCATGCGCAGGTAATGCCTTTACAGCAAAACCGCGTTGTTGAATCTGTGAAATCAAATTGCCCGGATGATTTCGGCAAATAAAACTGCACTGAGCACCCGCAGCCTTCAACATATCAGCCAGTGTCAGGCAGCGCATGACATGACCTGTGCCAATTTGCAGGGATGCATCAGCACGAAAAGCAATGTTCATTCGATAGCGAACTTAAAAGACTATGAATTTCTTTTGATCAGAAAACAGGCTTTTGCCATTTCAAAGTCCTCTGCATCATCAATATCCATAGCAGAAATCCAACTTAGCGGGTGAAAAATATGCGTAGGGACATAAAAGGTTTTTGCTGCCGTAAGAATGTTGCGGCGGGCAACCCATATTGCTCCGCTCGGACAATATAAAGGAGGCAAATCCTGCGAACGGGCTATCCGTGCTTCGGGAAACAGGTAGTCAGGCCGCCCCTGTTCATCCACTCTGGCTGCCCACCAGGGATTCATCCAGCCAAAACGAAAACAGCATATCTGTGATTCCGCTCCCTGATCCATAAAATTCCGAACAGAAGCGGTTATGTCTTCAGCATCACGAAGTGGACAATTTGCCATTAATTGTGATACTGCATCAAACTGCTCATCCCAGTATAGTTCTGCCTGCCTGAGCGCGGCAAGAGTTGCTTCGCTCGACGGGGTAATATCGTCGGCCGCAGAATCTCGCAAAAAGGGAACTTCAGCCCCAAAAGCACGCGCAATTTCTGCAATTTCAGGATCATCCGTAGAAACAAGAACATGCTTATACTGCCCTGATTGCAGCGCAGCTTCAATTGTCCACGCGAGCAACGGCTTGCCATGAAAATCGAGAATATTTTTATGCGGCAAACGCTTGGATCCGCCACGAGCCAAAATGATCGCAATATGTTTCATTACCAAATCCCCCATCCACCATCCACTGCAAGAATATGACCGGTAACACCTGAGCATTTATCCGATAACAGCATATCAACCGGCCCGACTACTTCATCATCTCTCAGCATTCGTCCCATTGGACAAAGCTGAGCATAGCGTTGTTTGAAGGCTTCATCAACACGACCCTCAACCCCTCCGTAAGCAACACAGTTAACCTGGATACCTGAAGCGGCAAGGCGAACAGCCAATTCTTTGGTTAAATGCGCAAGAGCGGCCTTTGCTACACTGTAGTGCAAGGGCGATTGTATGGCTGGATCAGTGTACAGATGCGGGTTTGCGGCAACCGATCCATACTGTGAACCGATATTTAATACTTTTTTCAACTGACTCTCTTGTTGCTTTACTAACGCCATAGTCAACTCATAGGGCACTACAACGTCAAGTAAATATTCGTTGGTAAAATTTTCCCGGCTGACCAATCCGTCTTCGCCGATTTTCAGAAAGCCAAGGCTTCTGGCATTATTTATCAGACAATCAGGTCGAATAGCCTGCGCATCAAGCTCTTCTCGAAGCAGTTCTATAGCGTTATGTTCAGTGAGGTCCACTTTGCAGCCAAGAAATCTCTCTCTGTAACTGAAATTTTCTGTTTTCAATTGCTCCAGCGACTCTTCCGTCCGACAAGTAGCTACAATGCTGTCGCCTGCAGCCAGAAAATGATTGACAAGTGCGCGACCAAACTTGCCGCTGCCACCCGTAATCAATATTGTTCTGCGGTTCACTGCACTCTCCCTGACTCGATAAGGTTAACAACTTCCAGCATAAAATCCGGTTCAATCCGCACATCCCTGTGAATGATTCCCTGAACAAATTCAAACAATGCGCTTTTGAATGCAGAATAACTGTCTTGAAAAAAAAGATCTTTCCAGCCAATCTCTCCCATCACCCGTAGAGCAAGTGGCGCACTGGACGAGCCCATCGCACTGACAAGCACTTGCAAACCTGAACTGTATTCAACACTCAACGTTGTTGCACTCTTGTGTCGCCATGCTTGAGTACGCTCTACCGCGCCCCGCCCGTTAGCAAGCAAAAGAAGCGGTTCAATAACATGTGGGGCATATTTATCCCAATCTTTCGGAACGGTTGCATGAATATGACGCAGGGGACCAATTTTGGCTGAATCAGCTTCTGACAACTTGAACTCCTCTGCATATCTCAATGCCGAGCATGAAAAGAGCTGACCGGAGTATTGTTGCAGACCAATAAGCTGCTTTGCTTCTGCAACAGAAAGTGCCAGCGGTTTATCGATATATATTGGTATACCCGCATTGAGAAATGGCGCAGCAAATTCGAGATGTGTTTCTGCATCATCACGTGCCAGCAGCACTCCGTCTACCTGCCCAATCATCTCCGAACAGTGATCAACAACGTTGTCAATTAATGCGGCCTTGGCAATATGGGCGGCAATTTTTTTATCTTGTGCCCACACATGCGTAACCTTGCCTTCGCTTATGGCCTCTTCCGGAAACTGATGTTGCTCAAGATAACGAGGAATGACAGGGAAGCCGCAACCCTCCATTGCAACAGGATCATAGCCATTGAAAATGGCCGACCATGAATAGGGATGCCCGTTGCCAGCAGAAAGGCCAATCACCCCGAATTTCAATGGGTTCACTTAAGCTGCCAGTGTGACGGGTTAATAAAAACAGGGTCGCTACACGCCAATCCTGCCGCATCAAAATTTTGTTCTATGGCAAAATCATCAATACATGAGCGAAACTGCTCCATGTTATCAAGGCCAATCAGAACCGTATCAACAAATGGAATATTTTTTACAAAACCAATCGCTGCCTGGCTAACGGTTAATCCTTGAGCATGAGCTGCAGCATGAAAACGAGTAAGCAACGAACGGACAGGGTTAAAAAAAGCGGGAATATCACATAATGACATAAGTAATAAACCTTGAAGAAATACGGATCTCACATGTATTTCAATCCCGTCATTTTTAAGCAATTCCAGATGCCCGCTTGAAAGCATTCGCTGGTCCAAAACACTTAAGGGCAGTTGAACCAGGTCAGGTTTAAACTTCTTCAGTACAGCATCGAGTTGACTGCTGTCATAAACAGAAACCCCGATTTTTTCGACTAATCCTTTTTCTTTTAAATGCATCATTGCAGAAAGAAGCTTCTCTCCGCCCGGAACAAGAAGATTTTCAGCATGATGAATCAAAAGTGCATAAATTTTTTGTTGGGCAAGCACATTCAGCGAATTCCGGAAAGTCGCATTAAGCTGATTCACGTCAAGATCTGAAATGTGAGCTGTCGTAAAACCCGGCGTTTTTGTTACCACCTTAAATCCTTCAAGCGAGTTTAATCCCAGCACCTCCTCAGATTTACCATACAACGAGGCCGTATCGAGAACCTTGATTCCATAATGGCGAGCCCCGCAAAGTAACGCTGTTACGGTCTCAGGTGCAGTTATTCCCTGCTGGTTGGCAACTCCGTAGTGCAGACCCCATTGAACTGTGCCTAACCCAAACTTGCTGATGGTGTTCATTCAATAAAAATCATTCGCAGGGTTTGTACAACATGGTCTTGCTGGGCAACCGTTAAACCTGGATAGATTGGTATACTGATAACTTCTGAATAATACTGTTCCGCCTCCGGACAATACCCTGCCTTGAAGCCCATCTGTTCATAGTAAGGCTGACGGTAGACTGGGATGTAATGCACATTAGCCCCTATTCCTGCTGCATGCAGTGCTTTATAGAATTCCTTATGTGTCTTTTTCGTTTCGCCGGCTTTCAAACGAATAACGTAGAGATGATAGCTTGAATAGCTATCTGCATGTTGCCATGGAGTTACCAATGGCAGTTCGGGTAACAATTGGTCATAGCGCCTGGCAATGAGGTGACGCCGGGAAACAAACTCGTCAAGCCGCTGCATCTGGCTCAAGCCCAATGCCGCTTGCAGATCGGTCATGCGATAGTTAAACCCAAGATCAATCTGTTGGTAATTCCAGATCTCATGAGCTGGACGGGGTTGCATCTCTTCTATGGAGCTGCTAATACCGTGACTGCGCAAGAGTTGTAAATGTTTAGCCAAATGAGCATCATTGGTCACGGCCATACCTCCCTCTCCGGAGGTGATAATTTTGACCGGATGGAAACTGAACACGGTAATATCGCTGTAGCGGCAATTACCAATAGGTTCGTCTTTATACTTGCCGCCAATGGCGTGTGATGCATCTTCAATGATTTTAAAACCGTATTGCCGACTAAGGCTGTGAATACCAGCCATGTCACAGGGTTGGCCGCATAAATGCACGGGAATCACAACTTTTGGCAGTTTGCCAACCTTGTCTGCCAAAACCAGTTTATCTTTTAGGCACTCTACACTGAGGTTGTAGGTATCAGGATCAATATCTACAAAGTCTACCATCGCGCCGCAATACAATGCACAGTTTGCGCTGGCGACAAAAGTGATTGGAGTCGTCCAAACAATATCGCCCTTACCTACACCCAACGCCAGGCAGGAGATATGCAATGCGCTGGTAGCGCTGTTAACTGCAACAGCATGCCTTGCTCCACAGTAATCGGCTACTGCTTTTTCAAAATCAGGAACAACCGGACCTTGCGTTAAAAAGTCTGAGCGAAGCACTTCAATAACCGCATTAATGTCCTCCTGATTAATATCCTGACGTCCGTAAGGTATGTTATTCATTGGATGTCACTTGTCTGAAAATCTGACACATTTTCATGGACAGTTGAAGATTGATTTAAAATATCAGTATAACTACCGATTCGCTTTATACAGGACTCACCCATGGCTACAATCTGCGTGCAGTTTTTGAGCGTAGTGATGCGATGCGCTATGATAAGCAAGGTAAGTTCGTTGCTGAGTCCTTCTATGGCTTGCATTACCGCTTGTTCAGTTTCATTGTCGAGAGCGCTTGTTGCTTCATCAAAGATAATAACGTCGGCCTTCTTATATAATGCACGGGCTATGCCGATCCTCTGCCGTTGACCTCCAGATAGACGAATGCCCCTCTCACCAACAAATGTCTGGTATTGCTTGGGCCAGCTTTCAATACTCTCGGCAATTTGAGCCTTTTGCGCTGCCTCCCTGACACGATCATGGTCTATATTCTCTTTTGTTACCCCAAAAGCAATATTTTCCTCTATGGTGCTATCGGATAAAAAGATGGATTGCGGAACATGAGCAATGTGGGCTTGCCATGCCGAGGTATTTGCTGGCGTAACCGGCTGACCATCGATCTCAAGAGTCCCGTTGGTTGGCTCAAGTAAACCCATGACGATATCAAGCAATGTGCTTTTTCCGCTTCCAGTAGTTCCTATAAAACCTACTCGGCTGCCTTTGGCGATAGTCAGATTGAGCTTTTTGAGCACATAAGGCGTTTGCGGACTGTAGCGAAACCCGAGTTGATTTAGGCTGATGGAGTTACTGAAAGGTAATGGTTCGGGTGCTCGCTGATCAGCATGATCAGGCAGGGGCTGGTCGAGTAGTTCCAGTATGTCCTGGAGTGAGGCCTGGCTACCGCGAATACTTGTCCAGGCACCGTAGGCTTGCTGCAAAACCGGCAGTAAACGCTGTGCTCCGAGAGCCAAAGTACCGAGAATGGGAATAGCTCTGGCAATTCCGTTAACCTGCTCAGCAAGCGAATAAGCCAGTACAGCTATCAACATCATACCCAGAGCTTCCATGGCATAACGTGGACTATGGATAATGAACTGGTTGTTTCCCTGCGCGCGGCGCAAAGGAAGGTCGGCGTTGCTGTATATCTGACAGTAGGTGGATTGGCTTCCATCCAGAAGCACATCACGGATCCCGCCCAGGCCTTCCTGCAGGGATTTAATAACATTACTGGATTCACGGGCAATACGTTGACTGTCGATCAACAGTTGCTTTCGAGTCAAACGGATAATAACCGCATAGATCAGGCCAAATCCGCCAAAGGTCAAAAGCGCAATAACGGGATCTATGGCCAACACTGCAATAAGGATGGCCAAAAGCATGACCGTGGAGCTGATGAGTACCAAAACCGGCATAATGATGCTGTAAATAACAAGGTTGGCCTTGCCCGAAATACCGTTGATAACTTCACTGCTGTTGCGTAAACAATGAACAGCATAAGGCTGATAGAGCGTGCGGCGGTAGATGCTGATACTCAAGTCTGCACCAGTAGCAAATGAGAGCCGGGTGCTAGCCCAAAGGAGCAACAAACGCATAACACCTGCGATAAGAGAGGCACTACCAAAAACAATAGTAAGCGGTAACAGAAGTTGAGAGGGAGTTGTCAGACCCAGTGCATGAATGATGGGCTGCGCTGCATCATGCTGAAAAACCTGCTGGGGTGCAGTTAATACCCCAAGAAACGGCAGCAGAGAGCCTATACTCAGGATCTCTGAAAACGAGGAAAGAAGCATCAGCACAAATAGCATCCCGAACTGTAAACGACGACGTTCGTTGATCTGCTTCCATAAGCGGTGGAGAATTTGGCTGATTGGTTGGTTTTGTTGCACTATATGAATTTTAACTGATTGAAATACCAAACAACAACGTCTTTAAAACCGGCTACCACCATGATAACAGGTTTGAAAGGCAATTTCATAAAACCATTTTGTCGAACAGTAAGCAGATAGCGGAATTGCCTGAATCAGGGGCGTGATAAGCTCAACATTCTCTCGATTGTAAATCATGAAAATATCACGGATACACAAAGAGTACGTTTTGAGAGTTTGATGATCTGAAAAGAGGTGATTGATTGAAAAAAACGGAAAAGAATACCGAAGAAGAAGAGTGGATTATTGGGACAGAATCTCTACCAGCGAAGATGGTTACGCAGTTTCTGTAATTGAGCCTGACTTTCGTTATCTAATTTGATATTCCGGAATACTTCTGTAATTAATACCCAAAGGACAGCAAGAAATCCAGTTACTGCTGCTGCAAATAGTACGGTCATGCTTCTGTTAGGTTTTGACCTCTGCTCAGGGACAACCGCTTTGTCGAGCACCTGAATCACTGAACTCTCCTTGGCCTCTTCAATTTTAGCCATTTCGAACTGTTTGGCAAGCATCTCATAAATGGATTCAGCATACTTCAGATCACGTACTTTTCTCAGATATTCAAGACTTTTTTCAGGAACCTCACTGGAGGCTACTGTACCAGTCTCAAGCTTGGCAAGCTGTGCCCGCAAGGCACTCAGCAGTTGCTGGTTTCGAATATAATCAGGGTTATTGCCGGTTGCAAAAGTGCGCATTGCACCAAGTTCAACCTCTTTCATGGCGATCTGACTTTTTAAGCCTGCTGCTGTCGAAATAATAAGTTGAGACTGGGCATCAAGTTGAATAATTCCGGTTGTTTCCTGCAACTGCTTAAGATTTATCTCCGCATCACTGAGTGCTTGCTTCGCCTGCTGTTGTTGCTTTTCAAAAAAAAGACGTCGCTGCGACGCCTCGGTTACCGCAAAAACCTGGGTCAATCGCTGCAGTTCATCTACATAGCCATTGGCAAGCATTACGGCCTGCTGCGGATTCCGGTCATCGACAGAAATCCCGATAATGCCTTCTTTGCCGACATCCACTTTGGTCGCAGCAGAAAGTGTTCTGCGAAGAGCCTCGCTCGATTTAGTCTTATAGATTTGCTGAAGTTTGAAGCGACTGATCATGTTGTCCTGAAGCGTCCGGCTTCTAAGCATGGCAACATAGATATCATTCGGATTTTTTATACTTGCGGCACCCGCCATGCCACCAAGTGCACCAAGCTGTCCAAGTAATGCCGATGCACTTGACTGCTGCTGGGGAGGCATAATTTGCGTATCAGCGGTGTAGATATCAGGCTGAAAAAGAGTGAACACCGCAGCTATAACAGCACCAATTACAGGCGCTCCAAGAATAATTTTTTTATGTTTGGCGAGTGTGATGGCAAGATCGAGAAGACTTATCTCGTCATCCATTGGCTCTTGTGATTGAAGATTGTTGTCCACAAATTACAAAGGAAAATTAATAAAGAGGGTTGTCCACTAATTACACGAATTGGCACAGGAAAAAAATGGTACGCATCCTTGAAAGAGTCAGGATGCTTTGCTTTTGGCGATTTTCTCCTGTGTATTGTCAATACTTGCTATACGCCAATAGAGTAGTAGATACAAAGCGAAACTGCCGAACCATGCAGCAACAAGCACCGTGGTCTGTTCGTAAAAAATAACCGCTATTCCGGTAGAGAGCAATGCAAAAATCCAGCAGAATGGTGCCACCATACTGTTTCGGATATGTGGCGGTAAATGGGCAAATCGCTGTGATATAATTTTTATTTTTATCAGACTATGCAAGTGCGAGCTGTCAGCATCTCCGGCACTGTTATCGTTCCAGAAACGACGTATTATACTGAAAATGGTTTCAATAATGGGATAGCTGCATACCAAACATGGTGCCCATACGGAAACTGATGGATTGCGCATGGGTAACAGCACGGAGATCCATGCAAGGATGTATCCAAGTAGATATGCACCACCATCACCAAGGAATATTTTTCCGAGTGGATAGTTAGTTACGAAAAATCCTGCTATAACGACGATCACAAGGAAGCAGAGATATGCCAACTCTACATCACCAACCTGCCATGCAATTATCCCTAATGCTGAAAAACAGATCATCAGTATCCCCGACGCCAAACCGTTAAAGCCATCTATGATGTTGATAGCGTTAGCAACACCTCCCACGGCAAAAGCCGTGAAAAGGATAGAGACCGGCAGGTAGGCAAGTAATGTGTCCACCCCGATTATTTCCACGTGATTGAGGCTGTACCCGGTAAGCAAACATGCCAGAGCGCCGCTGATCATTGTTGCAAAAAGACGGATCCGTACGCTGACTCGTTTGGTAAGATCTTCGGTAACTCCCACAACAAATGCAAGCGAACCCGCCGCCAGCATAGGTAACAGCAATTTTGCAACTGATTGCGGTGATAGTAACCACGCAACAATCAAACCGATAAATATGGCGACACCGCCAATACGTGGAGTCGGAAGAGAATGGAATTTTTGTACTCCATCAATGTTGTCGAACGTATGCTTTCCATGCCATCGTTTCGTCTGGACGATCAGGATTGACACCAATAAGGCGGTGATTCCCGGAGCGAAGAGATTTATCGAAAAAAGGAAATCGTGGTCCATGGATTAACTGAGTGCTGAGTGCTGAGTGCTGAGTGCTGAGTGCAAAAAAAACACAGCAAATCAGCAAGCAACAACAGGTAAATACTTATTTATTAGTTGCGAAGGGTTTTGAATGCTGCGGCACCAATACCGAACTGATAGAGAATGCTCGTGATATCTTTAAGATTCTGCATGAAGCTCTGGCCTCTCTGGATTTTCTCTGGTACCACAATGGCATCACCGGGGTTGACATCACCACCGAAGCCGCTGTTTCGCTTGCTGCGAACAGTACCATCAGCGCAAATCCGATAGAGTTCTGATTTGTCTCCGGTTGCAGTGACACCCCCCGAGAGTCTGAGATAGTCGTTCACTTTGCGATCGGGTGAATAAATAATCGTGTTCTGCTGGTAAACAGCGCCGATCACATCGACCGTTGTTGACTTTTGCGGAATGTAAACCACATCACCATCTTCAAGAGGCAGATCCGGCAGGTCACTGATTTGAGCAGCAGCATTCTTGAGGTTCAGAATGATGCGTCCCTCTGCTTTGACCTGGCGTAACTTGCTCAACAGTCGCTGCTGTGATTCGAGTTCGGCTGCAATGGTAGCGGCCTGTGTAGGATCGCTCTGGCCTGCAAGGCGCTGCTTGGCATTGGTCTGGATATCCTTTTCGTAACGGTCAACCGATTCATCAATTTTCAACTGCTGTTCGCGCTTTACACTAGCCCTCGTAAGCTTTGTTCCAAAAACATACCCCTTGTCGGTAGTTCCGCCAACTCTTGCTATAAGCGCCCTGAGAGTTTCACCTTTTTCAACGAGAAAAACACCGCTCTGCTTGACCTCTCCATCAACCCGCACAAAAGATCTTTCTATCTTGACCTTGATCGGAACTGACCCCGGAGCAATGACGCGAATGATATCTGTTGGTCGAACCTCAAACAGAGAGAGGCCTTTTTGGATAGAGCCCCAATCAGCCTGGAGCTCGGCAACGGTCTGGTATTGATGGTCAATACTCCGTTCAACGATGACTTTTTGAAGACCAGCTACAGCTTCAAAGCCTCCTGCCCAACTGACAACGTCCGCAAAGGAGGTTCTCTCTTTAAGTTCAAAAATGGCCGGTTTTTTAACGTCTCCCAAAAGAGCTACAAGCGGTCCGACAGAGGGGATATAAACAACATCACCATCTCTGAGTGCGATATCGGAAGATTTGTCGCCATGGAGAAGAATATCATAAAGATCAAAAGTTACCAGAGGAGCACCACTCCGCTTCACCTTTATGTTACGCATGCTCCCTGTAGATGATGGGCCGCCGGATGCAAAAAGGGCATTGAGCACTGAGCTCATAGCGCTAAGCGTATAGCTGCCGGGACGCACGGCATGACCAACCACATAGATCTGTACACTACGGGTTTGGGCTATGCTTACGGTGAGTTCAAAGTTTTTATATATCCGGCCTACCGCCTTTTTGAGATAACCCTGAAGTTCGTAGTACCTGACACCCGATACGTTAACCGTGCCGACCTTGGGAAGATAAATCTCACCATTGCGACTGACCGTGACATTAACGTCGATATCAACCATACCCCAGCCCCTGATCTGCAATGCATCACCCGGCCCGATCACATAATCGGCGTTAACCTGTGCGGCTTTCAATGGCGCAAATGTAGTCGGCACATTCCGGAAAAGGTCGCGGCCAAATACATCAAGCTGTTTACCGGTAGAGCCTTCCACAAAGGTTTGAAAACTGCTTGGAAGCGCTGCTGCCTTTTGCTGCGCTTCCAAAATTGCTGCTGCCTCACGCTCTGATGCTGCACGTGCCTCCAACGCTGGCGTTGTAATTGCAGGAATTCCTGTACCGGCAACCGGAGTCGGGAATGCCCCCGAATCTGCTGTCGCGGCAGGAGCTGCCGATTCAGCAGCGATTCCCCGTATCGGGAGAGCAAAAAGTGAAAAAGCTAAAAGAACTATGAAGGTGAAGCGCATGGGGAAAAAGATTAGAGTGCTGAGTGCTGAGTGCTGAGTGCTGAGTGCTATAAAAATAGTGCCTGAAACCTCGCTATCAACAAGTTTGTTGTTTGTCTTATTTTTTCTGCCTTTTCAGATCTACTGATGCTCGTAAACCGCCAATAATTCTACTTACTTCTTCAGCCTGATTTTTCAATTGCTGGAACATTGGCTTATCCAGATACTCTGCATCAAGGGCAACGTAAAGTTGCGATTTCACTTCTGCACATGAGCCTTTTGCAATAACCAGAAACTGATGGAACTCATTTTTGGAGTTTCGCTCAAATCCTTCCGCCAGGTTTGACATTACAGAAACTGAGGCTCTGCGAATTTGATCGCACAATCCAAAGTCTTTTGAAAATCTACCAGTGGATGTAACCTGATATATCGCTTTTGTCAGTTCACGAGCCTTTTGCCAAGCCAGCAAACCTTCAAATTTCTGAATTCCAGCCATAAGTAAATTTCAATGCGCGGTGCTAACAATACAAATTGAAAACATTAGCAGACGGTTGAATGCGCATTGATATGGATTTAAAAGAGAAAAGCTTCGCCTCCTTCAGTCACATCTGAAAAGTATGCTTCCAAACAATCGAGAACCAAAACCTTTGGCAAAAAGTGCATAATACTCCGAAAAGCTGCACTCCCTGAAAACAGAGTTCTCCATAACCAGGGAGGCGCAAACCTGTATAGAGAATGACTAAACTAAAGAACCTTCCTGACTCAGTATAAATTATATATACGATCTTTTTTTTTCAGAGTAACAACCGAACGCAAAAGAAACCGGAGTAACCTCTAAAACTGCTGCAAATATAACAAATTCAGTAAAACAAAAATCACATTCCTCACTTTTCAGACTTCTGAAAATGAAGAAAAACAGCATGCCGGCGTCGTTGGATTGTATTAATCGAACTCACACGAAAACCAGCTTATTTCACATCATCAATAATTTTTTTTCACACTCCAACCTAAACCGCAACGAACTATATCACCACCAGAGCCCCCCCCCTTTTCGATATAGCCAGCTTATATACATAATCAATAACCCCATTCCAAAAACTCTTCAGAAAATAAAGCTTTTTTAGGGACGTAGGTGATTGTTGATACTTAATAAAATTTCAGATCTGAGAAGAAGTTTTTTTTACCACGAAAAAACACGAAATTGCGCAAAAGGAAGAGAAGATGCTGTCCACGAATTTCACGAATTGGCACTAATCCGGGGAGGGGTGGTCGGTGATGAAGCGGTCGATGAGGCGAAGGAACTGGCGTCCATAGCGTTCGAGTTTGACCTCTCCAACTCCTGATACGGTAAGCATAACTTCTGCTGTCCGAGGGGAAATGGCAGCCATATCACGGAGTGTGCGGTCGGAAAATACCAGGTAGGGTGGGATTCCCTGCTCATCAGCAATTTGCTTGCGAAGTGTTCTGAGCAGTTCGAACAGCTCCCGGTCGAATGGTGCTCCAATCTCACCTTTAGCTTCTTTTGCCGCTCTCTTTTCAAGAACCCGGACAATCTCCATCTGCTCTTCATTCTTCAGAATACGCACAGCCTTCGGCAAAAGATAGAGCGTAGGGTAGAGGCCTTCGGCTTTTGCCACCACCTTTTGAGCAAGCAGCTCGTCAACAAGCTGCCTCCAGTATTTTTTGGTCTGCCCTTTTCCAACCCCGTACGTTTTAAGCGTGTCGTGACCCATGTCACGGATTTTCTGGTTGGCGCTGCCCATAACGATATCGATAATATGCGTTGCACCGAAACGCTCTTCAGTACGGACTATGGCGGAGAGCAGCATCTGCGCCTCCCTCGTGCAGTCAACCACTTCACGGGTTCCTGTGCAAATATCGCAGGAGCCGCAGTTCTCATGCGGGTAGGTTTCCCCGAAATAGTTAAGCAGGGTGATACGCCGGCAGACCGATGTGGATGCAAATGAGGTCACTCTCGTCAGAGCGGCGAGAGCACGGGCGCGCTCGGTTTCGTCAAGCATCGAATCGATAAAGAAACGCACTTTGGGTATATCACCCTGTGCAAAGAGAAGAATGCAGTGTGCCGGTTCCCCGTCTCGACCAGCCCTCCCGGTCTCCTGGTAGTAGTTTTCGATGCTTTTTGGAAGATCGGCATGGATAACAAAGCGGATATTCGACTTGTCGATGCCCATGCCGAAGGCGATAGTGGCAACTATCACATCAACCTCATCGCGAATAAACGCTTCCTGATTACGTTTTCGCTCTTCATCACTTAGCCCTGCATGGTAGGGCAGCGCGCGAAACCCTTTCGTTTGCAGCATGGCTGCGGTGTCGTTCACACTTTTGCGACTGGTTCGATAGATGATGCCTGATTTGCCCGAATTGGCCTTCAAAAGCGATACGATCTGGGTATCGGGCTTCTCCTTGAAACGAACGTCATAGAAAAGGTTCGGACGATCAAACGATGCCCGGACAATGAGCGGATCGCGCAAGGCTATACGGTCAAGTATATCCTGCTGAACCCGATGGGTAGCCGTAGCGGTGAAAGCAGAGACCGGAATATCGGGAAAAAGCGATACGAGAGCGGAGAGCGAGAGATAGTCTGGGCGGAAGTCGTGCCCCCATTCCGAGACACAGTGGGCTTCATCAATAACTGCCATGCTGATTTGCACCCGGCCAAGCAGCTCCCGGAAGTGATCGAGGGTGAAGCGCTCCGGCGCCACGTAGAGCAGATCAAGAGAGTTCGACATCAACTCACGCATAACGCTATCCCGCTCTTCTGGCGATTGCGAGCTATTGAGAAATGCCGCCCTGATACCGTTAGCCCGTGCTCCATCCACCTGGTCTTTCATCAGTGCAATGAGCGGGCTGATAACCATGCAGGTACCGGGAAGCAGCACTGCCGGGAGTTGATAGCAGAGCGATTTGCCTCCCCCGGTCGGCATCACAGCAAAAACATCCCTCTTCTCCAGAAGCGCCCTGACGATCCGCTCCTGATTTGGCCTGAACTCACGAAACCCGAACACCCTGCGAAGGATATCGAAAATAACTGCATCCGTCACTTCAGAAAGAACATTCCGTTTGCTCAACTCTCTTTGCATACAGGGACGTTGTAGCCTCTGGATTTGAGGAGTGCATGGCGTTTTGCAAGGTCAAGGTCATGGGCCACCATCTCTTCGACCATCTCGTCAAGCGTTATTTCAGGAATCCAGCCAAGATCTGTTTTTGCTTTTGATGGATCTCCAAGCAGGGTTTCAACCTCTGCCGGTCGGAAATAGTGCGGATCAACACGAACAATAACCTGACCGGGAGTCAGGGCTGAATGCTGAGTGCTGAGTATTGGGGATGAACTGTTGATTGTGCCGATTTCGTTCACACCTGTGCCTTCCCATCGAATTGTAATTCCGAGATGTTTGGCTGCTTTTTCTATGAATTCACGGACCGTGTACTGTACACCCGTGGCAATGACATAGTCTTTGGGCTCTTCCTGCTGCAACATCATCCACTGCATACGTACGTAGTCCTTTGCATGTCCCCAGTCGCGCAAGGCATCCATGTTTCCCATATAAAGACAGCTCTCCAGCCCTTCTGTAATATTGGCAAGCGCCCGGGTAATCTTGCGGGTTACAAAGGTCTCTCCTCTCCGAGGGGATTCATGGTTGAAGAGAATACCATTGCAGGCGTACATCCCGTATGCTTCGCGATAGTTTATCGTGATCCAGTAGGCGTAAAGTTTGGCCGCCGCATAAGGGCTTCTTGGATAGAACGGTGTTGTCTCTTTTTGGGGAATCTCCTGCACGAGTCCGTACAGCTCTGAAGTAGATGCCTGGTAAAAACGGGTTTTCTTTTCGAGCCCCAGAAAGCGGATTGCTTCGAGCAGGCGCAACGTCCCCATACCATCAACATCAGCAGTGTACTCCGGGGCTTCGAAACTTACGGCAACATGGCTTTGCGCGCCAAGATTGTAAACCTCATCCGGCTGCACTTCAGCAATGATACGAGTCAGGTTACTGCTGTCGGTCAGGTCACCGTAATGCAAATAAAGTGCTGCGGGATGAGTGTTGAGTTGTGACTCTTTTTCGATATCGTGGCGATCGCGGTAGAGATGATCTATCCTCTGGGTGTTGAGACTGCTGGCCCGCCGTTTTATGCCATGTACCTCATATCCCTTGTTGAGAAGAAATTCCGCAAGATAGGAACCGTCCTGGCCGGTTATGCCGGTTATCAAAGCAACCCTTTGTTGCTTTGAAGTGCCGGGTGCTGAGTGCTGAGTGCTGAGATCAGTCATGTTATAAATCAGAATTCTGTTACTGTGCTGTTCTTTTTTTTTATCAAATACAATTCAAAAAAGGACTTAAAGGACTTCAGTGACTGCAAGGACGAAGAAAAATACAGCCCCTCATCCATCATGTCTTTTTAAAAAATCTTGATACGCCCGCTTCAAACCTTCTGCCAATCCGATTGTGGGTTTCCAGCCGAGAGTGTTCAGACGAGTGCTGTCCATCAGTTTTCTGGGTGTACCGTCAGGTTTGCTGGAATCAAATTCAATTGCGCCTTTGTAACCAACCACTTTCGCAATGGTTTCGGCAAGTTCTTTAATTGTGATATCCTCACCACTGCCAACATTAATATGGCTTTGCATTGGCGAAGTATGAGCTTCGTAGTCAGCTTTATCAAGATTCATCACATGAACGCAGGCCGCTGCCATGTCGTCAATATAGAGAAATTCCCTTCGAGGAGTGCCGGTACCCCAAATGAGTACTGAGTGATTATTTAGTGCTGAGGGGTTATTCAGTGCTGGGTGATGAGCGCTGAATGATGAGTCGGGTTCGACCTTCTCCATTGCCTGTTTGGCTTCGTGGATACGGCGAATTAAAGCCGGTATGACGTGACTGTTTTCAGGATGGTAATTATCGCCGGTACCGTAGAGATTGGTCGGCATAACACTGCGATAGTCGGTGCCATATTGGCGATTATAGCTTTCACAAAGCTTTATTCCGGCGATTTTAGCGATAGCGTAAGGTTCATTGGTAGACTCCAGCACTCCCGTCAGCAATGCATTTTCGCTCATGGGTTGTGAGGCCAGTTTCGGGTAGATACAGCTTGAACCGAGAAAGAGCAGTTTTTGGACTCCAGCTCTCCAAGCCTCATGAATGATGTTGCACTCCATCATCAGATTCTGATAGATAAACTCAGCAGGATAGGTGTCGTTTGCGTGAATACCACCTACTTTTGCGGCAGCAAGGTAGATTTGATCGGGTTGCTCTTTTTCAAAAAATGAGCGAACGTCTGACTGGTTCGTCAGGTCAAGTTCATTATGAGTTCTGAGTATAAAGTGCTGAGGGATGAGAGATGAACCTTGAGTGCTGAGAAGATTCCGAAGGATGGCTGAGCCTGCCATACCGCGATGACCTGCAATGTAGATTTTTGACTGCTTGGGAGGTGTTTCGGCCATTTTCGGGAAGAGTTGAAAAGAGGAAGAGGTTGTCCGTTAATTACACGAATTTAAGAGAAAAAAGAAGTTTGTCCACGAATTACACGAAATTGGGTAGGGGCAATCCCTCGTGGTTGCCCTGCGTGGGCGATATTCTTCTTCGTCCTTGCTGTCCCTGAAGTCCTTTTAGTCCTTTTAGTTTTAAAAAAAGAGATCTGATTTTTCGAAAAGGGATCCCTCTCTTCGTTTGGGATGACATTTGGAAACGTTCAGGATGACATTTTGGACTGCCAGATGTCAGAACTTCTTCCACCTTGTGGCCATATAGAGTGCAATAATCCTGGCGGCAACACGCAGTACCTCCGGATCACCGAGGATGGTGAAAAGCTGACCGGTCATTTTGCCGGGGTTGTTGCGCATCCACTCATTTCGGTAGAGCACACTCATCAGTTTATCCATCGAGATAGCGCAGGCACACTCTATAAGCTTGTCAAGCCTCACCTCCGGACCTCCAGGGGAAGGAGTGCGACGACCTTCGTGGCTGGTCATGGTGAGCACGCGGTTACTACCCTCTTCATCGAGGCTATAGTCAATGCATCTCTCTTTTGAGTGCCGGAGCCTGAGGGTAAGGGGTTTCTGCAATCTTTTTGTGGAGGTGGGTGCCGCCATCTCCAGCTTTCCATTGCTATGATCAAGAAACTGCAAAAGTGCATTGTACAAAACAGTTCCAATCTCTGCATGGGAGAGATTTTTGTTGACTCGCAAGAGAAAGCAGAACTGAAAGAGATCAATCATGAAGTTGAGCAGCAGCTCATTTGAGGTATTTCGCTTCATAACCGACCGGTAGCCGTTGAATGCCGCATTGCAGTAGGCAAGCATGGATACCAGCTTCTGGCGATCCATTGTGCGGGTTTCAATAACCGGACAGTAGTTATTGTAGAGATCCCAGTCAAAGGAGCGGATTTTACCTTCGTTTTTGTACTCCGTAAAAATCCCTGTGCCCGGATAGGGAGTCATAATCATAAAGAGTGCATGGCGGAGTCCAAGCGATTTGGCAAACTCGGGATAGACCATTGTGTCCTCTTCATTTTCGGTGTAGTGACCGATAATAAAATAGCCTTCAGCGCCAATGCCGTACTGCTTGCAAAGAGCAATAGCTTTGGCCACATCGTCAAGGATGTTCTTTTTATTCATGAGCTCAAGCGTGGCCGCATTCGGACTCTCTATGCCGAGCCCCACTTTGCTCAACCCTATCTTGTGCAATTTGCCGAGAATGCGTTCAGCACGAACAATATCCTTTGCCCTGCTCTCCGTCATGATGCGGAAGTTGGTCAATCCCCTTTCAATCAGAAGATCACAGATTTTTTCAGCACGCGGAATGTTGGTAAGAAAATTGGCATCCCAGATCTTGATGAGTTTTTTATTGTCCGGATCGTGCAGAAGGGCAATCTCCTCAACCACATTTTCGGCACTTCTGCCTCTCCACCCCTTATGCATCTGATCGTTGGCGCAGAATGAGCATGACCAGGGGCACCCCCTCGAAGTGTAGATCGTGTCAATGGAGTAAGCATCGCCTTTTTCACCGTAACGCTCGGGCCTGAGACTGCGCAACGGGAACTTGATTGAGTTGATGTCGGCGATATTCTCCCGCACCCCTGTGCGAACAATCTCGCCCCCCTCTTTGTAGGCAAGGCCTTTCACATCCCGCGAAGGGCCATGCAGTACCAGCTCCCTGAAGGTCACCTCTCCCTCCCCTATCACAACAGCGTCAACACAGTCGAGCTTGAGCACTTCGTCAGGCAGAGCTGTCGGATGAAAGCCGCCCATAACAACAAAAGCCCCGGCGTCTTTGGCAATACGGGCAAGCCGTTCGGCTTGGTTGAATGCTCCGGTCATCGATGAAATGGCAACAAGATCGATCTCCCCCTTTTTCATGAGATCCCGCATGCTGTCGAAAATCCCGTCGTTGTAATAGTTATCGGGCATAACAAGAGACTCAACATCATCTTTAACCGCAGCAGCCAGATAGCAGACACCAATACAGTCGGTAATAAAACGGGGAAAAGGGGTAATGATGGTCTGAGGGGCTTCGACGAGACAGAGATGTTTAAAATATGCCATGGGAACTTGAATTTTATTGGTTACTGCACTTCAGGGCACATCTATATATTCCGGATGCGTCGGGATCGACGATAATTTACACCTATGTATCGTATAGTTCTTAATTATACGGATTATCCAGAACATTACAGAAATGTTCACCTGCCTGACTTTGTTCCATGAAGGGAATATTTTCAAGACCTCCGTTAAAGCCGAAAACAGAAAAGCCCCGCTTGGTTCGGGGCTTTTCTGTTTATAAGGGGGCTGGTCGCTTATGCGCCGGCCATCATGGCTTCAACGTCAGCAGCAACCGTTCCGATCGGCTTGATACCGAATTTTTCAACCAGCACTGCGGCTACATTGGGGGTGAGGAACTCGGGAAGTGTTGGTCCGAGCCGAATGCCTTTTACTCCAAGATAGAGCAGTGCAAGCAGCACGGTCACGGCCTTCTGCTCGTACCATGCAATATCGAAGGAGATCGGCAGATCGTTGATATCCTCAAGCCCGAATACCTCCTTGAGTTTCAGTGCAATGACTGCAAGCGAGTAGGAGTCGTTGCACTGGCCGGCATCAAGCACACGCGGAATGCCGCCGATATCACCCAGTTCAAGCTTGTTGTAACGGTACTTGGCACACCCTGCAGTCAGGATTATCGTATTGTCAGGCAGAGCACCGGCTACGTCTGTATAGTACTGGCGGGAGGTTTGACGTCCGTCACAGCCTGCCATCACCACAAAACGTTTGATAGCGCCGCTCTTGACCGCTTCGACTACCTTGTCGGCAAGGGCAATCACCTGGTTGTGGGCAAATCCGCCGACAATCTGGCCGTTCTCAAGCTCTTTTGGCGCCTGGCAGGTTTTCGCAAGCGCTACAAGGCCTGAAAAATCTTTCTGGCCGCCCTCAGGGCGTGCAGCAATATGCTTCAGTCCGGGGTAGCCCGCCATTCCGGTGGTAAACATCCGGTTACGGTAGGATTCGCGAACCGGCACAATGCAGTTGGTGGTCATGAGAATCGGGCCGTTGAAGGTGTCGAACTCCCGGTCCTGCGCCCACCATGCACTGCCGTAGTTACCGATAAAGTGCGAATATTTTTTGAATGCCGGATAGTAGTGGGCCGGAAGCATTTCGCAATGGGTATAGACGTCAACGCCTGTGCCTTCGGTCTGCTTCAGCAAATCTTCCATATCACGCAGGTCGTGGCCTGAAATAAGAATACCGGGTTTTGTGCCAACACCAGTCTTCACTGTGGTGATCTCGGGATGACCGTAGGATTCGGTATTAGCCTTGTCGAGCAGGGCCATCGCCTTGACGGCAACACCACCGGTTTCGAGCACCAACGCAGTCAGTTCATCCGCAGAGAGATCTTTTGTCAGCGCAGCAAGAACCTTGATGTAAAACAGGTAAATGTCGTCATCATGGTACCCAAGCACGGCGGCGTGGTCAGTATAGGCTGCAAGCCCCTTGATACCGTAAAGCACGAGGCTTTTAAGTGACTGAAGGTCTTCGTTGGCACTCAGGCTTTCAATTCCTGCGGCCTCAGCTTTTGCAAAAAACTCATCCCTGGTGTTACCTGTCCAGCGGGCGGCATCATGCTCAGGCTGAACGGCGAGAGTCGCCTTCAGTTCATCACGAAGGGCAAGGGTTTTACGTATCTGCGCCACTATGGCCTCTTCATCGAAATTGGTATTTGTAACGGTTACAAAAAGGGATTCGCTGATAAGCTGACCCACTTTGCGCGACACACTTCCCTGCTGTTTTTCTGCTGCGAGGGCAAGGCCTTCGGTTGCATAAACAAGCACATCCTGAAGCTTGGCAGTCATATCATCCTTTCCGCATACTCCTCTCACCGTACATCCGCTGCCATGGATGCTCTCCTGACACTGATCACAATACATTCCCATAGTATTTCTCCATTATTGTTCGTTGTTATTATTGGTATCTCTATAAATCTGTTACGCGATTTATAGAGATACCCTTTATGTTTACATCCGGTAACAGCATTAAAGCCTCCTGCAAGTCGGCTGCTGCACCCTCTTTATCGCCAATCTGTTTTTTCACCGAAGCCCTGCTTTGGAGTGCGGCGTAGAGCAAGCGGGTGTTATTGGGCTTTCTCTTGATAATTTCAGTGAAGTCCTCCAGAGCGCCATAGATGTCTCCAACGTTCATCCTTGCAATTCCCCTGTTACCATAGGCCGTTATTGCTTCGCGGAACCGCAATCCGATCTTCAGGGCTCTCGTGTAATCCCCTATGGCTCCGACATAATCTCCGGTGCTGCTCAGTGCATTGGCCCTGTTGCAGTATGCATCCGCATTTTCCGGTTCTGCCCGGATGATACGGCTGATCTCTTTGGCTGTTCCCCGGTAACCACCCATCGCATCTTTCAGCATCGTTTGTTCTTGCTTATTGTTTTAAACACTTTTTTCACACTAAAGGAGCTTCCTCCTGACGTCTTTTAAATCGACTCAAAAGGGTTTGAAAAAGGACAACAGGGACTTCAAAGACAGCAACGACGAAGAAAAAACTCAGCACTCAGCACTCGTCACTCAGCACTATTTATTCACACCCACTCTTCCTTCATGATCTCTCCCCGCAGGCTGATAACCACTTTTTTAACCGGGACTTTCCGTGAGGCCTTCTTCTGGGCGTCAGCGACAATCGACATCAGCCCGCCACAGCAGGGAACCTCCATAATCGCCACCGTGATAGTGTTGATGTGTGACAGGTCAATCATGGCGGCAAGTTTGTCAACATAGATATCCATCTCTGAATCAAGTTTCGGGCAGGCTATCGCAAGGCTTTTGCCGCTCATAAACTTGGAGTGAAAGTCACCAACAGCAAATGCTGCACAGTCGGCTGCAAGCAAAAGATTGGAACCCTGATAGTAGGGGGCTTGCGGTGAAACAAGGTGAAGTTGTATCGGCCACTGGCGAAGTGCACTTTCGGGCGCGGCGGATGAATGAGTTGCTGCCGGGTCAGAATGGCATCCACTACCGGCACTGAAATCCATCATTTTACTGCCGGGGCAGCCTCCACCGTGAGCTGCATGGTGATGCTGCGCCGGTGCTGACGGGGAGGGGAGCGGATTGGCTATCCCCTGTTCTTTGAGGTACTCAAGCGCCTGCTGCAAGTATCCCTGCTCGTTATGCTCAATCAGGTGCTTGAGATGCGCCGCAATCACATTCGGCCCGCCTTTTACGATGCTCTCATGCATAACCCGTTTTTCATCGTAGGGCTCAGCTTCACGGCTCTCTATTTTCATCGCTCCGGTCGGGCAATGCCCGATGCATGCACCGAGTCCGTCGCAGAAGAGATCGCTGACAAGACGCGCCTTGCCGTCAATTACCTGTAGTGCTCCTTCAGGACAACCGGGAATACAGTCGCCGCACC
Source organism: Chlorobiaceae bacterium (assembly GCA_013334485.1). GTDB lineage: Bacteria > Bacteroidota > Chlorobiia > Chlorobiales > Chlorobiaceae > Chlorobium. The sequence continues at coordinate 162 of JAAXXL010000004.1, read as the reverse complement.
CTGTGCATTTTGTTTCATCTATGGTGATAATCTGGCGTTTCATAATATTTCATAAGTTAAAATTGTCGTTCTTTGCTATTTTTTCCTGTTCTACTCATCACTTCGAATCGAGATCCCTCACTTCGTTTCGGGATGACAATGAAGAAGTCGTTCGGGATGACA
>JAAXXL010000062.1 GCA_013334485.1 Chlorobiaceae bacterium | reverse complement strand
TGACCACCTTTATCGGCATGTATCTGTTCGACTTCTCCCTGAACCTTATGACCCTGCTCTCCCTCTCGCTGGTGGTAGGCGTTTTGGTTGATGATTCGATTGTGGTACTTGAAAATATCTACCGCCACCTTGAAAAGGGCGATCCTCCCCGTGAGGCGGCGCTTGCCGGACGTAACGAGATCGGCTTTACGGCGCTCTCCATAACCCTTGTTGATGTGGTGGTTTTTTTGCCGCTCTCACTGGTAAGCGGTATTGTCGGCAATATCTTGCGTGAGTTCTCCATTGTCATGGTGATATCGACGCTGGTCAGTCTGCTTGTCTCCTTTACCCTGACCCCGCTTCTGGCCTCCAGATTCTCAAAAGTCGAAAAATATTCCGGCAAAAACCTTTTCGAGCGCTTTGCTATCGGTTTCGAACAGAATTTTCATCGTCTGCGCGAAACCTATCTGAAGACACTACAGTGGAGTCTGAAGCATCCAGTGAAGGTGATTCTCTCTTCAGTAGCACTGCTTTTTGCCTCTTTCAGTCTTCTTGCGTTCGGCCTTATCGGAGGGGAGTTCATGTCGGTCTCCGATAGAGGAGAGTTTGCCGTGAAGATGGAGCTTGAGCCGGGCACACGGCTCGAAGATACCAACCGCCTGACCCGGATGGTTGAGCGGCGTCTCTCTCTGATGCCTGAGGTTCAGAAGCTTCTCGTTACCGTTGGAGCCTCAAGTGAGGGGTTTTTCAACCAGAGTGCCGACAATATTTCGGAACTCAATGTCAGGCTTTCGCCAAAAGAGGATCGGTCAAGTTCAACCGATGAGATTATGCAGAAAATCCGTCTCGGGCTGAAAGATATTCCCGGTCTCAAGGCAAGCATCAACCCTATCGGCATATTCGGTACAGCAAATGAAACTCCGGTTATAGTCATTATCAGCGGTCCATCAAGAACCCAGGTAACGAGGGTGGCTGAAGCCTTGAGGGACAGCGTGAAAACCATTCCGGGAACCGCCGACGTAAAGCTTACCTCATCACTTGGCAGTCCGGAGATGCGCGTGGTGGTTGACCGCGAGAAAATGGCCTCTTTCGGCCTCACCATCGCCGATGTCGGAGCTGCCCTTCGCACCGCCTATGCAGGAGATGAAGCAGGCAAATACCGCGAGGGTGACAGTGAATACGATATCAGGGTTATTCTTGACAAATATTACCGGCAGGATACCTCCACACTCAGAGAGATAACCTTCCGCTCTTCGCAGGGAGAGATGGTTCGGCTTGGCCAGTTTGTCTCCTTCGAGCAGGATCGCGGTTATACGCAGTTACAGCGCAAAGACCGCAACAATGCCGTATGGGTCAAGGCACAGGTTATCGACCGTCCTGTTGGCAGTGTAGGGCAGGATATCGAACGGATTCTCGGCAACATGAAAAAGAAGGGCATCATGCCCTCTACGGTAAGCTATGCCTATGAATCGGATCTGAAACGGCAGGGGGAGTCATTTACCACCATGCTGCTCTCCTTTCTTGTCGCGATCATCTTTGTCTATCTCATCATGGTCGCCCTTTATGACTCCTACGCCTGGCCGATGGTTGTGATGTTCTCCATTCCACTTGCCATTATCGGTGCTCTTTTCGCTCTTGCCATCAGCGGCAAGTCGCTCAGTATCTTTACTATTCTTGGTATTATTATGCTGGTTGGTCTTGTCGGAAAAAATGCCATTCTGCTGGTGGACTTCATCAACAAGTTCCGCCTTGAGGGGATGGCGCTGAATGAGGCGATCATCGAATCGGCCAAAGAGCGACTGCGCCCGATCCTTATGACCACCCTCACGCTTATTTTCGGGCTTTTGCCAATTGCACTCTCGAGCAGTTCAGGTTCCGAATGGAAATCGGGCCTCGCCGTTGCCCTTGTTGGCGGACTTGCCAGTTCAATGTTTCTTACGCTGCTTGTTATTCCGGTTGTCTATGTCTGGTTTGACAGGCTGCTCAAAAAAATTGCCGGTTTGAGGCACAAATAGTTGTCGTAATCTGTTTTCACTATCAACGGAATCAACAGTCGGCGTTTTTCGGTTTTTCGGGTGTCATTTGGAGTGATTGGACTTCTGTTTTGAGGCAATGCTTTGAGGTTTGACGGAATTTTAATTTTAAAACGGCCAGAAGAGGTATGCGACTGTTTTTAAACCAGACTCCGGTTCTTCTTATGTGCCGTGCAGCACTCTCCTTTTCATGGATCTACCAGGGTGTGGTTCCCAAAATTCTTTACTGCAGCACAGGGGAGACCGAACTGCTCGGTCATCTTATTCCGGTCTACCAATGGGTATGTATCGCGATTGTCTGGATGGGCGCTGCCGAAATCGCATTCGGAGTCTTACTGCTCATTGCCACAAAGGGTTGGGTTTTTTGGCTGAATGTGGTGGCTTTAAGCGGACTGCTTCTGTTTGTTGCCCTTTTTGAGCCCGGTATGTTAACGCTGCCGTTCAATCCTCTGACACTTAATATCGCACTGATTGCTCTTTCGGCAATTGCTGTGATGGAATTGAAAAAATCAAATACCGGATCCTGAATGAAGCTCTACCATTTTGATGGTCAGTTGAAGAGTGCCGCACGGCTTTTTCTCTCGGTCTCTGTTGCCGTGATTGCTCTTGCCGCCTTTATTGGAGCAGCAGGAGCCCTGACAGGTAATCTTTTACTTCTGAAGCTTCATCCCTATCTTTTTTTTATCGGTTTCGGCAACTCTGCCATACTTCTGCTCAACCGGTATCTGACCTCTGCCATCTATCCAGAACTTGCCATTGATCCGCAAAAACAACTGAGCTATCTCTATGCGGTTCTCGGCTCTCTTTTTCTGATCACTCTTTCTCTTGTCATGGAGTGGCCGCTTTTGAAGGCCTTTACCGGGCTTCTGCTCATTATTGTGGTTGGGGGTCCGCTCAGGGAGATTTTTACCACCCTTTCAGTGGCCAAAATCTGGAAAGAGGTGTCGGTTCGCTACTACATTTTTGATGTTCTTTTTCTGCTTGTCGCCAATATCGGCCTTTTCACGCTCGGCCTTAAAGAGGCCTTTCCCGATTCGGGGATGGTTCCTTTTTTTGTGACCCAGTCATCATATTTTCTCGGCTCCTCGTTTCCTCTCAGCATCAGCGTTATGGGTTTTCTCTATACCTATGCCTGGAGCCGTTCGTCAAGGAGGGAGCTGGTAAAGCGGTTGTTCAGTATCTGGTTTTATGTCTTTGTTGGTGGTGTGCTCGTTTTTCTGATAGTAATCCTCGCAGGATCCTATTCCGGCATGATGCTTGTCAGTCACCTTTTGTTGTGGGGAGTCATGATACTCCTCGGCAGTTTTGCCCTCTATCTCTACAACTTTTACAGGAAGAACTTTCACCATCCCGCACTGGCATTTCTGTTGAGCGGCCTCTCTCTTCTCTTTGCGACCAGCGGTTTCGGGATCATGAATATCTTTTTCATGAAGGGTATTCCTTTCGGTACCAAACCGCCGATTCCTCTCGACAGAATGTGGATTTATCACTCACACACCCATGCGGCTCTGCTCGGATGGATCACCTTCTCCTTTATCGGTATACTCTACATTGTTATACCGGCAATAGTCCGCAAGAACTCGCTCGAAACGCTTCGGGGAGAGCTGGCACTCTCTTCACTTCTCAGTCAGCAAACGATGCACAAAGCATTCAAACAGCTTACCCTTTTGATGCTTTCGGCTATAGCGGTACTTCTCGGTTTTTTTCTTGAAAACAACACTCTGCTCGGAGCAGCCGGATTTGTTTTTGGCGCTTCTGTCTACTATCTCAAGATTAATCTTAACAGGGAACTTGACCTGAAAGCATAACCAGCAGCCGGTTTATTGCAACCTGTAGCAGGGCGTTTACCGGCGGTGCAGGCCAACTGATCATTAACTGGAGAGTAGTTCTTATGGTATTTATACCCCGGCCATATGTCACGGTAGCCATACCGATGTACAATAATGCCCCTTTTATCAGAGAGACTATCAACTCGGTGCTTGCGCAATCCTTTACTGATTTTGAGCTTCTGATCTACGATGATCACTCTACGGATGACTCATACGAAATTGCTGAATCATTCAATGACAGACGAATCAGACTTTTCCGGAATGAGGAAAACCTCGGTCCGGAGGGCAACTGGAACAAGGCTGTCAGCAATGTTCGCGGCAAGTATGTCAAACTGCTCTGTGGTGACGACATTCTTTTTCCGAACTGTCTTGAAAAACAGGTTGCGGTATTTGATGATCCGCAAAATCGGGGAGTGAGTCTGGTAAGTACGCAAAGGACTATCATTGATCCTGAAGGGAAGACCCTTATCAAAAAGCTCAATTTTATTGAAGGAGGGCGCAAGGATCCGGTTGAGGTGATCCGCAAAATTGTCCGCATGGGTACCAACATTATTGGAGAGCCGGTCTGCGGTCTTTATCCGGCAGAGCTGATTGAAAAAACAAGAGGGTATAGCGGGATTGTACCCTATACCATTGATCTTGATTTCTGGATACAACTGCTCAAACATGGTGATCTCCTGGTCATTGACGAGCCGTTGTGTGCCTTCAGGATTTCAAACCTCTCCTGCTCCTCAAAAATAGGGGAGCTTCGCCATCAGCAGTTTCTTGAGTTTATGGTTCAGGTTGCCGCTGACGAGAGTCATGAGGTTACCGAACTTGATCTCTTTATCGGAAAAATCAACTGTGCTGTACAGTCGATGACAAGCTTTATGGGGTTCAAGCTTTTTGCATCATCATCCTCTGAGCGGAAATCGGTTCCGGTTTCGTTATAACCAGTAATAATGTTTTTACCATGCGTCTGGAAAAGAGAATTTCGCTGATAACCGGTGCTGCGGGGGGGATTGGCAGGGCCACGGCTCTCCGTTTTGCCTCTGAAGGTGCTATTGTTATTGCTACTGATATCAGGATGGAGGCGTGCAATGAAACACTCTCTCTTCTCGAAGAGGTCGGAGGCAGCGGGATGGTGGTGCAGTGCGATATGACTCATGAAGAGGAGGTCACAGCCCTTTACCGCCGGATAACGGAATGCTACGGGCGGCTTGACGTTGTGGTGAACATTGCCGGAGGGGACACTGAACCCGCGGCTGATGTTACCGAAATTGATTATGTGAAGATGAGTGCCAATATTGAGCTGAACCTCAGCTCCTGCATTATCTCCTGCCGTGAAGCCGCCCGCTTGATGAAGAGTCAGGGTTCAGGCAGGATTGTGAACATGAGCTCGCTCGTTTACCGTGGAGGTCCGAACCAGTTCTCCTACTCGGCGGCTAAAGGTGGGATTTATGCCTTTACCCGTTCACTTGCCATGTCGCTCGGCCACTACGGTATTACCGTTAATGCGCTCGCTCCCGCTCTTGTCGAGGTGCCTGCATTTGTTGCGGCGCTTGGAGCTGAACGGTGGGAGATGCTCAGGAAGGAGTGTGCGGCTCGCTACCCGCTCGGACGGGTTGCAACGCCGGATGATGTTGCCGGCTGTGCGCTTTTTCTCGCCTCCGATGATGCAGCCTTTATTACCGGTCAGATCATTGAAATATCCGGAGGCGCCAGACTCTGATTGCTCTTCACTCCTCTTCAAAAGTTTTTTTCAAAGAGCTGTTACACGATAGCTTTTGGTCACCTCTATTTATTTTTGGGATAAATAAATAGAGGTGACCTTTTGTTATTCTCTTTTCGGAATGCGTATATTAACAGAGTTTTAGCTGTACCGCTCTCTGTGGATCTCGTTATTGCCTTCTCCAACCCGAACTCCTCGACTTCATGAAGCCAATTCGCATCAACAACTACTGTTTCGACCGTATTCATGCCTGGATCCAGTACGACTGGCAGATTCCCCAGTTTATGGAGGTGGTCATTGAAGTGTTTTATCCTGAAAATCGCAATGCCGACGGGCTTGTTATGTTCAACCACGGCTTTCTTATCGGCAATGACCTTCTCTTTTATCCGAAAAAAATTATCGGAGCCTTTACAGAGGATAACCCCCTTTTCGGCATCAATCCGTCAGCCTATTACAACTACTCCTCTGCTATTGTCGAAAAGAACTGGGCGATGGCTTTTGTTACCACCTCGCATATGCAGTTCGAAGGAATACCATGGGTTGATATCGGCGGCAATCCGAGGGTTGGACAGGAGGCCTATGCCGCAGCATCCTATCTCATCAAGTATGGAGCTACAGATTTTTTCTACAGACAGGAAGAGAAAAACAGAGGGCTTGAGATTTTTGATGCAAGTGCGGCTGAAGAGAACCGTTTCATGAAGCCGGGCTGTAATGATGTTATTTTTGCCGGTCACTCCGTAGGTGGTGCCCATGCCCAGGCTGCTGCATGCGGCTTTGAAACACTGCAAGAGCTTGGCAGAAAATCATACCGTGTTTTCGATCCGGTTATCTATGATCGTGAGTTTTTACCGGAATACACTGAACGTATGTCAAAATGGCAGCCGCACGAGAGGGCCAATCCGGTAGGGCTGTTGCAGCTTTCGCCGGTTGACCAGAAAATTCTCGGCCCGCTGATTCCCGGTATGCAACTTTACCGTGAAGCGCTTGCCGTCAAAAAGCTGCCAATCCTGATGATCGTTGGCCAGTATGACTGTGCCTGTCTTGACAGCAAAAATTCCAATCCACCTGCATGGTCGAGTACTCCCGGCAATACCAATACCCAGTTTGCCCAGCTTGCTCCTCAAGGCAGCAACTCCTGGGCTGTGGTTGCCAATGTTGAAAGGGGCAGTCATAGCGGCTATCTGACAGAGGAGAGCGAGTTATGCAGTATGGCAGACTCTCCGAAGAACTGTCCTGCGGGTGTCGGAAAAGATACCTACAAGTCGTGCGGAGAGGAGGCTCTTTTTACCAATGAGCTTCTCAAGCAGTTTATCAACATATATCCATCTTCCGGTGGCTTTCAGGGGGATTTCTGCGACTGGATAAAGAGCGACTGTGTCAAATGGCTGAACAAAGAAAAACCCGGAGACGGTTCTCTCAAGCTGGTGCCCATGGCTGGTGGAGGATATATTGATTATGCAGGTCGGCCTGCCCGCTGCGCGCCATAATTCCTTTTTGCCTTATCTGGTTTTCAGACGCCCGGAACAGAACACCTGTTCCGGGCGTTTTTGATTTCAGGCGGAGTTGACTGTTGCCGGAGATATTTTTTACGGAATGTTCAACCTTTGAATCCGGTTTATTACCTTAGGGAACAGCTTTTGATTGTCGTGAGTGCTGACATTTTTGAAAACGTTATTAACTCCCGACTTTTAGAGGTTTTCGCTTTTTATTGATTTTAATCTCATGAAGCTGCTCCCTCAGCCTGTTATCCGGATGGAAGAAACGTCGAAAACAGCGACAGGGTTTCGGGATCAGCCAATGCAATGAGAACACTTTTTCTTTCTAACTATGACTGTATTGACAGGCCCTGAATCAGTAAGTGTCGCTATAACTGCTCCGCGTGAAATTCCGTTCAACTATACCTCTGCCGGTGACCGGCAGGCGATCTCCTTTCTTATGGGAGCAGAGATCGTACAACTGCTTGATGAACTTCGTGAACGGCGGGTTACCGGGCGTTCGGCACGGTTGATGATGGGCATAATCGGTGAAATTCTCATTCACCGGCGTAACCCCTTTCTCTTCCAGGAGCTGGTGGACTCTCCGACCCGTCGCCGCAGGCTTTTTGAACGGGCGTTTCAGGAACTCGATACGATTGCTGAATCAGCCAATGGAGAGGCCCGTGTTACGGTGATTGTGGCTGCTGTTCGAGAGCAGCTTGATCGTTTCCGATCCGCAGTCAAAAAAACGCCCGAGCTTCGTCGCCGTCTCAAGCGGGAACTTGGAGCTGTGGTCGGACTGAACAATGTGCTTTTTGATCCCTTCTCCCTTGCTGCCCACGCGACCGATGCTACTGACTGGCGCCTTCATCTTCCTTCAGCCGTTGTTACTCCCGACCATGAGTCACAGGTTGCGCCGCTGATTACGGCAATTGCCGCTATGGGGCTCAATATTATCCCCAGAGGTGCCGGTACCGGACTTACCGGTGGAGCAGTACCGCTCCGCTCCCGTTGCGTGATTATCAATATGGAGAAGCTTAACCACATACGGGGGATTTCGGTTCGCACGTTTGAGCTTGATAACGGCATGTCGGCAGAGGCCTCAGTGATTGGGGTTGAAGCAGGTGTTGTTACCGAAAAAGCGATGGAGGAGGCCGACGAGCATGGGCTTGTGTTTGCAACCGATCCCACCAGCGAGTGGTCCTGTACGGTGGGCGGCAACATTGCTGAGAATGCCGGAGGCAAAATGGCTGTCCGCTGGGGTACCTGTATCGACAATCTGCTTGAGTGGCAGATGGCCATGCCCTCAGGTGAGAACTGGACGGTAAAGCGGGTCGATCACCGGCTGCGTAAAATTCTGCACGAAGACCGTGTAACTTTCGAGGTGTGGAACGAGTCGGGCAAACGGCTTGAGCGAATTGAGCTGCTTGGTACCGATATCCGTAAAAAAGGGTTGTGGAAGGATATTACCAACAAGGCCCTTGGCGGGGTTCCAGGCCTTCAGAAGGAGGGTACTGACGGTGTTATTACCTCCGCTGTATTTGTGCTCTATCCGAAGTACCCTGAAAAAAGGACACTCTGTCTTGAGTTTTTTGGTCCTGATATGGATGAGGCCAGTAAGGTGATTGTTGAACTCTCGAAAATATTTCCGCTTCTTTCAGAGAATCGCGAGGCTCTGCTCGCCCTTGAGCATTTTGATGATGAGTATATCAGGGCAATCGACTACAAGGTCAAGGCTCCGAGAGCGCAGACTCCGAAAGCAGTGCTGCTCATTGATATTGCCGGTAACAGCCCTGAAGAGGTGAAGAGTGGCGTTGCGCGCGTGGAGAGGCTGCTTGAGCATCATCCCAATACCCTCATGTTTGAAGCCAGGGACAGTGCCGAAGCAGTCCGCTTCTGGGCTGACCGCAAGAAGCTCGGAGCAATTGCACGGCGCACCAACGCCTTCAAGCTCAATGAGGATATTGTTATTCCGCTGGAAGCGCTTGCTGAGTTTTCACGTTTTATTGATGAACTCAATATTACAGAGGAGCGCTATGCACAGCGCCGCTTTGTCAAACGGGCCAGCGAAACGCTTTCGACCTCAAAGGTCAGGGAGGATGATGGTCGTTTTGCCTCCAAGATTCCGGCAGGCGTTGAACTCTGTCGCATTTTCGACAAAAAGATTGTTTCACTTTCGGCTGAAACTCTCCGTAACCATGCCGTTATTGAGGAGCTGAAACGCGAGCTTGGAGAGCTGGTGCAGGGCTATCCCGAGATGGAATCAGCTCTGGAGGGTGCATATCAGCAGGTGCGTGATCGCCGTATTGTTCTTGCTACCCACATGCACGCCGGTGACGGCAATGTGCATGTCAATGTGCCGGTACTCTCCAACGACCGCCCCATGCTTGAGCGGGCGGACAAGGTGATCGACCTTGTGATGGAAAAAGTGGTTGCGCTTGGCGGTGTTGTTTCCGGTGAGCACGGTATAGGTGTTACCAAGCTGAAGTATCTCGACAAGGCTATTATTGAAGAGCTTTCGCGCTACCGGCTCAAGGTTGATTCGAAGGGGATCATGAACCCCGGCAAGCTTGAGGATTTTGAGGCTCTTGACCATATTTTTACCCCCTCCTTCAATCTGCTTGAGCTTGAGGCGCATATTCTCAAGCGGGCCCAGATCGAGGAGCTTTCAAAAAAGGTCAACTACTGTATCCGATGCGGCAAGTGCAAGACCGACTGCTGTGTCTACTATCCGGCAAGAGGGATGTTTTATCACCCCCGCAACAAGAACCTTGCGATAGGATCGCTTATTGAGGCGCTGCTTTTTGATGCACAGCGTGAGCGGACAACTGATTTTGATCTGCTTAAATGGCTTGAGGAGATCGCCGATCACTGCACCATCTGTCATAAATGTCTCAAACCCTGTCCGGTTGATATTGATACGGGTGAGGTTTCGGTGCTTGAACGCGAAATTCTCTCTGAATGGGGTTTCAAACACTCCTCACCGGTTACGGAGTTGACACTGAGCTACCTCAACAGCCGCTCACCGGCATTTAACTCCCTTTTCCGTAAAACGGTACTCCGTGCGGGCGGAATGGCACAGCGGGCAGGGCACCGTCTCTCGGCGCCGCTTCAGCCGGAAAATGATCCTCCGGCCCTCTATCCGCTCAGGCTTCTGCGTTCTGCCGTGCCTCCAGTTCCCGAGCATACCCTTCGCGACCTGCTTCCAGAGTGTGGCCCCGACCAGGTGCTGGTTTTTGAGCCTGAGGGTGAGGTGAAAGGTAATATCTTCTACTTTCCGGGATGCGGCTCCGAGCGGCTTAACTCCACCATTTCGATGGCGGCAATCCATCTTCTGCTTGAACTCGGCACAAGGGTGGTGCTTCCCCCGCCTTTCCTCTGCTGCGGTTTTCCTGCGCATGTTAATGCCAAGAGTGATCAGTATTCAAGTATCGTGCTGCGCAACACCGTGCTCTTCAGCCAGATACGCGAGATGTTCTCATACCTCGATTTTGACGCCTGTGTGGTTACCTGCGGCACCTGTACGGAGGGGCTGGACGCCATTGAAACCGGCAAGCTCTTTGGCGGTAAAATTATCGATGTTGCCGCCTACGCCCTTGAAAAAGGGCTGAAACTTGATGCCGTAGGAGATTACCTCTATCACGCTCCCTGCCACGATTCGCTCTCCGGCAGGGCGCAAGAGACACTTCGATCTATTGGCGGATTCAGCAGTGTGACCCCTGTGCCTCACTGCTGTTCCGAGGCGGGTACACTTTCGCTCTCACGACCAGACATTACGGACTCCATGCTGCACCGTAAAAGGGATGCCATTGAAGAGACGGGCAGGCATACACCGAGCAGGGTCATTCTGACAAACTGTCCCTCATGTGTTCAGGGGCTTGGACGGAACCTTGACCTTGGAATCGAACCGCTCCATATTGTTGTGGCACTGGCAGAAAAACTCTCTGGTCCGGCTTGGCGGGAGGCTATGCTGAGCCAGGCATCCAAAGCGTCTAAAGTGACTTTTTAACTGTTTTTTAAGCCTGGTTTAATGCTTCTTTAGTATAAGTCTGGCTATCATTTAAAAAACAAAGAGTTCGGAGTGATTGACTCCCGACGGCGTCGGGAGAACAACGTAATAGAGGTACCATTACAGGAACTGAAGATGATTGTCGCTGCATGGCACTCACTGAGTGTTGAAGAGACACAAAAAAAACTCGGTTCATCGTCTGACGGGCTCAGCTCCGAGGAAGCTGTTGCACGGCTCGGAGTTTACGGCCCAAACAGGATTGAGGCCGAGCACAAAGCCGGCCCCTGGAAGCTGCTTCTTGACCAGTTCCGCAATGTGCTGATTATTACCCTTCTTATTGCAACACTGCTCTCCGCTTTTCTCGGCCATGAGCTTGAAGCCGTGGCCATTGCCGTTATTGTGCTCTTTGCCGTGCTGCTTGGTTTCATTCAGGAGTTCAAGGCTGAAAAAGCCATTGAGGCGCTTCGCCAGATGGCGGCTCCGCTTGCCAGGGTACGACGTGACGGAAAAGAGGTTACGGTCAATGCTGTCGACCTGGTTCCCGGTGATCTCTTGATGCTTGCTGCCGGTGACCGTGTTCCGGCAGATTCGCGGCTGCTGCTTGCTCTCAATTTGCGTGCCGAGGAGGCTTCACTGACAGGGGAGTCACTACCCTCTGAAAAAGAGGCAGGAGCAGTTCTCCCGGAAGATGCCGGCCCCGGTGACCGCCGTAATATGGTTTTTGCAGGCACCTCAATCAGTTACGGTCGAGCAACGGCTGTTGTGGTGTCAACCGGAATGCAGACCGAGTTTGGCCGGATTGCTGCCATGCTGCAACAGGTTGAGAGCGAAAAGACACCCCTTCAGAAAAATCTTGACAAGGTTGGTTCTGCCCTTGCCCGTGCTGCCTTTGTTATTGTGCTGGTGATTGTGGCTCTCGGAGTGTTTCGCGGTCAGTCATTTATCGAGATGCTGATTTTCGGCATTGCCCTTGCCGTAGCCGTTGTGCCTGAAGCGCTTCCTGCAGTTGTCACCATCTCCCTTGCCCTCGGCGTACAGCGGATGGTGAAGCGCCACGCCCTCATGCGCCGACTCTCTGCGGTTGAAACCCTTGGCAGTACAACCGTTATCTGTTCCGATAAAACCGGTACCCTCACCCGCGACGAAATGACGGTGCGGGTGCTCTATACCTCCGGTACCCTTATCGAGGTGAGCGGTTCGGGATATAATCCGGAAGGATCGTTCTCGATCTCCGGCGGTAAACCCCTGCCTGAAAGCCTGCATGAACTTCTCGTGGCTGGTGTGCTCTGCAACGATGCCCGGATGGTGAAACAGAGTGAAGGGGGGTGGCAGATTGCCGGTGACCCGACCGAGGGAGCACTGCTTGTCGTTGCCCGCAAGGCCGGATTGCAGGAGGATCAGCTTCAAATTGAGCATGAGAGGCTTGACGAGCAGCCATTCTCGTCCGAAACCAAGCGGATGATGACCACCAACCGGGAGGGTTATTCAGTCAATACCTTTGCCAAGGGAGCCCCGGAGGTTCTGCTTGATCTTTGCTCTCATGTTCGTTTCGCTGAAGGGGTTCAGGCGCTTGATGAAGCAACGAAATCAGCACTCCTTCTGGAAGCGGACGCGCTCGGCAGAAAAGCGCTGCGGGTGCTTGCTCTTGCCGTCAAGCCGGGAGCGAAACTTGACAGTGCTGCTTCAGGGATGACCTTTCTTGGTTTTGCAGGGATGATTGATCCGCCGAGAGCGGAAGCTGCCGATGCGGTTCGCCAGTGTATAGCCGCAGGTATCCGTCCGGTCATGATTACCGGTGACCATCCTCTGACAGCCGAGGCTATTGCCGGTGAACTCGGGATCCTTGGCGATGGCAGGGTTGTAACCGGCCAGATGTTGCAGCGCATGAGCGACGAAGAGCTTTCGCGTTCAGCAGGTTCGATATCGGTCTTTGCCAGAGTTGCGCCAGAACACAAGCTCCGCATTGTTGAAGCCTTGCAGAAAAACGGAGAGGTTGTGGCGATGACCGGCGACGGGGTGAACGACGCACCCGCGCTCAAGAGAGCAGATATCGGGATATCGATGGGCATTACCGGTACCGATGTCTCAAAGGAGGCCTCGGCCATGATGCTCACCGATGACAACTTTGCCTCTATTGTTGCTGCTGTTGAAGAGGGGAGGGGAATCTATGACAACATCAAGAAGTACCTCACCTATCTGCTCTCCTCCAACATCGGCGAGCTTGGCCTTATGGTTTTTGCCACCCTCATGGGTATTCCGCTTCCCCTTACCGCAGTCCAGATTCTCTATGTGAACCTTGCCACCGATGGTCTTCCTGCCCTTGCCCTTGCCGTAGACCCTGCTGAAGAGGGTATTATGCTCCGTCGGCCTACCGATCCGAAAAAAGGGATATTTACCCCGACAGTGCTTTCGCTGATGCTCTGCGGCGGCATCTGGTCAACAATTGTCAATGTCTCACTCTTCCTGTGGGCGCTTGCTTCAGGCCGCGCGCTTCAGGAGGCCATGACCATGACCTTTGTCTCGCTTGTGCTGATCCAGTTTTTCAAGGCCTATAACTTCCGCTCCGAAACAAAGTCAATGCTCCATCGTCCCTTTGCCAACAAGTGGCTCAATATCGCTATCCTCTGGGAGCTGGTGATGCTTGTCGCCATCATATTCATTCCGGTACTGCAAAAACCATTCGGCACGTTTATGCTCACCGGTGAAGACTGGCTCATCGTAATCTCAGCAGCCGCCACGGTTGTCCCCGTCATCGAACTCCTCAAATGGTTTCTCCGCAAAGGACTTTTCCGCTAACCCGGAGGATATACGTTGATTCTGATATGAGTTTTGCTGTGCTTCCGGTGTAATCGTAGACTTAAATTTTTGAACCCCCTCTTCCTTTCGTGCCTTTTCGTGTGATTTCGTGGCTAAAAAATCTTCAACTCATCACCCGGAACTCAGAGAGCGATTTCGCTTCTCTCACTCCTGATAGACCACAGGATCCGGTGAGTCGATCATGGGATTGAGACGAACTGCCAGCGAGAAAAGATAGGGGTAATCCTCCTTGAGATGCTGCATATAGAGGATCCATTCCCGGATCAGATGACCAAAAACCCGCTTGATGTCGCCATTGAGGTGCTCTTTGTCACTTGGAGGCATACGCTCGAACGACTCCCGTGCCTTGAGCTCTTCCGTGATATGAAACACTGCCCAGAGAAGGTCAGTAAAATTTTCATGCTCAAAGAGATTCTGGTTTTCCAGCAGACTCAAGAGGAAGCTCCGTTTTCCGGCCATGAACTGCTTCAGCGAGGTGAGGGCGTCACTATCGATGCTGATTCTATGGTTGCTTTGGCGCAGATAGTCGAGCGCCGCGTCAAAATCCTCTTTTTTCCATGCTCCGGTCATACGCAGGCGGTTTTTCAGCTCCTCGCTTCCGGCCACGTGTACCGACAACTCTTTCAGCAGGTGGTTGCCGAATTCACTGAAAAAGACGCCGATGACCATGTTCAGTTTTCTCATGACCGACTGTCGCTCCCTTTCCTTGAGCACCTTTTCGAAGAGGAGCGTGACAACGATGATGTAAATGGGCAGGAAGGCGAGATTGCCGAGAAAGCTGGCTGATATTTCCCTCAAGCTGCCGAAAATGCTGAAGTCAATACCATAAAGAGCCACCGAGATAGCGAAAAGGGTAGACACCGTCCACACCTTGTTCATAAAGAGTTTTTTAAACATGGAGACCTGTTAGTTTAACCGGAACCAAACAACCCCGAATATCTTGCATCATACACAAACAGGTAAAAACATTTCACCGTTCGCCCCCGAAGAGAAAACCCCTTCATCTCCCTCATCCGGTTTGCTTTGAACAATTGTCAAGAAGAGTTTGTCGAGATGTCCCGGAGTTTCACCCAATCCAGTCTCCAAAATCTCTTCAACCCTGAAGTTTACCGGATAATTACGACCGAATTTCTTGGCGTGGTTTCATGGTAATCGTATGTTTTGTTTTTGATGAAGGAGTTGCTTTACTCATTTGACTGAGTAAAGGTGAAAACGGAAAGGGCCTACAATGTATTGGTATGGTGTCGTGATATTTGCTCTTGTGTTATGCCGAGCCGAAGGGAGGCATCTCTGTGCAATGCGGTTTGTGTTATGTAACTGTTACCGATGAATACCGTTATATAGTGCTTGAACTCAGATGGGCACGATTCATAATATCCTGTTGTAATATTAAAGGGAGTCAATTGAGTTGTAACCCTTTGAAAAGGAGGATGTTATGCAATCAGAACCTGAAAGACTGGC
>JAAXXL010000061.1 GCA_013334485.1 Chlorobiaceae bacterium | reverse complement strand
CTATTGCGTTATAGAGCTCCTCAAATCCTTCGGTCTTGTGTTTGACCAGTGCATCGGCCCAGGAGATCACTTGCTGCTGCTGGCTGACCGGAAGGTTCTGCAATACCTCCGGTACGGGCAGATTGGTCCAGGCAAGCGATTTTTCCAGTTCACTCATAGTTGTTCGACTTTATCCGGCGGTTTTCAGCCGGGATTACAGGAGGTATCGTGCTTGTTGTAACGTCCATCATAAAAAAGAGGAGAGGAAAAAGGGGGAAAAACATTCGCCGGAAAGAGGCGAAAACAGAGTTACAATTACATTGAAGTAAACTGGATGCAATAGTTATATTCAAACCTTTGCAAGATAATGAATATAAGGAACGGTGAAAAGGTATGGTGCTCTTAACAGTTGAAGGATTACAAAAAAAGTATGGCCTGAAGCATCTGTTTACGGATGTTTCGTTTGGCATAGATGACCGCGACAAGATAGGTATTATCGGCGCTAACGGTAGCGGAAAAAGCACGCTTCTGAAAATTCTTGCCGGGGTTGAAACTCCCGATAAAGGCAAGGTGATGGTGGCAAACCAGAAGAAGATTGCCTATCTCCCCCAGGACTCTCCCTTCGATCCGGATGATACGGTACTCGAAGCCATTCTTAAGTCAAGTGATAAGGTCATGGATCTTATCTATGAGTATGAGGTGGTCTGCAAGGAGCTTGAGACAAAGCACAGCGAGGATCCATCGTTGATAGACCGTATGAGCCAGCTTGCCCATGAACTTGATGTTTGCGGAGCATGGGAGCTGGAGTCGAATGCCAAGACGGTGCTTGGAAAGCTTGGGCTTTATGATCTGGAGGCTAAAATGGGTACACTCTCCGGCGGTCAGCGCAAACGTGTAGCCCTCGCCCATGCGCTTGTTGTACCGAGTGACGGGCTGATCCTTGATGAACCGACCAACCATCTCGATGCCGACAGCGTTGAGTGGCTTGAGCAGTATATCCGCCGTTACCAGGGCGCGGTGCTGCTCATTACCCATGACCGATACTTTCTTGACCGCGTGGCGACGCGTATGCTTGAGCTGGACGGTTTTACCGCTACAACCTATACCGGCGGATATTCGATCTACCTGCAGCAGAAGGCCGAGCAGGAGGAGCAGGCGATTCGTGATGACCGCAAACGCCAGGCGCTTGTACGTCAGGAGCTTGACTGGATGCGCGGCGGCTGCAAGGCCCGAACCACCAAGCAGAAAGCCCGCATGCTGCGTGCTGAAACGCTTGTCTATGCACCTAAAAAAGAGAAGCAGAAAGAGCTTGAAATCGGCTTTGGAGCAGGACGGCTCGGCGACAAGATCATCGAGTTTCACAAGGTCTCGAAATCCTACGGAGACAAACTGCTTCTGCATGAATTTGAATATCATCTGCAGAAGGGCGATCGTATCGGCATTATCGGCCCGAACGGTTCGGGCAAAACAACCCTTTTCGACATGATTACCGGCCGGGTCAAGCCCGACAGCGGCCATATCGATATCGGCAAGACGGTCAATATCGGTTACTACGACCAGCAGAGCAGGGGACTGGATGACAGCAAGCGGGTTATTGAATTTATTCAGGAGGAGGCCGAGCAGATCAAGATGAAGGATGGTACGGTCTTTTCAGCGGCCAAAATGCTTGAGCGTTTTCTCTTTGCCCCCTCAACCCAGTACAGCTATATCCGTACACTTTCGGGTGGCGAGCGCCGCAGGCTCTATCTGCTCAAGCAGCTTATCTGCTCACCCAATGTGCTTCTGCTTGACGAGCCGACCAACGATCTTGACATTCCAACACTCCGGGTGCTTGAGGACTACCTCGACACCTATCAGGGCTGCCTTATTGTGGTCAGCCATGACCGCTATTTTCTTGATCGCACGGTTGAGTATATCTTTGCCTACGAGGAGAATGGCACTATCCGCCGCTATCCCGGCAACTATACGGTCTATCTCGATATGAAGGCGGCATTGGCGCTGAAGGAGAAGGACGACAAGAAATCGGGAGCAAAAGAGCAGCAGAAGATTCTTCCGGCAGTCTCGGAAAAGCCGAAGCAGAGCAAACTCGGCAGCAAGGAGAAGCGTGAACTGGAACAGCTTGAGAAGTCTATTCATAACAGCGAAACCCGGCAGTCGGAGATTGCCGCCAAACTGGCTTCAGCCGGCAGCGATTTTGAATTGCAGCAGAAGCTCGGTAAAGAGTTGCAGGCACTTCAAAAACAGCTTGAGAAGGAGATGGCACGATGGACGGAGCTTGAGGAACTGACTTAGGGCACAGCGATAAATCTGTTGCGCGATACGATTGCTTCGTTGGGCGGTGCTCGAAATCCTCATGTACTCGTGTGTACATTCCGGTTTCTGCGCTCCGTCCGCCTCGCACTCGAACCGCTCACGACGATTTATAGCGGTGCCCTTGAGCCAAGGCTGTAAATCTGTTGCGCGATGCGATTACTTCGTTGGGCGGTGCGTGTTCGGTTTGTTGGACGACATGGACATCATGGACACCATGAACTGCGAGGTGAAGGTTTTTTAAGCCGCTCACGATGATGTAGAGCGATGACTGTAACAGACAAAGCAGAAAATGGTAACTGCTGAAGCTATATCCGCCCGGCTTGAACTGCTGGGCGATCCCCAGGCGGCTCGCTTTGCCCTGAGGTTTTTCAAGACCGGGCCGGGTGAATACGGCGAGGGTGATCTTTTTCGCGGTATTCGTGTCCCTGTCCTGAGAAAACTTGCTTTCGGGCTGGAGGGTGTGCCGCTGCCTGAGGTGACTCTTCTTTTGGCATCACCCTTTCATGAAGATCGCCTGTTTGCCCTTCTTCTCCTGATCCGCCGGTTTCGCAAGGCTGAAATTGGGGAGCAGGAGACGATCTACAATCTCTACCTTGCCAATACCTGCAGGATCAACAACTGGGATCTGGTTGATGTTTCGGCGGAGCACATTGTCGGAGCCTTCCTTCGAAAGCGTGACCGGGCGCCGCTCTACCGGCTTGCCGTTTCTGAAAGCCTCTGGGAGCGCAGGATTGCCATTGTCTCTACTTTTCATTTTATCCGGAAGGGTGAATTCTCTGATACTCTTGCCTTGGCCGGTATGTTGCTTGACGATCCGGAAGAGCTGATTCACAAGGCCACAGGCTGGATGCTTCGCGAGGTCGGCAAACGGGATCTGCCCGGAGAGGAGGCTTTTTTGCAGCGCCACTATCGCAGGATGCCGCGAGTGATGCTGCGGTACGCTATTGAGCGGTTTGCGGAGGAGAAACGGCAGCGCTGGCTCAAGGGTTTGGTATAGCACTCAACAGGAGGGTGTGCTGTTTCTTCAGATGGAGTTTGCAGCAACAACTGATCGTATTTTTTCAAGCGCAGCCTCCATATCCTCAGGCAGCGGGGCTGTGAAGGAGAGCGGTTCACGGGTGGTTGGCTGATGAAATGAGAGCGTTTCAGCGTGCAAGGCCTGGCGGGGGAGAAGCTCAAGAAGGTTTCGCACAAACCCTTCGCTCCGGCTGAACGGGAGGGTGCGCAGCGTAGCTCCGCCATAGGTTTCGTCACCGAGAATCTGGTGGCCGAGATGCTGCATGTGAGCCCTGATCTGATGGGTTCTGCCGGTATGGAGCGTAAGAGAAAGCAGGGAAAACCAGTGGAGGTTTTCCGACACGGCATAGTCTGTCATTGCGGTTTTTCCGTCTTTTCCTTCGTAGGGAAAGTTGGCCATCACTTTGCGGTCCTTTTTTGATCGACCAATGTTGGTTGTTATAGTTCCCGAGAGAGATTTCGGCACTCCCCAGACAATCGCCTTGTAGATTTTTACAACCTGCCGGTCAGCGAACTGTCGGGCAAGCCGGTGCAGTGCTGTCGGGTTTTTTGCTACAATGATGAGCCCCGAGGTGTTTTTATCGAGCCGGTGCACAATGCCCGGTCGGAGTGAGGATTTGTCAAGCTCTTCGGCTCCGATTCCTATGTGGTGGAGGATGGCGTTTGCCAGTGTACCGGTCCAGTTGCCAAAAGCCGGATGGACCACCATTCCCGGTTTTTTGTTGATGACCATCAGGTCTTCATCCTCATAAATAATATCGATCGGGATATCTTCAGGTGCCAGTTCAGGCGCGGGTGGGCGAAGAAACGTGATCTCTATGGTATCGCACGACTTGATGCGGTAGTTCGATTTGACCGTTTTTTCATTGACCAGCACTCGTCCCTCTTCAATTGCCTCCTGCACCTTGTTTCGTGTTGCGTTTTCAACCTGCCGGGTGAGATACTGGTCGATGCGCATTGAGGTCTGTACGCGGCTTACCTGCAGTGTGAGTTTTTTTGGCTCAAGGGGGAGTTGAAGAGGCTCTGTGGATTCGTTTTTTATCGGCTGATTTTGCATTTTATGAAACTTGAAACGATGCCTGCGGCAAGAGATATTTAATGATAACGGTACTTCTGACTGTTCGCTGAAAATGCCGGCATCGACGGCGTAACAGATCTGTTGAAGTGTCCACAAGTATAACAAAACCATACCACATCTTCTATGCATTCCATGCAACAGTTGCCCGAAGAGCCAGTTCTTGCGGTTGATCTTGCTGTAATCGGTTCCGGCCCCGGTGGTTATGACGCAGCTCTTCGCGCTGCAAAGGCCGGTATGAAGGTCTGTATTATTGAAAAAGGGGCTCTGGGAGGAGTCTGCATCAACTGGGGCTGCATTCCGACAAAAGCGCTTTTGAAGAGTGCCGAACTCTTTGAGTCGCTTAAAAATCCCGGAACATATGGCCTCTCGGTGAAAGAGGCCTCGATTGATATCGCTGAAGCGGTCAAGCGGAGCCGCAATGTGGCGCTGAAAATGTCGAAAGGTGTTGCTTTCATGCTACGGCGCAGCGAGGTCGATGTGCTTCAGGGTGAAGCCCGCTTCAGCTCTCCGAACGATCTTGAGGTTTACCGTGAGGGTGAACTCGTCAGGCGGGTCAGGGCTCGCCATATCATTATCGCATCCGGTTCCCGGCCCCGTCAGTTTCCGGGTCTTGAGCCGGATGGCAATCGTATTATTACCAGCAGGGAGGCGCTTGCCATGAAATCGCTTCCTGCCTCCATGATTGTTGTCGGCGGAGGTGCTATCGGCGTGGAGCTTGCATGGTTCTATGCTATGGCTGGAACTGCGGTTACTCTGGTGGAGATGATGCCCCGGCTGCTTCCTCTTGAGGATGAAGAGATCTCCTCGGCACTTCAACGCTCTTTTCAGAAAGCGGGGATAACGGTTGCTGTTGGAGCGAAACTGGAGGGTGTCAAGGCAACCGGTGATGGGGTCACGGCACTCCTTACGGTTGAAGGCAGTGAGCCTCAGCCGCTCAGTGCAGACTATCTGCTTGTCGCTATAGGCGTAACCGGTAATTGCGCCGATCTTGGTCTGGAACATGCCGGAGTGGAGAGTGCACGGGGATTTGTGGTGACCGATCCGCTTTGCAGAACGGCAGTCGATCATATTTTTGCTATCGGTGATGTACGCGGCGGCATGCTCCTTGCGCACAAGGCTTCGGCTGAAGCGGCTATTGCCATCAAGGCTATAACGGGAGGAACGCCCGAACCGCTTGATGAGTCGAAGATTCCCCGGTGTGTCTATGCCGAGCCGTCGGTTGCAAGCATTGGACTCAGTGAAAAGCAGGCTGAAGCGCGCGGTTACAAGGTAAAGATCGGTCGCTCGATGTTTGCGGCATCAGGCAAGGCCAACGCCTACGGAAATCTTGAAGGGCTGGTGAAGCTGGTGTTCAATGCCGCTGATGACCGTCTGCTTGGTGCTCATCTGATAGGGCATGGAGCCGTTGAGCTGATCGGGGAGCTGACGCTTGCCCGCCGACTGGAGGTTACGGCTGAGCTTCTTGCCGGAACGGTTCATGCGCATCCAACCCTGTCGGAGACGATAAAGGAGGCGGCGGAGAGTGTGCTGCAGGAGTGATAAACCTGTTTGTTGATCGATTCGATTGCTTCGTCAAAGGAGGGTAGAAAAATGGCGACTTGACCGGTGAGGAAAAAAACTCTCTTCGCATGCGCTCCGTTTATGAAAACCATTTTCTATTGTCTTTCTAAAAGCATAAATTCAATGTTTATTATTTACAATCAATAAAAACAGTAAGCCTTTTTCTGTGAATGACTTCTCGGTTCATGGAGCAAGGGTACCAACCAAACCTTCAATTATGACTCAGACTGACAAGGCTGGAACAAAAACTGCTGCTAAAAAAACACCCGCAAAAAAAGCTCCTGCGGTCAAGGCTAAGGCGGTTTCAACGGTAATTGCAGCTCCGGAACCGAAAAAAGCAGCGACTTCTGCTGCAAAGAAGAAGTCCGGTCTGGCGTTTCCTTTTACGGCAATTGTTGGTCAGGAAGAGATGAAGCTCAGTCTGATCCTCAATATCATTGATCCGAGGATTGGTGGAGTACTGGTTATGGGTCACAGGGGTACCGGAAAAAGTACCACCGTTCGGGCTCTTGCCGAAGTGCTTCCTTTCATTGACAGGGTCAAGGATGATACCTACAACCGTACGCTCGAACAGTATCTCGAAGGAGAAGAGGGCAAAAAGGGCAGGGCAGCTCTGGACCCGGCATCCCTGCAGATGGAGAAAATCCCTGTACCGGTTGTTGACCTTCCCCTTGGTGCTACCGAAGACCGTGTTTGCGGTACCATTGATATCGAACAGGCACTGACCAGCGGTGTCAAGGCTTTTGAACCTGGTCTTCTTGCCCAGGCAAACCGCGGGTTCCTCTACATTGACGAGGTTAACCTGCTTGATGATCACCTTGTTGACGTTCTGCTTGACGTTGCTGCCAGCGGCAAAAACGTGGTTGAGCGTGAAGGTATTAGTATCCGCCACCCTGCACGCTTTGTGCTTGTCGGTTCCGGTAACCCTGAAGAGGGCGAACTTCGTCCGCAGCTTCTTGACCGTTTCGGCCTTCATGCCCGCATCATCACGATTCTTGATGTTTCCAAAAGGGTTGATATTGTCAAACGCCGCCGTGAGTTTGATGATGATCCGGATGCATTTATGAAAAAGTACAGCCGCGAGCAGCAGAAGCTCCAGAAAAAGATTCAGCAGGCAAAAGATCTGCTTCCTGAAGTTACCATGGATGACAGTGTACTCACCGATATTGCAAGGCTCTGTATGAACCTCGGCATTGACGGTCACCGTGGTGAACTTACCATTACCCGTACTGCCCACGCCCATGCAGCTTTCCTCGGCGAGAAGGAAGTGACCATGAAGCATGTTAAAGAGATAGCAGGACTCTGCCTGCGCCATCGTCTGCGCAAGGATCCGCTTGAGACCCTTGATGCCGGTGAAAAAATTGATCGCGAGATCGCAAAAGTCCTCGGAGAAGCGGAAGCAGTATAATGATAGCTTTTACCGATATTGTAGGAATGGATCTGGCCAAGAAGGCGCTTATGCTTCTGGCCGTTGATTCTTCTCTTGGCGGTGTAGTGATTCCCTCGGCAGTAGGGTCAGGGAAATCGACCATAGCCAGAGCCTTTGCCCATATTTTACCCGAAGGTACCCCCTTTGTGGAACTTCCTCTGAATGTCACCGAAGACCGTCTTATCGGCGGCGTTGACCTTGAGGCAACCCTTGCTACCGGCGTGCGCGTAGTTCAGCACGGCGTGCTCTCGAAGGCAAACGGCGGGGTGCTCTATGTTGACTCCATCAGCCTTCTTGACAGTTCGGCGGTATCGCACATCATGGATGCCATCTCGCGTGGCGAGGTGCTTGTTGAGCGAGAGGGACTCAGTGAGGTTCACCCGGCAAAGTTTATGCTGGTTGGAACTTACGACCCTTCAGATGGTGAAGTTCGCATGGGGCTGCTTGACCGTATAGGGATTATTGTTCCCTTTACAGCCCAGAACGACTATCGTGCACGCAAGAAAATCGTTAATACGGTGCTCGGCAAGAGGGATGCGGAAGATACCCAGGATGAGCTCAACATGCTTACCGGCTTTATCCAGGCCGCCAGAGAGCAGTTGCCGCTTGTTTCCATTACCAACGAGCAGGTGCAGGCCCTGATTCAGACGGCAATCAGCCTCGGAGTTGAGGGTAACCGTGTTGATATCTTTACTGTCCGTGCAGCTATTGCCAGTGCCGCGCTTGCGCAGCGCAGCGATGTTGAGGATGAGGATATGAAACTCGCCATCAAGCTGGTGCTTATTCCAAGGGCGACCCGCATGCCTGAGAGGGAAGCTGAGGCTGAAGAGATGCCTCCCCAGGAGGAGCCGCCACCCGAAGAGCCGGAAGCCGAGGATGAAAATTCACAGGCGGACACTCCGGATTCAGAGGCTGAGGAGGAGCAGAAGGATACTCCAGACATGATTGAGGAGCTGATGATGGATGCTATTGAAATGGAGCTTCCGGACAACATTCTCAATATTTCTCTGGCATCAAAAAAGAAAGCTACAACAGGAAGCCGCGGTGAAGCGCTCAACAACAAACGGGGCCGTTTTGTCCGTTCACAGCCCGGTGAGATGCGGAGTGGCAAGGTTGCGCTTATTCCAACCCTGATCTCTGCTGCTCCATGGCAGGAGACCCGGCGTCGTGATAAAAAGCTGGCCGGACGACCTAAAACCGCCCTTATCATAACCAAGGATGATGTCAAGATCAAGCGCTTCCGTGACAAGTCGGGCACGCTCTTTATCTTTATGGTTGATGCTTCAGGATCCATGGCTTTGAACCGTATGCGTCAGGCTAAAGGTGCGGTTGCAAGTCTTCTGCAGAATGCCTATGTGCACCGCGACCAGGTTGCCCTGATATCCTTCCGTGGAAAGCAGGCCCAGGTACTGCTTCCTCCTTCCCAGAGTGTGGATCGTGCCAAGCGCGAGCTTGACGTGCTACCGACAGGCGGCGGTACACCGCTTGCTTCTGCGCTCTATCTTGGATGGGAGACGGCCAAACAGGCCCGAACCAAAGGGGTGACACAGGTGATGTTTGTGCTTATTACTGATGGACGTGGTAACATTGGTCTCCAGGCTACCTTTGAGCCGGATGCTGAAAAAGCTTCCAAGGAGCTGCTTGAAAAAGAGATCGAATCACTCTCGCTCTCCATTCAGGCCGATGGTGTTGCTGCTATTGTTATCGATACCCAGATGAACTACCTCTCAAGGGGCGAAGCACCCAAGCTTGCCCAGAAACTTGGTGGGCGCTACTTCTACTTGCCGAATGCAAAAGCGGAACAGATCGTTGAGGCAGTTTCAAGCTTCTGATTTCCCTGAGACCTTTCCGGTTATTTTTACCGGAAAGGTCTTGTGCGGAACTATCCCCCTTCTTTCATACATTTAAGGTAATGTTATCATGCAGTTTTCATTACCGCACAATGTGTATTTCACCTATCTCCTCCTATCATGTCAAAAAGACGTAAAATTGTTGCGATTGTAGGCCTTGAGCAGTACAATGCCGGTCTTTGGCGTAAAATCAAGGGACTTCTTGACAGTGAAGCCGAATTGACCCAGTTGAGTGATATTGATCTTGAAAAGCAGTACCCTGAAGCAGCAACCGCCATTCAGGAAGCAGACTGTGTTTTCATGAGTATGATCAATTTCAAGGAGCAGATTGACTGGTTTAAAAAACAGCTTGATCTGGCGACAAACGAGAAAACCATCTTTATTTTCGAGTCGATGCCAGAAGCGATGGCGTTCACCAAAGTGGGCAGCTATTCGGTTGGTGACGGCAAGGCGGGGATGCCGGATATGGTGAAAAAAGTGGCGAAGATGCTGGTAAAGGGGCGTGATGAAGATGCCCTTTATGGCTACATGAAGCTCATGAAGATCATGCGCACCATTCTGCCGCTTGTGCCCAACAAGGCCAAGGATTTCAAGAACTGGCTTATGGTCTACTCCTACTGGATGCAGCCGACTCCCGAGAATATCGCCAACATGTTCCGCCTGATTCTTCGCGAATATTTTAATGAGCCGGTCACGGTCGGAGCCATTGTTGATGTGCCGAACATGGGGCTCTATCATCCTGATGCTCCGGACTATTTCAAGGATGTAAAGAGTTTCAAGAACTGGTCGAAAAAACGGGGTATAAATTTCGATAAAGGTCAGAAAATCAGCATCCTTTTTTTTCGGAAACACTTGATTCAGGAGAAAACCTATATCGACAACACCATTCGTGTGCTTGAAAAACAGGGTATTCACGTTTTTCCTGCATTTGTGATGGGTGTTGAGGGTCATGTGCTGGTGCGTGACTGGCTTGTCAGGGAGAAAATTGACCTTCTTGTCAACATGATGGGCTTTGGACTTGTAGGCGGACCGGCAGGCTCGACCAAACCGGGTACTGCGGCTGAAGCGCGTCAGGAGATCATGGAAAAGCTTGACGTGCCCTATATTGTTGCTCAACCCCTTCTCACACAGGAGTTTGAGTCATGGAAGGAGCTTGGTGTGTCGCCAATGCAGATGACCTTCACCTATGCCATTCCCGAAATGGATGGTGCCATATGCCCCATTATTCTCGGTGCCCTTCAGGATGGCAAGATTGAGACTGTTCAGGAGCGTCTCGACCGACTGGCCATGCTTATCAAGCAGTGGCTTCGTTTGAGGGATGCTCAGAACCGCGATAAAAAACTTGCTTTCGTTGTTTACGACTATCCTCCGGGACTCGGCAAAAAAGGAAGTGCAGCACTCCTTGACGTGCCAACCTCACTTTTAGCTATTCTCCAGAGCCTCAAAAAGGCAGGCTACAATGTTGGTCAGCTTCCTGAGAGCCCGGAAGCGCTTTTTAAGGCGATTGACCGGGCAACTGATTACCAGATTCAGCAGAACCAGCCTGATGCACTTAAAGTCAATTATGAGCAGTTCAAGGTGCTGACTTCATCAAGGGAGCGCGAACGCATAGAGGCGCGCTGGAATGGTTTTCCCGGTGATATTGTGCCCATGGGAACCGATGGCGTCTTTATCGGTGGCGTACGGTTCGGCAATATCTTTATCGGTGTACAGCCGCGCATGGCTGTTCAGGGCGATCCCATGAGGCTGCTCTTCGACAAGGAGAACACTCCGCACCATCAATATATAGCCTTCTATCGCTGGATCAGCCGTGAGTTTCAGGCTCACGCTCTTGTGCATGTCGGTATGCATGGCTCAGCCGAGTGGATGCCTGGTCTTCAGACCGGTCTTACCGGCGACTGCTGGCCTGACGCACTTCTTGGTGAGGTGCCGCACTTCTATATCTACCCGGTCAACAACCCGAGTGAATCGACCATTGCAAAGCGTCGCGGTCTTGCCACCATGGTCTCCCATGTGGTACCGCCACTCTCCCGTGCAGGCCTTTACAAGGAGCTTCCCGCACTCAAAGAGCTGCTTGTCGATTATCGGGAACGCTTTCTTGGCACCGCTCATGAGGGAACTACTGATGGTTCGGGTATTGAGGAGGCCATTATGCAGAAGGCCGAGCTGCTCAACCTTACCGATGACTGCCCGAGAAAGGAGCAGGAGGGATTCGGCGATTTTGTCAGCAGACTCTACAGTTATGTGGCCGAGCTTGAAAACCGGCTCATCTCCAACTCACTCCATGTATTCGGTGAGGCAAGCCCGCTTGAGTCGCAGATCATCACGATAACTGAAACACTCAAAAATCGTGGTGAAAACGGCAAGAACCTGCCTTTCATTCTCATGACCTCCTCGGGTAAAAACGGCCATTACGGCAGTTATGAGGAGGTAAGTCAGCGCTCACGTCAGGGAGATGAAGAGGCGATCATTCTGCGCGAATGGGTTGAGACTGCCTGCCGTGATTTTGTTCAGCAGGTCTTTTTTGACCGGAAAAATGCAGCGGGAGCCTTTGCCTCCATTACCGGTGGAACGCAGCTTCCTTCAGAGTATGCACCCTTTATTGATCAGCTTACCATTGATGGCGGCAAGCTTCTTTACGCTCTCCGCGATAATACCGGTGAGATGAGCTCCCTGTTGCGGGTGCTTGACGGACGCTACATTGCCTCCGGCCCCGGTGGTGATCTGGTTCGTGACGGTGTCAGTGTGCTCCCTTCCGGCCGTAACATTCACTCAATTGATCCGTGGAGAATCCCTTCTGAACTGGCGTTCAAGCGGGGTACGCTTATTGCCGACAGCATTGTCAAAAAGCACCTTGATGAAAATGAGGGAGTCTATCCCGAAACCGTTGCCCAGGTTCTCTGGGGGCTTGATACCATCAAAACCAAGGGTGAGGCGGTAGCGGTTGTTATCCGTCTGCTTGGCGGTGAGCCAGCCTATGATGCTTTTGGCAAAATAAGCCACTACAGTCTTGTGCCGCTTGAAAAACTCGGACGTCCGAGAATTGATGTGCTCATGCAGCTCAGCCCGATTTTCCGTGATGCATTCGGTCTTCTCATGGATCAGCTTGACCGTCTTGTCAAGGCGGCAGCCAAAGCGGATGAGGCTGTTGAGATGAACTATGTCAAAAAACATGTTGATGAAGCGCTCGCTTCCGGCATGGAGTTTGAAAGTGCAACATCCCGCCAGTTTACCCAGTCGCCCGGTGCTTACGGTACCTATGTTGACGATATGGTTGAAGATTCAGCATGGGAGACTGAAAACGATCTTGACGACCTCTTTATCCGCCGTAACTGCAGTGCATATGGTGGAGGAAGAAAAGGAGAGAAGGAGACGGAGATTCTGCAGAAACTGCTTGGCTCTGTTGACCGGGTTGTCCATCAGGTTGACTCAACCGAGTTTGGTATTTCCGATATCGATCACTACTTCTCATCATCAGGATCCCTGCAGCTTGCTGCACGGCGGCGCAATACGAAGGGAGGAGATATCAAGCTTAACTATGTCGAGTCCTTTACCTCCGATATCAAGGTCGATGATGCGGAGAAATCGCTGCGTATCGAGTACCGTTCAAAACTGCTCAACCCGAAATGGTTTGAGGGGATGCTCAAACACGGTCACAGCGGTGCTACAGAGATCAGCAACAGGGTTACCTATATGCTCGGTTGGGATGCCGTCACTAAAAGCGTTGATGACTGGGTCTACAAAAAAACCGCCGAAACCTATGCTCTTGACCCCGAGATGAGGGAGCGGCTTGCAACCCTTAATCCGCAGGCGATCAAGAATATTGTCGGACGTATGCTTGAAGCGCACGGCAGAGGAATGTGGAAAGCCGATCAGGATATGATCAGTGAACTGCAGGAGATCTATGCCGACCTTGAAGACAGGCTGGAAGGGATGAACGACGACGATAAATAGTATTGAAAAGAATTTTATAGGACCTATATGTCATATGAGACCTATGGGTCCTATAAAAAAATGGAAAAGTTACATCGAGGTTGAGTAGTTCGGCGCCTCTTTGGTGATTTTGACATCGTGAGGGTGGCTCTCCCTGAGTCCTGCGGAGGTAATGCGTACAAACTGCGTTTTTGTTTTCAGCTCTTCAATACTCTTTACACCGCAGTATCCCATTGCGGACTTCAGACCGCCAATTAACTGGTAGACCACTTCGTCAAGTTGACCTTTGGCCGGTATACGGCCTTCAATACCTTCCGGCACATATTTTTTTGACTCTTTTGATGCGTCCTGAAAGTACCGATCGCTGCTTCCTTCCGGCTCGCTCATGGCTCCCAGAGAGCCCATACCGCGATAGGTTTTGAATTTACGTCCTTCATAGAGAATGGTTTCGCCGGGACTCTCATCGGTTCCTGCGAAAATGCTGCCTATCATCACTGAATCGGCTCCGGCAGCAAGGGCTTTTGCTATGTCGCCGCTGTATTTGACTCCGCCGTCGGCAATGATCGGTGTATTGGTTTTGGCGGCCTCTTCAGCACAGTTCATGATGGCAGTCAACTGCGGCATGCCGACACCGGCAACAATGCGCGTTGTACAGATGCTTCCCGGTCCTATTCCAACTTTTACGCAGTCGGCACCGGCTTCAATCAGATCCCTCACCGCTTCAGGTGTCGCGACATTACCGGCGATAACCTGGAGATCCCCGAAAGCCTGCTTGATTGAGCGTACCGTATCAAGCACTGCCTTGCTGTGGCCATGGGCGGTATCGACAGCGACAACATCAACACCGGCATTAACCAGCGCCTTGACCCGCTCAAGGGTGTTCTCGCGGATGCCTACAGCGGCACCAACGCGGAGGTGGCCCTGGCTGTCCTTACAGGCATTGGGAAACTGTTTGCGTTTCTGTACATCCTTGAAGGTTATCAACCCTTTCAGGTTTCCTTCATTGTCAGTAATGAGCAGTTTTTCAATTTTATTTGAAAGCAGAATCTCTTCAGCTTTTTCAAGTGCAACATCCTCCCTTGCGGTGATGAGGTTTTTGCTTGTCATGATATTCGCGATTTTCGCATCCAGCTCCGGCTTGATACGAAGATCGCGGTTTGTAACAATGCCTTTAAGTGTCATTGATGTGTCGCCCTCAAACTTCGGGCGGGCGATGACAGGAATTCCGGAGATAGAGTGACGCAGCATGAGGTCAAGGGCATCCTGCATGGTTGCATCTTCATAGAGCGTAAAGGGGTTGCGGATAATGCCGCTTTCAAAGCGCTTGACACGGGCAATTTCGCGAGCCTGTTCTTCAATCGAGAGGTTTTTATGAATAATACCGATACCGCCTGAACGGGCAAGTGCTATGGCAAGATCTGATTCTGTAACCGTATCCATAGCAGCACTTACCAAGGGGATGTTAAGTGATATGGTTTTGGTGAGCCGGCTTGAAACAACTGTTTCCTTTGGCAGAACACTTGAATATGCAGGGATAAGAAGAACATCGTCAAAGGTCAATGCTTCATAGAGAATCTTCGTCATTGGCAGCATGGTTAATGGATTGCGGCAAAATCAATTTTGCCAATTTACAAAAAGTGAGCTTAGAATGACAATGTTAATAACGCCAAAGCGAAAGCTGTGGATGCGGGATGGGTCGATAAATCAGGAAAAAGCGCATTGTTGTTCTCTCCTGGTGAGAGAATGCTTTTGAAAATATAAAATAGAGTGTAAATTGCAGGCCATTTAATTATGGAGAGGTCGCATAGTTGGTCTAGTGCGCTCGCCTGGAAAGCGGGTAGGGTGTCAAAGCCCTCGAGGGTTCGAATCCCTCCCTCTCCGCCATAAGAAAAGAGCCATCGGAACAGATTGAGTGTGGCGATGTTATTTGTCAAAGAGGAAATGAGGAGGGATGAGAACCCGGTAAGAGGCGTTCGACAAATGGGCTGCGCAAGCGGAACATTTGGACGGCGACCGAAGAGGAGCCGCCCCGCAGCGCGGGGTGAGAAGCAAAGCTTCGAATCAATCCCTCCCTCTCCGCCATAAGAAAAGAGCCATCGGAACAGATTGAGTGTGGCGATGTTATTTGTCAAAGAGGAAATGAGGAGGGATGAGAACCCGGTAAGAGGCGTTC
>JAAXXL010000060.1 GCA_013334485.1 Chlorobiaceae bacterium | reverse complement strand
TGCAATGCTTGCTGCCCATTTCGCCGCCAAATATTCAAGGGAGTTCGGCAAACCGCTTCGTCTGTTTAAAGAGAGTGATATGAAGCGTCTTGTTGAGCGGGAGTGGAAGGGCAATATCCGTGAACTTGCTCATCTGGTTGAGCAGGCTGTTATTGTATCTGATGGAACATCGCTTGATTTTACCTCCATGCTCTCTCCGCTCACTGCTCCACTTGAATCTTCTGTGGTAGGAGCGAATAAAACCATGCACGATTTCGAACTTGATATTGCCATGCTGGAGCGGGAGCTGATTCTTGATGCTCTTGAACGCGCTAACGGGAGGGTAAGCGGAAAAGGGGGGGCGGCAGAGCTGCTCCAGATGCATCCAAAAACACTCTACTCCCGGATTGACAAACTGCGGATCAAAAAACAGTATCAGTAGGGCGCAGGTTTTCAGAAAAGGACTCAAAGGACATCAAGGACAGCAACGACGAAGAGAAAATTCGGCACCTATCTCTCCTCACTTTTTTCTCCCTCTTCGTTTCGTGTGATTTCGAGCATTTCGTGGTTCACAATCTTTTCTCAGCACTTTCTTCACCCGCAGATCTGCCGTATCGCGCGGGCAATAATCGGGATCCCTTCGGCAATTTGATTCGGGGTGTTGTTGCAGTAGGAGAGACGCAGGGCGTTGTTGCGCACAACCGAAGGCGCAGGGTCAAATGTTTTGCCTATGACGAACACGGCACCGCCTTCAATGGCAATTTCCAGGATTCGGGATGCATCACACCCTACCGGAAGGGTAAGCCAGATATAGAATCCGCCCCTGGGATCGTTCCACTCTACATAGTCAGGCAGATACTCCCTGAGGGCGGCAACCATTGCGGCCGCTCTCCGTTTGTACTCCTGACGGACACCGGCGATATAGCTGTCGATCATGCTGGAACGGATGAAGGTGTCGGCGATAACCTGTGTGAAGCTTGGAGAGCAGGCATCTGCCGATTGCTTGATCAGCTCACATTTGTTGTAAATCTCCTCAGGTACGAGCATCCATCCGAGGCGAAGCCCGGGGCCGAGGATTTTGGAGAATGATCCAGTATAGCAGATATCGATTCCGTCAGGATTGATCGACTTGATCGGCTGGAGGCGCAGACGGTCCTCTTCAAAAAAATAGAGATCCCCGTACGCGTCATCCTCAATGAGCGGAATATCCTTTCCTTGCAGCGCTTCCACAAGCTCTCTCTTGCGATCCAGAGTGTAGAGCAATCCAGCCGGATTGTGGAAAAAGGGCGTGATGTAGAGGAACTTTGGTTTTACTTTTCCTGCTATCTCCTGCTTTAGCGCCGCTATCGAAATACCATCACGATCAACAGGCACACCGATGAGTTCTGCTTCATGGGCACGGAATGCCGAGAGCGCACCGATAAAACAGGGGTTTTCAACCAGAACGGGGTCGCCAGGATCGATAAATGCCTTGGCAAGCAGATTGAGCGCCTGCTGGGAGCCGGTGGTGATGAGCAGCCGGTTCTCCTTTACCGGTAAACCTTTCTTTTCAAGGAATCCTCCAAGCGATTCAAGGAGTGAAGGCAGGCCGGGTGTCGGGCCATACTGAAATGCGGATTGTTTCGTTTTTTCGCTGAGCTGCAGGAAGAGATCTTCGACCTCTTTCACGGGAAAGAGATCATTGCCCGGCATACCCCCCGCAAAGGAGATGATATCCGGCCGTGAAGCCAGCGTCATAAGATCGCGGATCTCGGAAGATCGAAGAGCGGATACAGCTTTTGAAAACCTTGGCATTGCTTGATTTTTTATGAGAGTCAATCTTCTGCAGTGGGTCGGGAGTTGTTTCTGTGAGTCCCTGTAGTCCCTGCTGTCCTTTAAGTCCTTTTTTCCTTTTCACACCTGATAAACATCTCCTTCCTTCAACAACTCCATCTTATGCTCAATCAGCACATCGATAATCTTTTGTAGTGATTCCGCCCTGATGACAACCGTTGCCTTGCACTCACCTGAAGCAAAGGCGTACATATAATCAATAGCGACGTTATTGCTGGAGAGAATCTGAAGCGCCTTGTGCAGGCTGCCGGGAGAGTGGGGGATGATCATGCCGATGACATCGGTGACTTTGACGGCAAACCCGTGTTTGCGGAGAATCTCTGCTGCCGCTTCGGGGCGGCCGACAATCATGCGCAGGATGCCGTAGTCGGCGGTATCGGCTATGCTGAAGGCCGAGATGTTGATGTCGTTTGCTGCGAGGATGCCGGTCAATTCAGTAAGCCTTCCGGTCCTGTTTTCGAGAAAGACTGACAGTTGTTTGATGATCATGGCCACTCCTGTTCGTTATTGAAGTTTGCGTTTATCGACCACCCGCTGCGCTTTGCCCATGCTACGCTCGATCGTGCCGTGTTCAACCAGACGGATGGTGGCGCTGATGCCGAGTGCGCTTGAGATATTTGCCTTGATACGCTGTCGGAGAGCTTCGAGCTCTTTGACCTCATCGGAGAAGAACTGCTCTTCAATCTCTACCTGAATCTCAAGCGAGTCGAGATTGTTTTCGCGCTCAACCACCAGCAGGTAGTGCGGCGTTGTTTCACTCATCTCAAGCAGGACGGTCTCCACCTGTGAAGGGAATACATTGACTCCCCGGATGATGAGCATATCGTCCGAACGGCCAACACATTTTTCCATACGAACCAGGGTGCGTCCACAGTCGCATTTTTCGGTATGAAGCCGGGTAAGGTCGCGGGTCCGGTATCGGATCAGCGGCATCGCCTCCTTGGTTGCCGGGGTGAAGACCAGTTCTCCAAGTTCTCCGTAAGGGAGTACGTCGCCAGTGTCGGGGTTGATGATTTCAGGAATGAAGTGGTCTTCAAAAATATGCATGCCCTGCTGGCAGTGGCACTCCATCGATACGCCGGGGCCGATAATTTCGCTCAGTCCATAAATATCATAGGCCTTGATGCCGAGAAGCTGCTCAATCTGGGAGCGCATTCCTTCACTCCATGGTTCGGCACCGAAGACTCCGGCTTTGAGTTTGATGCTCTGGCGGTCAATTTTCTCTTCAGCAAGGGCTTCACCGAGGTATGCGGCATAGGATGGAGTACAGGCGAGTATCGTAGAACCGAAATCCTCCATGAGCTGAAGCTGTTTTTTTGTGTTGCCGCCAGAGATCGGAATGACCGAGGCGCCAACTTTTTCGGCTCCGTAATGCAGGCCGAGTCCACCGGTAAAGAGTCCGTAACCGTAGGCAATCTGGATGATGTCTGAGTTCGTTACGCCAGCCATGGTGAGTGAGCGGGCGACAACTTCACTCCACATCTGAATGTCGTTATGGGAGTATCCGACAACAGTTGATTTGCCGGTAGTACCGCTTGAAGCGTGGAGACGGACAATTTCGGTCTGGGGTAGGGTAAAGAGACCGAAGGGGTAGTTGTCGCGAAGGTCCTGTTTGGTCGTGAAGGGGAGCTTTTTCAGGTCTTCGATGGTGTTGATATCACCGGGCTCGATTCCCTTCTCCTGAAGTTTCTTGCGATAGAATGGCACGGTGTCGTAGACCCGTTTTACCATCGATTTTACCCGCTCTCCCTGAAGTTTCAGGAGATCTTCGCGCTCCATGCACTCGTACTTCTCGTTCCAGATCATGTCTCTCTTGCTTGAGTTTGAGATAATTCTTCACCTTTTCTGAATGCCCGGATATTCATGGCCACAATATCAGCTCCTTTTGCATGAAAAAGCTGCTCTATTGAGTTCTCAATCTCTCCGGAAGCTATGCCGATGAACGGTGATGCTGCTCCGAGCATGACCATGTTTGAGGTTTTTGTGTTCCCTATCTGGCGGGCAAGCTCTTCGGCGTTGACCAGAACAGGACGGTTTGTCCGGTCGAGCTCGGCAAAAATTTCATTCATTGCCGGATAGCTTGCCATATTGATAAACGGTTCTGTCGCGGTTACCACCCGCCCTTGCGGGGCAAGATAGTGGAGGTAGCGGAGCGCCTCAAGCGGCTCCACCGAGAGGATCAGGTCGGCAGTGCCCAGGGCAATAAGGTCGGAGTAGATCTCCGTGTCGGAAATGCGGAGATGTGACTGGACTGCCCCGCCCCGCTGGCTCATGCCATGCACCTCAGCCTGCCGGACAGTGAGGCCGCCCTGCAGAGCGGCATGATCGATAACCCCTGCAATGGTGAGTATTCCCTGGCCTCCGACTCCGGCAAGAATAATGTTGATCTGCATGGTTTTGTTAAGGCGTTTTTTTCTGGTTACGTTTTTTGCGGGCAGCAGCTTCAATACACTCCCGATATGCCAGCACTACCGACACTCCTGCCCATGCAATCTCCTTTTTAAGGATGGCTATGTTCTCCTCAAGGTGCGATTTCAACGGAACAATAGATTTTATATGATCTTCATCGACGCCGAGTCCCCGGCAGATTGCATGCAGTTTCGAGCCGGTTGCCGAAGAGTTCTGCCCGCCGGTCATGGCCGTTGTATCGTTATCGGCGATGATAACGGTGATCGGTGCCTGATCATTGACCGCATCAAGCAGTCCGGTCATTCCGGAGTGTGTGAAGGTGGAGTCGCCGATTACAGCTACCGCCGGTCGGAGTCCTGCGTCAGCCGCACCCTTGGCCATGGTGATTGATGCACCCATATCGACACAGGTGCTGATGGCATTGAATGGCGGGAGTGCTCCGAGTGTATAGCAGCCGATATCCGAAAATACATGACGATCTTCATAGTCACTCATCACGGTGTTGAGTGCGTCATAAAGATCACGGTGTCCGCACCCTTTGCAGAGTGCAGGGGGACGGTTTGCAACAATTTCAGGGACTTGCATGAGCTTTTTCGGAGCAATTCCAAGTGCTTTGGCTACGCTGTCGGCGTTGAGCTCTCCCGCTCGCGGAAGTGCACCGTCGAGGCGGCCCCTGATGTTTTTGCCGCCGAAATAGCCTCTCAGCAGCTCTTCGTAGACCGGGTAACCCTCC
Source organism: Chlorobiaceae bacterium (assembly GCA_013334485.1). GTDB lineage: Bacteria > Bacteroidota > Chlorobiia > Chlorobiales > Chlorobiaceae > Chlorobium. The sequence goes on along the minus strand of JAAXXL010000060.1, from coordinate 10,430 downwards.
TCGGCGACAAGCAGGGTCTCGCAATTGCTGAAGATCGCTTCGATCTGTTTTCTCGGTATCGGATAGCAGCCGATTTTGAGTACGGGAAACTCCAGACTGCAAGTCTGCCGAACCTCCATGACATAGTTGAACGCAATCCCGAAGGCAAGAACGCCTATGTTTCCCGATCCGGGGATCAGGCGGTTCAGCGATGACTGCTCTGAGTACTCTTCAAGCCTCTTTTGTATTGCGAGCAGGTGGTTGTACTGGCGCCGGGCATTCTGTGGCATAAGGACAAACCGTTCTGGCGCATGAATTGCATTGAGTGCATTCTGTAAGCTGATTGCCCGTGCTTCAACTCCCGCTCGTGAGTGCGCAAGGCGGGTTGTAAGTCGGAGCAGCACGGGAAGTGCAACAGATTCTGAGAGATCAAAAGCCTCCCTGGTGGCATCATAGAGCTCCTGCTGCGAAGCCGGTTCAAGCACCGGCAGCATGGCGAATTTACCGTAGATCCGGCTGTCCTGCTCGTTTTGCGAGGAGTGCATCGACGGGTCGTCAGCTACTGCGACAACAAGACCACCGTTGACGCCCGTAATTGCAGAGTTGATAAATGCATCCGCAGCCACATTAAGGCCGACATGCTTCATGCAGACCAGGCTCCGCTTTCCAGCATAGGCCATGCCGAGAGCCGCTTCATAGGCGGTTTTTTCATTGGCAGACCAGGCTGAACGCACCGGCTCACTCCTGTGATGGCTGTTTTTCTGGATGTATTCGGTGATTTCAGTCGAAGGGGTTCCGGGGTAAGCATAGACACCGGAAATTCCGGCGTCAAGAGCACCGAGAGCAATTGCTTCAGCGCCAAGTAAGAGTTCTCTTTTCATGCCCCAAACTTACGGATTATCAAGGAAGATCAGAAATTTTTCGTTTTGAAGAGCGCTAATTCAGAAGATTTAGCTCATTCCTGAAAAGCTGCCATTGGCCATCCCATCCCGTCTTCAAATTGAAAAAAACTTGCTGTTTTGGAACCCTGTGCTCCTGAGATGTTCACAACCGATATTTATTACGTTTCAAAATATTGGAAAGAGTACGAACAGTGGGCAGTGACTCTTCAGGCCATCCTTCGGCAATAAGAGCATTATAGACAGATTGAGCCGTCATCTTTGCATAAAGTGCTGTTTTTTGTAAGGGTTGTTCGGTCTGACTATATGGGTCTATTATTTTTCGAATGGAGGTAAGTAAATCAGGATTTTTCTCTTCAGATTTCAGCTTATGTCTTTTAGTCAAATCATTGAGACAGACAATGCCACTCTCGAATTCCTTGATTCCTAAAGCTACCGCTGAACGATTCCAGCCAAATTCATTTTCAGCAACCCGAGGCTTACCATCCAATATGGTTATTACTGTATCGCCCATCGCCTGACGTCTTTCCGGCCAAGGGATTAGGGACACCAGCCGAGTTATTAATCCAGCTAATTCAGGCGATATATTATTCTGGTTTAGTACAGAGGGCCTCATATTTCAATGGTTATCCGTTTATTCGTTGTTGCTATGAGAATAATGTAAGTGGTATTTTGGTAATTCCCTTATCTCTCGACTGTCTCATCTGAAATTGTTGAGTTCTTGTTAACATTAAATTTATATAGGTATTATGTATTTTTTAATTTTAGAAAACGAGAATTTATATATATATTTTTTTTGAATTCATACATATGATTTCAGGAGACATGCACTCTCATGCTTGTTTTTCGATATCAAAATCACATTGATGGTTACGCGCTGCACGGTAGCCTCTTTGTTAAAAGCATTGAGTATTTGCCCGAAGGCCATATCTGTATAGTGTGTTGTCTGAGCGAAAGTTATTGAGCAGTATTTTTGCTTCTTGCATTTGGCCGCCATTACGCTTATATTACTTTTATTCGCATGGAGTGTCCATATTGTTTGTTCATGATTTCAATGAGAATAATGCGTTGAGATGTTATAAGGGCTAATCTCCAAAAGACCTGATTTGTGGCTTGATCAGTCATGTTGTTATTCTGAAATGTGGATGTTTTCTCCAGTTGTTTTATGATGGTATCGGTCGGTTTTGCTGCTGTTTTCAGTTTTTACGGTTATCTGATTGGCTGATGAACATTGTTCTGATCCCGTAAGTTTATTGAGTTAAGAATGCTCATCAATCAGTAGGCCAGATTGATGCTTTTTTTTGTGATTATTCTGAATATGGTGTAATAAGTCCAAAAGTTTCTTGTTACAGGTTAATGCATTTTGTTCAATAACGTCACTTCATCTCGATTCAAAACTTTATCAACAGGAGGAGTCAAATGAAAAACGAAAAAGAATTTGCCGCCAACATTACAAGCATGAATGCGGATGATTTTTTGACGAGTGCTGCCATTACTTCATTGGAAGAAATTGCAGTACAGCAGGGAAGAGAGCTCGTTATTGCTGACTCAGCTCTTGAGGATAAGGAGGTATTGCTGGGCCATCTTGCTTCAGGAACAGACCTCTGGAGTGTAGATGCAGGCGCAGACCTTGGTGTTATTCTCAGAAAAGCATTCAATAGTGGTTATGCTCGACTTCACTTTCTGGGCCATGGCCAGTCAGGAGCTATAAGTCTTGGCGGAAGGCTGTTGCAGGCAGAAGATTTCGCGACTCAATCCGAAGGGTTTTTGAACTCGAAGGTTAAATCCATGCACTTTTGGTCATGCCTGACTGGTGCAGGAGAGAAAGGCCGCGCATTTGTTGACAGGATAGGGCAGGCATTCGGTGTTGCCGTAACTGCGTTTAACGGTCTGGTTGGCGCTGAAAGCAAGGGGGGTAACTGGTTCCCGGATGTATGGTCGGAGTTTGTAGTTGATGCAGGCAATCCTTTCGTAAATGCAATAGCCTATCAGCACACTTTGGTTCTATTAGAAGGTGATGAAAATGACAATATACTGATTGGCGGAGCAGGTAACGATACGCTGATAGGATGGGGGGGTGCTGACAGTATGACTGGAGGTGCTGGAGATGACAGATACTATGTTGATAATGCCGGTGATGTTGTTAGCGAAGTTGACGAACCAGGCATAGATGCGGTGTACACAAAGATAAGTTATACGTTAACCGCTAATGTTGAAAACCTCTTTTTGCAGAGATTCGGAGCAATCGATGGTACGGGAAACAGTCTGAACAATACGATTGTCGGAAACGATTCAACCAATACGGTGTCTGGCGGCGGCGGAAATGATACGCTGTATGGCGGCGGTGGCACTGATACTCTCAATGGCGATTCAGAAAACGATGTTCTGGATGGTGGGGCAGGCAACGATACGCTTAATGGCGGTACCGGTAATGACGCGCTGCTTGGCGGATCGGGAGCCGATCAGCTTTTTGGCGATAGTGGCAGGGATGTCTTCACTTACAGATCTGAGGGTGAGAGCGGTATTGCAGAGGGGACAATGGACGTCATTCTTGATTTTACAACAGGTCAGGACAAGATCATGTTGACAGGTATTGACGCCGACAGTTCAACATCCGGAAATCAGGCCTTCAGCAATGTGATTCTCTCGGGCGCGACAGAATTCACCGGCGCCGGTCAATTGCGGTTTGATTCTGCATCGCATATTCTGTATGGCAATACAGACAGCGACATCGAAGCGGAGTTTGCGATCGTTGTTACTGGGTTAGCAAATATTCAGGCATCTGACATTTTCCTGTAAAAGTAGTCCGCTTTATTAATCCCTCCATACAGCTTTTTTTAGTGGTATGGAGGGATTTTGTTAATTTCTTCAAATATGGAATTCAAACCCGCCAACAAGCTCTTCATAAATATCCTTCGGCTTTTTTTCTGAATTCGATTTTCAGCCACAGCTTTTTATCTCCAGCCTCGTCTACCTCTTTATGCTCCATGATCGTAAAGGGTCTATTCGTTGAGTATTCCCCCTGGCGAAAGTGTTCTACTTATTTCAGGCCAGATTTGTTGTTAAAACTCAAACAATTTTTTCCGGTTTCTTCCTTCTTAATGAGTCTCCTTTCAGCTCAAGCTGGTGAGCATTTCCGACCAGCCTATCCGTAATTCCGTCGGTAATTGTAGGATCCCCAATTACGTCATGCCACTGGGCGACCGGCAGTTGAGAAGGGATCATTATAGCATGTTTTCATACAGATCTTCCAGGATCTGCAGCAGGGCAATACGTCCTGATTTCCCGAAATATTATAACTATGCCCCCGCTGGCAAGTGAATCTTCAGTGCCTGGAAAATATCACGTTGAGCTTTGGTGATCTCGGTCAGCGTTTCCATCTCTCGTAGTATCTCACACATCGTATATTTTTCTATCAGTTCTGACTCACGCATCTCCTTGCGCAGAGCCCTGATGAGGATCAGGGAATAAACTGGATAAAGAGCCTGCCGTCAACTGTAGCTGACTGGTGTATCCTCAGTCGTTTCATGTCGAGAGAGTTTTTCAGGTCATCAAAGCACTTCTCTACGGCATCCTTGTCTCGATAGACCCGCATAGCTTCTATCGGATCTTGTTCCATACGGAAACGGCAAATATCACCATATTATATGGATTCACTTGCTCTTAGGGCGATATGTTTTTTTCAAACAGTTGAACACCAGTGGTCAGGACTATATCAAGTTGACAGGAATAGATGCCAGCAGTTCTGCCGATGACGATCAGGCATTTAGCAGTATTATACTTGGCGGAGCTGATGCGTTTATCCGTGCCGGTCAGTTGAAGTTTGATGCCGCAACACATATTCTGTTTGGCAATACGGATAGTGATGCAGAGGCTGAGTTTTCGATACAGCTTGTGGGAGTGAGCAGTATCAGCGCATCTGACATTATTCTGTAAGCGGTTGTTTAGGAGGGAATTCCTCCATGCCGCTTTTTTTCGGGCAGCATGGCTTTTTTTGTAAAAATGGGGGATTATTTTTATCTTATATTTGCCTAATATTACGAAATGTGATATTTTGTTGTGATTAACAATTGTGAATTTCTTTTTGACTCACAAACAGCGTTAAAATTCTCTGAACTATCTCCCAAGATTAGATGGTACAGAGTGCTCTTCTTGGTCGCCATCCTGACTTGATAAAGTTTTTTCCGACAGGTCATCTGATTTGTTGTGCTTTTTCATAAAAACGGGGATAAATCCTTTTTATGAAAATCCTTGGTTCTCTTCGGCCTTTAATTGGCTCAAGTGATCGGAATGAATTGATGTTTTAACATATACGCTGACAAGCGCTCTCTCTGGTTCAGTGAGGCTTTGCGCTGGTTCGACATGTTTTTGAATATTTAAACTACACATAATCAACTCATTAATACAGGAAGATAAATTAATGCCAAATCCTTTCACCGTGTTCTCCGGAGCAAACAATTCTGCGCTCACCTCTGCGCTTTTGGCTCCTAATTCCGGAATCTTAATTAACGAAACTTCCATTGTTTTGAATGCATCGGGAAGCGATGCGGTCAATTTCTATGATGGATCACTTTCGCCTCTTGGTATTGGTTCAGGCCTGTTGCTTACATCAGGTACTACTCCTGGAACCAACAACACGGTGGGGTGGTTCGGTCAGGATAATCACTTGTTGCAATATTTAAACGGGGACACTGATATCAATGCCGTAGTTTCTTCTGTGTTCTCCTCATACTCCTATGATGCTACCACCCTCTCTTTCGACTTTACCGCAACTGATCCTACTGCTACTTCTGTGAGTTTTGACGTTGTATTCGGTTCAGACGAATTTCCTGAATGGGTTGATCAATTCGTTGATTGCGCCGTTGTTATGGTTAATGGAGTCAACTATGCGCTCTTTAATCATGATCCCCTCCATCCTCTGAGTGTTGTCAGCTCCAATCTTGCTGCCGGATATTTTCAGGATAATGCGGTTGACCCCGTAACAGGGCTGAGTCTTTTGCCTATTGAATATGACGGGGTAAGTCATGTCCTGAAAATTGTAGCTCCAATTACGGCTGGTGGAGCAATCAACCATATCAAGATTGGTATTGCCGATACAGGTGATCACATTTACGATAGCGGAATATTTCTTTCCAATTTTACTGCGGGTAACACCCCGGGATCAGGTCTTGTTGCACCAACGGATACCTGCACAGATAGCAACGATTCTGTGACGGGCTCCACGCAGGACGAGTATTTTGACCTTAAGGGAGGAGATGATACGGTATATGCTGGCGGAGGTGATGATATCGTGGTTGCCGGGAATGGCAACGATGTAGTGTATGGTGGCAGCGGCAATGACGAACTTAAAGGTGGCAGCGGTGATGACTTCATTGATGGAGGTGATGGTACTTCCGACGTTGCTGTTTATGCCGGAGCAAGTACAGGATACGGTGTTGCATATAATGGAGTTTTCGGAAGCTTCACGATTGCTGACAGTAATGTTTCATTGTCATCGGAAGGGGTGGACACACTGCAAAATGTAGAGTACGTAAAATTCAGTGATGGACTTTTTGCAATCGGAGTTGACGGATTGAAACCGGCAACGCCTATCGGTACTCCTCCACACATCAATACTCCCGGGACTTTGGCTATCGGCGGAATCGGATCAGTAGGTAATACCCTGACAGCGATGCTGAATGATGTGGATGGAGTATCAGGACCAATAAACTATCAATGGCAGATCTCGAGTGATAAGGGTGCTACGTGGTCAGATATTTCAGGAGCAGTCAACAACACTTACCTGCTGTCGAACAGCGATGGAGACAAGCACATTCAGGTGACGGCCAGCTATATCGATAATGATAGTCAGGCAGAGGCGCCTGTAAGCATTGCAAAAGAGATTTTTGCTCCCGCAGTCGGTGATTTGACGGTAACGCTGATGAAGCTTGATGCCCCTCCAGGAACCAGCATTATCAATCCACTGACAACCCTGCTGCAAAATGGTATTGAGCTTGGCCTGTCACCCAATGAAGCCACCCTGAAAATCAAGTCGGTATTGGGAATCCCTCAGGACGTGAAATTGCAGAGTTATGACGCATATGCGGTATTGCAGTCTGCTCCGCAAGATCCGACAGCACTTGCTGTTGAAAAAGTAGCTATTCAGGTTGCGATTCTTACATCGCTTTCTGATGACGATACCGGTATGAATTTAACTCTCTCTATTTTCAATGCTGCAGCGAACAACAAAACCCTTGACCTCGGCAGTTTGGATGACATTTGCTTCATTCTTGGTGTAGATCCTCAGGGGAGCCTGTCGGATTCTGTCAGTGTTATTTTTAACCGGAACAAAAGCATGTCAGACTCCATTGCAGACGGAGGGGATGTTAATGATATTGAAAAGGAGTGGGTTGATATCTGTGGCATTAATGATGGCATTAACTCTACCAGCATTGCTGATCTGAGTATTCATGTTAATCAGGCACCAACTGGAGGCGCATCCCTTGCATTGAATGTGGCAGTGCAGAATGATGTGTACAGCATAACTGCGAGCGATTTGCTTCAGGGTTTTTCAGATCCGGATGGTGGAACATTGGAAGTTTCCTCTCTTTCGGTTGATACTGGCGGGACGTTGCAGGATAATGGTGATGGAACATGGTCATTTACTCCTGATTCAGGGTATACCGGACCGGTTGAACTGAGCTATACAATAAATGACGGGCAGGGCGCTTCAATTTCAGCGGCTCAGTTATTTGTGGTCACGGAGGCGACAGCAGGGCCAGTTAACAATGCTCCTACCGGTGACGTTGTTATTACCGGCGAATTCATTCGGGGTCAGACACTGACCGCAGATGTCAGCACTATCGCCGATGCGGATGGTCTTGGAGAGATCAGCTATCAGTGGCAGGCAGATGGGTTTGATATTCTGGGAGCCACGGGAAGCAGTTTTACGCTGACGAAAGCCGAAGTTGGTCACGTAATTACTGTTATGGCGATCTATACAGATTTACTGGGAAGTATCGAGAGTCTGGTATCTTCAGCTACCACTGTTGTGACAGCGCCGTTGGGGAAGACACTTACCGGTACTGCCGGTAATGATGCATTGAACGGTGGAGCGGGGGATGACACGCTCACAGGTCTTGTCGGTAATGACATGCTGAACGGCGGAGAGGGAGATGATACTCTTGAGGGTGGAACTGGTAATGACAGTTACTACATTGATAGTGTTGATGATGTTGTCGTCGAGCTTGTTGAAGAGGGTACCGACAGAGTGTATACCAATGTAAATTACACCCTGTCCCTCAACGTTGAGCACCTGACGCTACTGGGAATGGGCGATATCAACGGGACTGGAAACAGTGGCAAAAATGTGCTAACGGGAAACAGCGGTAATAATTTACTCATTGGTGCTGTTGGTGACGACTCGCTGATTGGCGGCGCTGGAGCAGATAGTCTGATCGGAGGAGCTGACAACGACACCTACTATGTTGATGATGCCGGAGATATGGTTACGGAACTTGGCGGAGATGGGATAGATACGGTGTACACAAAGCTGAGTCATACCTTGTCTGACAATGTCGAGAATCTGTTTTTGCAGAGATCAGGGGCCATCAACGGAACAGGAAACAGCATGAACAATTCGATAACAGGAAACGACGACCCCAATGTAGTATCTGGTGGCGGAGGAAATGACACTCTGTATGGCGGCGGCGGCACCGATACACTTAATGGCGATTCAGGAAACGATGTTCTGGATGGCGGTGCAGACAACGATTCGCTTAATGGCGGAGCAGGTAACGATGCACTGCTTGGCGGCTGGGGAGCTGATCAGCTCTTTGGTGATAGTGGAAGGGATGTATTCACCTACAGAAATGACAGAGAGAGCGGAACTACTGAGGGGACAATGGACGTCATTCTTGATTTTACAACAGGTCAGGACAAGATCAAGTTGACAGGTGTTGATGCCAATAGTGAAGTATCGGGAAAGCAGGCATTTAGCCAGGTGATACTCACAGGAGCTGATTCGTTTTCCAGTGCCGGTCAATTGAAGTTTGATTCTACAGCACATATTCTGTATGGTAATACAGACAGCGATATCGAAGCGGATTTTGCGATAGTTGTTGCAGGGGTAACCAATATCAAGGTATCGGATATTATTTTTTAAAGGTAAATGAACCGGTTGAATTCCGCAGTGTTACCTTAATGCACTGTATAGAGGAACCTTGGGTCATTTCCCTGTTGCATTTATTCTTGTAGATGCGTCCGCTTTTTTTCTGAAGTCGATCTTCAGCCAAGGCTCTTCATATTCTGCATTGGCTACTCGCCAACCGGCAAGGAAGAGGGGTAGAACGACCTCTTTCTGGTAATTGCCGATTCTCAGGGTGAGCGAGTCGCAAAGCGGCAGTACGTTTTATTCCACCCGGCATTGAATGGGCCGTATTTGTTCATACGTGCCGGATATGGTATGCTTAAGCTATGCGCAGCTTCGGCGCATGGCTGTTCTGTACCGCAATCAAACTTCTTATAGCCGAAGGAGGTGCTGTATGAATAAACGTGCAGAAGAACTGCAGGCTAAAGCAGAAAAGGTAGTTGCCGATCTTAAGGAAATTCAGGCTGAATCGCTTGAACTTGAATCGGCGCTTTCCGCTGATCAGGATGTGCTTGATATAGTGAGGGGTATAAAAGCAGAGTTTGGCCTCCAATCCGGCGCAACAACCAAGGTGCCCACATGGCCGATTCCGGGTCCGGGCAGTGCTGCATGCGAATGGTGTTTAGCAGGTGGCGGGCGATAGGTTTGCTGGTTGCCAAAGATTCGATCATCCGGGGTAACGGATGGCTGCACTGAGTAATTCTACATGGTTTAATGTACAGCAAGAGGAACGCCGTTTTCTTGTTCACATTATCATGACAGAGCGCTGCAACCTCAAGTGCGCCTATTGCTATCAGAAGAAGGGTCGTGAGGGCGGTGATCTTGATTAGCACGGGATCCCGCAAAGCTTGTTTTCGGTATTACAACCAACGGGACCCTCCTGAATGAAGATATCAGGAACTGGCTGCTTGAAAATCCCGATGTCTCGCTTGCTGTGAGTCTGGATGGTACACCGGAGATGCATAACGCCAACCGTTCTGATTCCTACGCCCTGTTTGAACCGCATCTTGAGTTTATAAAGCGTTACCGGGTCCCTTGATAATGACCATCGGACCCGCCTCTATTCGGCATTGTGCAGAAGGGATCATGTTTCTTGATAACCTAGGATTCACTTGCCAGGCGAACCTGGTTTTTGAGGATGTATGGGGGGGAGAGGCAAGCCTGCCGCTTCCTGAAAACTACAACTACCTTGAATCCTATCTGTGCGGTATCGGTAAAAATATGGCAACCATCGGCTCCGATAGCAAACAATACTCCTGTGAACGGGCAATTCCTTTTTCCCGGGACGGAACGGAGGCTTTTTTTGATCTTTCACGCAAGATACTGAAGCCCGAAACATGCGAAGCCTGTCCGTTTCTGCCGCTTTGTCCTGAATGCCGCGCCTATAATTTTGAGCACTATGGCGACGCAAACCATAAAACCAC
>JAAXXL010000103.1 GCA_013334485.1 Chlorobiaceae bacterium | reverse complement strand
TCAATGGTTTCCTCCAGAAGAAACGCCTCCCCGAGATTTTTCAGCAGCACAAAACGGAGCTTTTTATCCAGTTTTTTCTTGTCGGAGAGCATGTTTTCAAGCAAGAGGCCACTGTCGATATCAAGAAACCTTCGTTTGAGCACCCCTTTTGGAAACCGGAACTTTCCGAGGATTGAGAGCCCCTTTTCAAGCGACTCCGTATCAAGATAGCCGAGCGTGTTGGATAAAAAGAGTGCAGAGACCATACCGATGGTGACCGCTTCACCGTGGCGAAGGTGACGGTACTCCGCAAGTTTTTCAAGCCCGTGGGCAAAGGTGTGACCGAAGTTCAGCGTGGCCCGAAGTCCACCGGTCTCCCTGAAATCTTTTTTGACTACATCGGCTTTGATCGAAGCACTTGTTTTAACTGCTTTGGTCAGGAATGGCTCTCTCAGCGCGATGATATCACTGAAATGGGTGTCGATATAGGTGAGAAATGAGAGATCAGAGATAAAGCCGTATTTAACCACCTCTGCCATACCCGAATAGATCTCCCGTTCCGGCAGGGTTGCAAGGTATGAGGGGTCAATCAGCACCAGTTCAGGCAGATGGAAGAATCCTATCAGGTTTTTGCCAAGCGGATGGTTGATGGCAACCTTTCCCCCAATGGAGCTGTCGGTCATGGCGAGCAGGGTGGTTGGGAGCTGAATAACCGGAATGCCCCGGTAGTAACTGGCAGCAATATATCCCCCGAGATCACCTACAACTCCGCCACCAACAGCCAGCAGGTTCCAGCTCCGGTCAACATCAGCTTCGATCATTTTGGCGTAAAGGCGGTAGGCAGAGTTAAAGCTTTTTGATGCTTCACGGGCAGGAACAGTCATCTCTATCCATTGAAACCCCTCCTCATCAAGCGTTTTGAGAAGCTGGTCGCCGTAGAGGCTGCGTGTGTTTTCATCAAACAGAACCACGGTTTTCCTTGAAAGCCCTTGGCTTTTGAACAATTTGCCAAGTCCGAGAGTAACCGGGGTTCCTGTAATTATCTTGCTCACCGCTTATTGTTATGGTTATTGATTATTTGTGGCTGGGGATGCTTTGCGCACATACCGCTCTATTTTTCTGGTCAGCTCCTCGACTGTCGAGCCGATGCGTTTGACATCGGTAAGGACACTGATATTGGCACTCTCATAACGGGGTTCACGTTTCATAAGGATGGCGGTGATCTTATCCTCAATCTCTTCGCGTGAGAGTTTCCGGTCGTTCTCTCCCTTCAACAGTGGCCGGTCAGTTTTGTTGCAGAGCCTTCTTGCCAGAGTTTTTGACGATGATTTCAGGTAAACCAGAGTGCCTGATTCCCTGACAAGGGCAAAGGAGTGGTCATTTTCGAGTACGCCGCCTCCGAGTGAGATGACAAGATTGGTTTTATTGCCAAGCTCTTCGAGGGTGGTCCGTTCAAGCTCTCTGAAGTATGCTTCGCCCTCTTCGGCGAAAATCCGGGTAATAGGCTTTCCTGCCTGTTTTTCAATAGTCTGGTCGAGATCAACAAACTCATAGCCGAGCGAATTGGCAAGAAGCGGCCCTATCGTGGATTTTCCTGAACCGCTGAACCCGGTTAAATAGATGAGTGAGTAGTTTTTTTTCACGAGTTGCTCTCTGTTATGGGCCTCTTTATCATCTTTGGTCCGCGAATCATATGAACGTTACTGAAAATAAACAAAATCCCGACCTGCCGTTTCATGATTGCGGCAAATATAGTAAAAAAGCCCTGAATGTTTTGGGCCAACATGCACCTGATAACCAAACCTTGCCTTATCGGAGCGGCATGTTTTTTAAATTTAATACATTGAACAACGGTGACTCCTTACCGGGTGGACGAACAGAATATTTTGGATTGTTATGCAAAAGCTTTTCATCATCAAGGCCGGGACAACATTTTCATCCACCCTTGCGACATTGGGCGATTTTGAGGATTGGATCAAAACTGCACTTGGCATGATGCCTGTTCCTGTTGAGGTTGTCGATGTGGCAGGGGGGAGTGATCTCCCTTCACCCGATGAGTGCTGCGGTGTCATTGTAACCGGGTCTCATGCCATGGTAACCGATAACCTCCCGTGGAGTCTTCGTCTGGAGTCATGGATTGCCCTGCTCGTCAGCGCTTCGGTCCCGTTTCTCGGTATCTGTTACGGTCATCAACTGCTTGGACGTGCTATGGGTGGAGAGGTTGGTTATCACCCGCTTGGCAGTGAGATCGGTACGGTTGAAATCACGCTTGCTTCTGAAGCTGAAGATGATCCGCTTTTCAGGGGATTGCCTTGTTGTTTTGCCGCCCATGCAACCCATGCGCAAAGTGTGCTGACTCTCCCGCCGGGAGCGCTACCCCTTGCATTGAGCCTGCACGATCCGGTTCATGCATTCCGGGTCGGCACGGCGGCCTGGGGCGTACAGTTTCATCCCGAGTACAGCGCCGCCGTGATGGAGGCATATATTGCAGCCCAGGCAGAGAGCCTCAGCAGGAAAGGGCGTGATGTTGAGAAGCTGCTTTATGAGGTTATTGATACCCCTTTCGCCCGTTCAGTGCTCACCAACTTTGGTGCGCTCGTTCAAGGGTGCGTGAAATAATCAGCGCCAAACGAACATCGTTAATCCAAACCAACGGTTGCTCATGAAAAGCCTCAGACACGCTGCTCTTCTTCTCATGGTTTGCCTCTTTACGACCGTGCTCCTCTTTTCAACCGCATGGAGTATTGAGCGTTCCGGCGGTAGCAGTCAAACCCCGCTTGACTATTCGATGAAGCGTGTTGAAAAGAGCTACAGCAATCGAAAAACTCCACAAGAGTATCCAACGTACTGCCGCGTCAGTTATCCTCACTTCTCAACCGGGGTGAAGGGTGCTCGGATCAACAGTGCGGTTCTCTCTTATATCGCGGACAGCACAGGCCTCCGCCTTGATGAAGCAAAGGGCGAAAAAAACTCCATAGAAGCTTTGGCTGATGAGTTTCTTCGCCGCCATGAAGCGTTTCGAAAAGAGCGTGTTTCCGAATTGCCCTGGCAGTTTGATCTGAACAGTGCAGTGCTGTTGAACCGTTCCGGAATTTTGACCATTGATATCTCCTTTTACTCCTTTACCGGCGGCGCGCACGGCATGAGCCATACGGCATATCTTGTGTTTGAAACAGAGAGCGTCAGACGCCTCGGGCTCAATGATATTTTTCTGCCCGGATTTGAACGCCCTCTCAGTGAGCTGGTTGACGGGCGGTTCCGTCAACAGAAAGGGCTGTCGAAAACCGACCGGCTTGATGGTGAGGAGGGAGGACTTGCTGAAAATGTCCTTCGCTTCAATCAGAATTTTGCCATTACCGACAAGGGGTTGAATTTTCTCTACAACGTCTATGAAATCGCCCCCTACGTCAACGGTTCGACCGAACTCAGACTCACCTGGCGTGAGTTGAGGCCGCTGTTGAGACCAGCGTTCAGAAAGTTCTGAATGGGCGCCTCTCTTTATTTGTTCCGAAACCCTCATCCAACGAGATCCCTCTTCGCGACTGGGGTCGCTCATCGGGATGACAGGGAGAGGGGGTGTCATCCCGAACGAAGAGAGGGATCTTACGGTGCTCGTGCAACTTCCATTCAACGAGATCCCTCTTCGCGACTGGGGTCGCTCATCGGGATGACAGGGAGAGGGGGTGTCATCCCGAACGAAGAGAGGGATCTCACTCGGCTCGCGCAACTTCCATTCAACGAGATCCCTCTTCGCGACTGGGGTCGCTCATCGGGATGACAGGGAGAGGGGGTGTCATCCCGAACGAAGAGAG
>JAAXXL010000003.1 GCA_013334485.1 Chlorobiaceae bacterium | reverse complement strand
AAAGAGTTCAAGCAGATAGATAAAGATAGCGAAAGGAACCGAAACCGCTGCTGCAACAATATAGCTCTTGAGAATGAAGCTGATAAAAATAAGACTGAGAATGATAATGTGGCCGGCAGTCATGTTGGCAAAAAGTCGTACCGTAAGCGCGAAGGGCTTGGTGAAGAGTCCGATTATTTCGATAGGCACAATAATGATCCAGAGCGCCCAGTGGGTTCCTGCTGTAAGATGCTTCACAAAACCAACAAGACCATGAGCCTTCACCGCAGCAATCTGGGTGATGATAAAGGTAAAGACTGCAAGAGTAAGGGTAACATTAATGTTTCCGGTTGCTGTGGCTCCGTAGGGAATAAGACCGAAAAGATTACAGAACAGAATAAACATGAAGACCGTGATCAGATAGGGCAGGTGCTTCTCATATCCGGGTCCGATATTTGACTTTGCAACATCAAGCCGGACAAAGTCTATAAGCGCTTCCATGGTATTGGCAACACCCTTTGGCGCCTGGCGGGCACTCATGTTCTTGTATTTTCCACCTACAATAGTAAACACGATCAGAAGGGCTGCAGCTACAAGCCAGAGCATCACAACATGCTTGGTGATGGAAATGTCAATACCTGCAACCGGTGGAAGGGAAGGCAGTTCGACTTCACCAAAAGGAGGAAATGCAAAAACGCGGTTGTTAAGAATATGATGCATGATAACATCACCGGCTTTCTCCTCGCCTTCAGAGGCGTGAGCAGCAGCGGGCTCGGCTCCGGGAACGACCTGGGCAGCGCTGTGCGCAGCAGGAGCTGACTCTTCTGTAGATGCTGAAGCAAATCCGTTTACACTCACGAGAAGTGGGAGAACAAGCGCAACTACTTTAAAAAAAGCTTTTGCCTGTAGGAGGTTAAACCGTTTCATGCAGTATTCTTTTTCTGTTTGTTTTTCTTTTGATACCCGAGAATTTCAACAATCAAATAAATACAGTAAAAGGCAAAAAGCGAGACCACAAAGTCATTGACGACCGCCAAATCCCGAAAAATGATAACAAAAACAAGTACCATCAGCAAGAGAAGTCGAACGGTGAGACCACCGAACACTGCTATGGTAAAAACCTGTGACTCACGGGCAAATGCATACTCAAAAATCAGGTAGCCTGCCAGTGTATTTACGAATACCATACTCCAGGCTATAAATATGGAGCGATAATCAACACTGCCGGGATCAAGGAGTGTGTATATCATCCCCCATAAAACGATTGTCAAAATACATAACTTTAAAATAAAATCAAACAATGGCTTCATGGAAGAGCGTTTCTTTCTGTTTATCAAGAAAAAATAAGGGGATTTCTACTTTTTTTTATTTGCAGAGCGGACAACTCTCATCAGAGTAAGCGCCATTCCGACCATTCCGACAACCACTCCTGCGAGGAGTAGATAGGGAGAACTCCCGAGCTTCGTGTCGGCCCAATAACCAAGAAAGACAAAAAAGGCAAAACTTGCTGCAATCTGGAGGCCAAGCCCCATATAATCAGACAAAGCCCGAACTGAACGGCCGAACTTGTCAGGAAACCGCTCATCATCAGGAGGTTTCATCATGCATCACTCCAATCAACACTCAGTGGCAGCCAGGTTTTCTGCTGAAAAAGGTCCAGAGCTACTATTGGCAAACTGAGGAAAGATAATACTCTTCACGAAATATAGAACCTTTATCTAAATTCTTCTGGTGAAAAGCTCGATGATTGTTGAAAAAACATGTTTTGCTCAACTCTTTTTCCCTATGGATACGACAACAATAAACGACATGGATAAACAAGCCCGGTCAGCTCCGGAATCTATCATACCCGGCATCTTCAAGGGGGTTCCCGGAGTGGTTGCCCTGCAAAGCACGCGAAAAGGCGGTGTCAGTTCGGGTGATTACACCTCACTGAATCTTGGAAACAATACCGGAGACCAGCCGGAGCTTGTCAGGCAAAACACCCTCTGCCTCTGTGCATCTGCGGGTGTTGATCCCGGCAGGCTGGTCAGCTCAACCCAGGTACACGGCACCCGTATCCTTTATGCAGAACAACCCGATCGTTACGAAGGCTACGATGCCTTCATTACGGACAAACAGGATCTCTTCCTCTCTATCTTTACTGCGGACTGCTTTCCCGTACTTATTCTTGACCCGAGCAACATGGCTTCGGCGGCAGTACATGCGGGGTGGAAAGGGAGCGCAGGCAGAATCGTCATGAAAACCCTTGACGCCATGGAAAAACGCTTTGGTTCGGTACCCGGAGAGTGCCTTGCCTGGATCGGAACGGGTATTTCCGGGATGCATTACGAGGTTGGCCGGGAGGTTGCGTCCGCGTTTGACGATGGTGATTGGCAGCGTTCAGTCAAAGGCGAAGGTGAAAACCGATATCTGCTTGATCTTTGCAGGGTAAACAACCGTCAGTTGCTTGCAGCGGGGCTCCCCTCATCGAATATCGAGTGCTCACCACTCTGCTCATTCACCCACAGTGACCTTTTTTACTCATACCGGAGGGATAACGGAAAAACCGGACGAATGGTGAGCCTGATTGGAATAACAGCCGGTATCACCCCCTGAGTGAGGGGATACCCGGCTGTTATGAATTCTCTTTCGTTTAATCCATGAATCTTCGGCCATATGAGCCATAGAGGTCATGGGCCTGACGGCTTATCTCCTCTCTGAAATCCGGATGGGCAATGCTCGCAAGCGCTTCAGCTCTCTGCCGGAGATTTTTTCCGTGAAGATTGACAATTCCGTATTCGGTAACCACATACTGAACATGTGCCCTTGTGGTAACAACACCGGCACCCGGCTTGAGTTGAGGAACAATCCGCGACTCGCCCCGGCTTGTAGTTGAAGGCAGCGCAATGATCGGCTTTCCTCCCGGGGAGAGCGCAGCTCCGCGAATGAAATCCATCTGGCCGCCAACACCGGAAAAGTATTTCTGGCCGATAGAATCTGCACAAACCTGCCCGGTCATATCAATTTCAAGCGCACTGTTGATTGCTGTTACCTTTGGATTTGCCCTGATTGAGCGGGTGTCGTTAACATAATCGGAAGGAAGCATCTCTATGAACGGGTTGTCATCGACAAAATCATAGAGCCTTCGGGTGCCAACAAGAAAACTTGCGACAATAGTCTCTTTATGCGTCCGCTTTTGACTGCCGTTAATAATCCCTTTTTCTACCAGGTCAATCACTCCATCCGAGAACATTTCAGAGTGAATGCCAAGGTTCCTGTGGTTGAAAAGGGCTGCAAGGGTTGCGTCCGGAATGGCTCCGATTCCCATCTGCAGGGTTGCGCCGTCCTCGACGATTGAGGCAATATGACGACCTATACTGGTCTCGGTCTCGCTCAGGATGTGACGGGGTGTTTCGGGAAGAGGATCGGAGACCTCAACCATTGCGTGAATCCTGCTCGCGTGCAGCATCCCCTCCCCGTGCGTTCGGGGCATGTTGGGATTCACCTGTGCAATAACGAGTTTGGCCGCGTGCACGGCGGCAAGTGTAGCATCAACCGAAACTCCGAGAGAGCAGTAGCCGTGCCGGTCAGGAGGTGAAACATGAACCAGCGCAACGTCAAGCGGGAGAATTCCGTTTTTGAAAAGTGACGGGACGTCACTCAGAAAGACAGGAATAGCATCGGCATCGCCGTGCTGTACGGCCTGTCGGATATTGCGGCCCACAAAAAGAGCATTCATCCTGAAGCTTTCCCGATACTCCGGCTTCGCATAGGGCGCATCGCCCTCGGTATGCAGACTTA
Organism: Chlorobiaceae bacterium; assembly: GCA_013334485.1. Lineage (GTDB taxonomy): Bacteria > Bacteroidota > Chlorobiia > Chlorobiales > Chlorobiaceae > Chlorobium. The sequence continues at coordinate 69,593 of JAAXXL010000003.1, read as the reverse complement.
CAATTTCAACATTTCTCAATACTCCTGAACGGGCAACCATAGCCTCTATAAGCCGTTGCGGAGTTGCTGCCGCCGTATGAAGATAGACCCTGTCCCCTGACTTGATTTTCGCCACCGCATCTTCTGCGGAGAGCATGTTATAACGCATAAAAACCTTTATTGATTATCAGAAAGGCCGCTTCAGATTCCGTTATTTTTTCGGCGAAGATATGCCGGAGTATCGGTTGATCCTTTCTGTATTTTATCCTCATTATCACCTTTTACTGTCGGGACCGAAGAGTTCTGCTCAACAGTGTTACCCGTATTTTTTCTGACTCCAACATCATGGGGGTCATGAATAGACAACTGGCGCCTGATATAGGCAGGAATACGCAAATCCTCTTCCTGACGGTCAGGATAAACAGCCGCGGATGGCCTGACAGGAGAGTAGCCTGACCCGGGACGTGCGTCATGAACATTAGCCGGAGAGGTTCTGGAGAGACGTTCAGGCCCATCACTCTGATCCACCCGTTTGAATCCTGTCACAATAACCGTTACCCTGATCTCGCCGGATACCTGCGGCTCATCAACATAGCCGTTGATAATCTTGGCCTCACTGCCAACCTGCTCCTCGATATAGCTCATGGCATCCCTCATGTCGCGCATGGTAACCTCACCGGTAATGTTCACCAGAACCCCCTTGGCGCCCTTTACCGACACACCATCAAGAAGAGGACTGTTGAGTGCATCCGACGATGCTTTCAGCGCCCGTCTTTCGCCTGCGGCTGCCGAAGAGCCCATAACCGCATCACCGGCTCCGGACATGATGCTGCGTACATCTGCGAAGTCAACGTTGACGTGGCCGTGACGGGTAATGATATCAGCAATCCCTTTTGCCGCCCTGTAGAGAACATCGTTAGCCATGTTGAATGCCTCGGTGGCGCTTACTCCCTCTTCGGCAATACTGAGAATCTTCTCATTTTCAACAAGAATGAGGGTATCAATAAACTTGCGAAGCTCACCAATGCCTCCATCGGCAATCTTTGCCTTGACCTGCCCCTCAAAATTGAATGGCCTGGTTACAACACCGATTGTAAGGATCCCCATATTCCTTGCAATAGAGGCAATCACCGGCGCAGCGCCGGTACCCGTACCCTTGCCCATACCTGCTGCAATAAAAACAAGATCAGCGCCCCTGAGCTGGGCTGCTATAATCTCCCGATCATCCTCGGCCGCCTGTCGTCCTTTTGCCGGATCGGCTCCGGCTCCAAGCCCGTTGGTCGCTTTCTTGCCAATCTGCACCCTGATTGGTGCCTTGGAGTTCAGAAGTGCCTGGCGGTCAGTGTTGAAGACGATATACTCAACACCACTGATTTTGCGGTCAATCATATTATTCACAGCATTGCCGCCGCAGCCACCAACGCCGACAATCCTTATCGTAACCCCTTTTCCCTGCTCACTGTCAAACAGTCCGGGATCGAGTTCAAACGCCATCAGTCAGTTCTCCCCTTTAAATCGCTCATGCCTGTTGGAAACATTACAATTGCTCCCAGAATTTCTTCATACGATCAACAATTTTTTTACGTGGCTGCCCCGGCTCCTGATCTGTGCGCTCTTCCTCAATAACTGTTGGTGAAGAGGGCGGGAGTACCTCGGCGGTCGAGGCAAAACCATAATCATCGGGAGGCGTGTACTGAAACGAGTGGGCAACCAGTCCCATAACAGTCGCATACATAGGATTGTTGATGGAACCCTTGATACCGCCCGATACGCCTTCCGGATAGCCTATCCGGACGTCAAGGCCAAGCACATCACGGGCAAGCTCCTCAGTTCCCGGAAGGAGCGAACCCCCTCCGGTTATAATTGCGCCTGCATTAATAAACTCATAATAACCCGACCGTTTTACAGAGTCCCGTACAAGCTCCAGAATCTCCATCATCCGGGCCTCAATAATCATGGTCAATGAACTTTTCGGAAAAGACTTCTGCGGCCGGCCTTCAATCCCCTCGATAAGAAGCTCCTCATCGTCAACACAGAGCGGGCTGTATGTACATCCATGTGCAATTTTCAGCTCTTCAGCCACCTCATAGAGCGCCTTTACTCCATGAGCAACATCGTGAGTGACATCATTGCCGGCAACCTTGATCACCTCAGAGTATCGAATCGCTCCGTTATTGTAGATGGCAACCTCGGTGGTTCCTCCTCCGATATCAATAACAACAACCCCGCTTTTCTCTTCACGCTCTTTTATGACCGCCATACCGGAGGCAACAGGCTCAAAGGTAAGGCCGTTTATCTCCAGTCCGGCCTTTTCAACACACTGCTTGATATTTCGGATCTTTGTGCGCTGACCTACTACAATATAGGCACTTCCCCGCATGGTCGTTCCTGCCATCCCTATCGGATCAAGAAGACCCTCCTGATCATCAACAATGAACTCCTGGGGAATAACATGGATAATTTCATGATCAATATCCAGATAGCGGATATTGGTCTTGGCCTTTTCCAGAAACCGCTTGACATCAGAGTCATTGACAATTCCTGATTGATTGATGCTGATTTCCGAATTACTGTGAATACAGTGGACATGGGCTCCGGAAATCCCGACATTGACACCATTGATACGAATCGATGACTCCCGTTCGGCATCGGCAACAGCCGCCTTTATTGCGGCAACAGTTTTGTTGATATTGACAACAGTCGCCCTCTGAAGGCCGTCAGAATTTGATCGACCCTTGCCCAGCACATTAAGTTTACCGAGAGCATCTTTTTCGGCAACAACTACACATACCTTGGTTGTTCCGATATCAAGACCGACAGCAATATTGCTTTTCAGCATTGTTTTATTCTTGCATAATTATCACAGGGGATTAACCTGCGGCACTTCCGGAGATACAGGATCCCTGGTAAAAATCCTCTCCCTGAACCTCAAGTCCACAGTTTCAAAAGTTCCAAAACCTTTTACTGATACAACCTTTTGCCAGAATATCTCGAATTTTTTCAACTTTTCCTTGAAGTTACCATCATTGCCGACAATAAAACGGGTTGGCGCCTGAACAGCAATAAAAGAGGAGAGATTGTTCTCTGCAAAATGAAACTCACGGACCAGCAACGGCGCATAATCACTCACAGAAAGGGCATCCAGAAACTGCTGAAGCAGGTAGAGATCACGACTCTCAAGCTGTTGAAGGCCATTGCCTGCAACCTTAAGGCGGCTTATTCCCCGAACATCCAACAACTTTGGCTCACGGGCTAAAAAGATCATTTTTCCCGGCAGAAGGAACCCCTCCCGGTCAATCGCCATAACCCTCCCGCCAAGAACGGTCAGTGCTACCGGCACCCTCTCTATAACCTTTATACGAACAATCCCGTTCAGCTCTCTGGTCACAACGGCATCCCTGACATAGGGTAGCGCAACAACCCTTTTTCTGATCACTTCAGCATCAACGTCCTGAAGTTTTTTGCCCCGGTATCCTTTCAGGCTTGCTGAAAGGTCACTGCTCGAGACTATCGAAACCCCGTCAACCACAACATCCCGGACAACAACCTCTTTTTTCCAGTTCGAGGCGTAGTATGCAAGAACCAGAAGCGAGGAGAAAACAATCAGAATAACAAGCAGCAGCGCTTTCCAGTTGCCACTGTAAGCCGGCACAAGGGGATCGGTATTCCCTCCCTGCCCGTCATGGCGTTCCGGAACCCCCTCGGAAGCTGCTTGCGGGGTATATCCTTTATTGTATGAAAATTCAGAATCAGGCATATAACAGCATGTTCAAATGGAATCCGGCCCGTCAATCTTACCGTTACTGCAAAACCCGGCAACTTTTGAGGCAAGACTGGTGATATCTCCCGCACCCATGAAGAGCAGCATGGTTCCATCAACAGCGTGCTCCCTTACTGCGGTAAACAGACTCTCCCTATCCGCAATAAACTCAACCTGCTTTCCGCCTGCCTTTCGTACCGCTTCGGCTACCAGACTACCGTCAACTCCGGGATAATCCTCCGCTTTTTCCCTTGAAGGGTAGACATCGGCAATAAAGACCATATCAGCCCGTGAAAGAGCCCAGCCATACTCGTCAGCAAACTCTTTCGTGCGTGAAAAGAGATGGGGCTGAAAAATCGCAATAACACGCGACTCCTGCCAGCCGCTTTTGGCAGCCTTGACTGTCGCCTTGACCTCCGAAGGGTGGTGGGCATAATCATCAACAACCATAAGCCCCCGGCCATTGTCAAACTTCACCTGGAAGCGTCGCCTCATGCCGCTGTAGCGGCCAAGGCCTGCAATAAGTCGCTCCGGAGCTATTCCCAGCTCAAGACCTGCTGAAAAAGCCGCAAGGGCATTCAGCACATTATGGCGTCCGGGAACATTGATAGATACATCACGATACTCCGCTCCATAAGCACGAACCGTGAAACTGGAGCGCTCTTTTTCAAGAACAATGTCGGAAGCCATCACATCGGCAGGCTCATCAATGCCGAAGGTGGTATAAATCCGGTTCAGCGAAGGGATAATTTTTCTGATCTCCGGCCAGTCAACACAACAGATAACTCTTCCATAGAATGGAACCTTGTTGGCAAAAGTAACAAAGGAGTGTTTCAACTCATCAAGCGTACCATAGGTGTCCATATGCTCTGACTCAAGGCTGTTGACAATGGCAATGGTAGGGGTAAGCTTCAAAAATGCCCTATCAAATTCATCAGCCTCAATAACCATAAATTTCCCGTCACCGACAACCGTACTGCCTTTAAGATAGTCCGATATTCCTCCGATCATGACCGTCGGAGACTCGCCGGACTCAATGAGCATGGTTGCAATCATGGCCGTGGTGGTCGTTTTGCCATGCGTTCCCGATATGCAGATACCGTATTTGTAGCGCATAAGCTCACCCAGCATCTCGTCACGCTTGATAACCGGCATTCCTGCCTTTCGGGCTGCTATGATTTCAACATTTTCTGCAGGCCGGATAGCTGATGAATAGACAACAACATCACATGCACTCACCTGTTCAGCACTGTGCCCCTTGTAAATGACCGCGCCGTGCTCAACAAGCTTGTCAGTCACCTCACCGGTCGATACATCTGAACCCGTCACTGCAAACCCTGACTTGAGAAGCAGTTCAGCTATAGCACTCATACCGGCGCCACCTATTCCAACAATATGAACACGTTTTGTCCTTCCGAGTTCCATGAATTCTGCTCCTTAATGTTTTTTTGCAAGTGTTATAATCCGCAAGGCAAGCTGACGTGCTGCATCAGGAAAACCGAGTTTGCGTGACGAAGCTCCCATGCTGTTGAGTTTTGCTGAATGATGCAGCAGCTCAAGAATATTTTTTATTGCATCCGCCTCTCCGAGATGATCATCCTCAATCACCATCGCAGCAGCGCCCTTTACCAGTGCTTGCGCGTTATGGCGCTGATGATCGCCTGTTGCATAGGGATACGGCACAAGAACCGAAGGCTTTCCAAGATTTGTCAGCTCGGCAATTGATGACGCTCCGGCTCTGCAAAGCACGAGGTCGGCAGCACTGTAAGCTGCACCCATCTCCTGAATATAAGCAGAAATCGATAGATACGGGGATGGGGTTACCTGCTTTCTGATCCGCTCAAAATCAAGTGACCCGGTTTGCCATATCAGGTTTGAGGATGCTGTGATTTGCGAAAGATGCTGAAGCACGGCATTGTTGATTGAGCGGGCGCCACGGCTTCCTCCGAACACAAGCAGTGTAGGACGCTCTTCATGCAGGCCGAAAACACCCCTTGCCAGATGAGGCTGCTGTAATGCAAAGGATCGGGCTGGATTACCGGAAACAAATACCCGCTTCGAACGAGCAAGAAAGCTTCGGGCTTCTTCAAAGGCAATATGGACTTCGCTCGCAAGCAGAGAGAGCAGTTTGGTCGTAACTCCAGGAAAAGCGTTCTGCTCCTGGATCAGTGTTGGTTTCCCCGTCAACTGTGCGGCAAGAAGTACCGGGGCGCTGACAAACCCGCCTGTTCCAACCACAACATCGGGGGCCTCATGCCGGATCAGCGAAACCGCCTGGAAAACCGAACGGACAAAACCGGTAATGATCCCGAAATTTGCAAGCATATCAGCGGGTGACTTTCCTCTTTTCAACCCTTTTACAGGAATCAGATGGAGCCGGTAACCGAGACGCGGCAGTTCCGTCGCTTCAATACCGGTGGTTGTACCGGCAAAAGAGAGATCGACATCTGCCACAAGCTTGCGCAGTTCCCCGGCCATAGCTACTGCCGGATAGAGATGCCCTCCGGTTCCCCCGCCTGCAAAAAGCACTTTCATTGCATCATCCTTTATTGAGTATCACCGTTTTGAAGAGAGCGGCCAAGCTCCCGCTTCTTATATCGGGATATGCTCATAAGAATCCCGACTCCGAGAGAGTTGAAGAGAAGTGCGGTACCACCATAACTGATAAAGGGCAGTGCAACACCGGTTGTTGGCAGCAAATGGCAGGCTACCGCAATATTGATAAAAGCAAAGAGAGAGATCGCCATGGTTATGCCGCTTGCTACATACTTCCCGAAGTTATCGGGGGCATGCTTTGCAATAATAAGACCGCAGAAGAAAAATCCGGCAAAAAGAGCAATAACCGCAAGCGCGCCTACAAATCCATACTCCTCACCGACAACAACAAAGACAAAATCATTGTAGGAGAGTGGCAGATAGAGCTGCCGCTGCTTGCTTGCACCAATTCCGAGCCCGAACAGCCCTCCGTTTCCAAGGCCGATCAATGCCTGCACAACCTGATAGCTCATCCCTTTCTCGTCTCCGCTGAAAAATGAGAGCAGACGGGCTACACGGTAGGGCGCCGCAATGGCAAAAACAGCCGCAACAGGGATCAATGGCAGTGCCGTAAGCATGAGATGACGGATACTGACGCCTCCGATAAACATCAGCATGAAGCCGATCATGGCAATAAGCGACGCCGTACTGAAGTTCGGCTCCAGCGCCACGAGGGTAACAACTGTCATCAGAATGGTCAGCAGGGGATAAAAGGAGCTGTTGAGATCCTTGATATATGCCTGTTTTTCGCTGATGAGCCGGGAAAAATGAAAAATCAGGGCATATTTGGCCAGGTCGGATACCTGGAATTTAAGCGGCCCGAAACCTATCCAGCGCGCCGCACCCGAAATAAGACCAACCGCTTTCAGGGCAAGAAGAAGGGTCAGAAGCACAACACTTGCAAAAAGAATAATCTTGCTTGTTTTCCAGAACACATGATAATCAAGCTGGGCAATCAGCACGATCGTAACAATACCGAGAAAAGAGAAGGTAAGCTGCCTCCATAAAAAATATTCGGTACTCGCATATTTGGTCTCAGCCCAACCGGCACCACTGCTGTACACAACGACCACTCCGATACACATGAGAATGGCAACAATGAGCATGAGCAACTTTCCTGCAATGCCCTCCCCGCGAGTAGGAAGTGCAAGCGCTTCAGGAGCAGACCCCTCTCCGGATACTTGATGTTGAAGCGTATTCAGCATGAGGGTAACTGTTGAACGCATTGTTTAAACTGCCTGCCGCGATCTTCAAAATTTTCGAACATGTCAAAACTTGCGCAACCGGGCGAAAAGAGAACTGTCTCTGACGGCTTCACCGCGTTGCGGGCAATCAACACCGCGTCATTGAGCGAATCGGCAGGATTTACCGGAACAAAACCATCAAAAGCTGAAACAAGCTTTGCCCTTGATTCGCCGATAGCGACAATCAGTACAACTTTTTTCCGGACAAGCTCGGCTATTGTTGCATAATCATTTCCCTTGTCCCTCCCGCCTGCAATGAGAATAACCCTGCCCGGTGCCGATTCGAGTGCCTGACGCATGGCATTGAGATTTGTGGCCTTTGAATCATTGATCCAGCCGGAACCATTGAGAGTAAGAACAAGCTCCTGACGGTGCTCAACTCCGCTGAAGGTCGAAAGCACTTCACGAACAACCTCCGCGTTAATACCCAGAGCCCTTGAGGCCGCTACAGCGGCAAGAACGTTATAAATATTGTGGCGACCGCGAAAACTCTCTTTCAGAAAGTCCGCAGTTTCCACAACCTTCTCTTCTCCGGCAGGCGAGCAGAATACAACCGTGTCGCCATCAAGAAAAACAGTGCGCCCGCAACCTTCTCCCTCAGCGTTCCGGGCCATGCCGAACGGAACTCTCTGAAAAGAAAATTTGGCGGAATCAGCGGCAAAATGCTCTCTGAGCAGGGAGTCGTCATCATTGTAGATAAGCGTATCTCTCTCTCCCTGATTCTGATAAATCCTGAATTTCGCAGCGGCATAGCGATTCATATCTCCTTCATAACGGTCGAGATGATCAGGTGTAATATTGGTTATCACCGCCACATCGGGCCTGAAGGTAAAGCAGCGTTCCAACTGGTAACTGCTCAACTCAACAACGGCCACATCTCCGGGAGCCATCTCCTGAACTATCGAAGAGAAGGGGATACCGATATTGCCGACACTGTAGGCCCGATAACCGTGAAGCAAGCCGTCAGCCTCGCAGATACGATGAATCAGCGTAGCCGTGGTGGTTTTACCGTCTGTACCGGTTATACCAACAACTCGTGCCCGGCAGAAAAGAGCGGCGATCTCAATCTCGCTGTAGATAGCAATACCTCTCTCCTGCATGGTTTTCACTACCCTTGCTCCGGGTGGGATACCGGGGCTGATGACACAGAGATCAGCATCATAAACCCGGTCGGAATGACCCTCCTCTTCATAATGTATGTTCAAATCCTCAAGCAGTTGCTTCGCTCCGGAGCCGATCGGCCCCAGTTCGCTCACCAGTACTGCTGCGCCTCTCTTCCGGAGCAGTGTTGCAGCCGCAATACCGCTTTTGGCGCCGCCAAGGACCGAAACTTTTTTTCCTGATACGTCCATAGCCCTTACCTGAGTTTTAAGGTCATAAGGCTGGCAAGAAAAAAGAGAATTGTCACAATCCAGAACCTGATAACAATCTTCTGCTCAGCCCAGCCTTTCAATTGAAAATGGTGATGCAACGGCGCCATAAGAAAAATACGGCGGCCTTGCCCGAATCGCATTTTCGTATACTTGAAATAGAGCACCTGAAGCGAGACTGAAAGGGTTTCAAGAAGAAATATACCCGCCATAATCGGCAGGAGCAGCTCCTGCTTGATAAGAAGTGCGATAACCCCGATAGCGCTGCCAAGGGCAAGCGAACCGGTATCACCCATGAAAATTTCGGCAGGGTTGGAGTTGAACCATAAAAAACCGACACAGGCCATCACAATAGCCATGCAGACCACGGCAATCTCGCCGCCTCCGGCGATAAAGGGGATATTGAGATAGCTGGCATAGACCGCATTACCAGCAAGATAGGAGAAGCCGCCCAGACCCATAACCACAATAGCAGAACTGCCGGAAGAGAGCCCGTCAAGCCCGTCGGTCAGGTTCACAGCATTGGAAACCGCAGTAATGATAAAAATGACCATAGGGATATAAAAAATCCCGTAATCGATAGTCAGATGCTTGAAAAACGGCACGGTTGTCGTGGAAAGAAGCACGGAAAATGCCGGGTCATACCAGGTATAGAGCCCTATCACCAACCCCAGTGAGACCTGGCCGATAAGCTTGTAACGAGCCGAAAGGCCCCCCTTGATTTTAAGCACCACCTTCCGGTAGTCATCAATAAAGCCGATGACACCCATCCAGAGCACGGCCAGCATAATCAGCCAGACATGCGGATCATTGAATTTGGACCAAAGCAGAACCGAGACCTCTATGGAAAAAATAATAAGCAGCCCGCCCATTGTCGGAACCGCTTTTTTCTTCCTGTGCTCTGGAGGGGCCTCCTCCTTGATCGGCTCAATAATTCGGGATTTCAGGTAGTTGATGAATCCCGGCCCTGCGAACAGGGTGATCAGGAGCGCCGTAATGGCCGCAGCACTTGCCCTGAAGGTGAGATACTCAATAACCCGAAGTACCGGAGGGTGATAAAGATCATTGATGTACTTCAGCAGATAATAGAACATGGTAAATCTTACCTGGTTTTGGTTCGTACGTTAATGAGTAACTCGACCACTCGCTCGAGCTTCATCCCCCTTGACCCCTTGAAAAGAAGCGCGTCCCCATCCTGCACAACGTCAATCAGGGCGCCCAGCAGCTCTTCGTGAGTCGAAAATTGACCCCGGCAGCAGCGCGGTGCCTCCCGGCAGATCAATCGGGCTTTCTCTCCATAAACAAAGAGCATGTCAACACTGCTCTGGTGAATATAACGGCCAATAGTTTCATGTTCAACCTCTCCGGCGGCACCGAGTTCAAGCATATCGCCAAGAACCGCGATGCGCTGTCCTTCGCAGGGAAGATCACAAAGGGCATCAACAGCCAGACGCATTGAGTCGGAGTTGGCATTATAGGTATCATTGAGAATTCTGATTCCGCATGCGTCCATCACTTCGAGCCGTTTCCAGCCCGGAGCAGGAACCAGCCCTTCAAGCCCCTCTTTGATACACCGAAGCGAAAGACCGAAATGAAGGCCGACAGCCGCTGCGGCAACCGCATTGATCACATTGTGCTTTCCTGTAAAGTTGAGGGTAACCGCTTCATTTCCGCCCTCTGAACACAAAACAAAAGAGATACGTCCATCGTTTTCCACAACAACTCCGCTTGCCCAGCAGAGACTGCCCTCTACGGCAGCCGTTCCGTAGATGAGCGGCCCTTCAAGCGCCTCTGCGGCAGCGGCAAGCCGCGAATCATCGCCGTTTACAAAAGCGGTTCCACCGCTCTCGCGCAGATAGTCGAAAAGCTGTGTTTCCGCTGCTGCTACACCATCAAGATCAATCAGAAACTCCAGGTGCTCATGGCCTATGTTGGTCAACAGACCATGGGTGGGGCAGGCAATAGCGGTAAGCTCGGCCATCTCTCCCGGATGATTTATTCCCACCTCAACAACGGCAATGCCGGTATCAGGCCGTAACTGAAGCAGGGTAAGAGGTACGCCAAGATGGTTGTTCCTGTTCCCCTGGCTCATATGAACCCTGAATCCGGTTGCAAGTACCGATGCGACCATCTCTTTTGTTGTGGTCTTTCCATTGCTTCCTCCAATAGCCACAACAGGAATGGAGAACGTATTTCGATAGATCGAAGCAAGCTGCTGGAGCCCTGCAACAGGATCAACCGTAACAATAAACCCTTTGCCGTCAGGCGGAAGCGGTGAGCCCTCTTTTTCATACCACTCACGACTGACCATAACCCACTCTGCCCCCTGACTGAAGACAGTGCTGACGTAGCAGTGGCCATCGGTTCGCGCTCCTTTCAGGGCAATAAATATCTCGCCGCCCTTTACCTCACGGGAATCAATAACAACTACCGGCCCCGTCATCGTGAGGGGAGGAGGGGCGCCTGCCCCTGAAACAACCTCTCCGATCTTGCGGAGATCATCAACATTGAGCACCCCTTTCATCCTTGACTCTCCTTCTGCGGTTTTCCTGCACGACTCTCTTCTATGGCAGTTAACAGGCTCTCCCGATCGGAAAAGAACTCCTTCCGTCCGGCAACCTCCTGATATTTTTCATGTCCTTTTCCGGCTACAAGAAGCACGTCTCCTTTTTGAAGCAGTGAAATCCCCTTTTTGATAGCCTCTTTACGATCACTGATTCTCATGAATTGTGACCCTTCCATTCCCCGCTCTATTTCATCAAGAATAGCTTCAGGATCCTCATCTCGCGGATTATCGGAGGTAATGATAACCTCATCGGCAAGTTCCGAGGCAATCCGGCCCATTGCAGATCGTTTTGATCGATCCCGGTTTCCGCCGCAACCAAAAACCACAACAAGGCGTGAGTGCTCACCTTTAAGCTCCTTCAAGGTTGAAAGCGTATGAAAAAGTGCATCGGGTGTGTGCGCATAATCAACAAATGCCGTACCGCCTGCACCACTCTCAGCAACCCGCTCCATTCTTCCCTCGACAAAAGAGACCGCCGAAAGGGCTCCGCAAATGGCATCAGGAGCTATACCCATTCCAGCACCAACCGCTGCGGCTTCAAGCATATTCATGACATTGAAGCTGCCCGGGAGGAGGATCTCCATCGAAACCACCTCCTCTTGAAAATGCAGGGCCACCCGGCTTGAGGCAATCGAACTTTGCATAATATCTGCAAAAAACAGCCGTGAACATGCTGGAATGGAACTGGATCCCGGCTGGAGAGTACAGCAGTATATTTTGTCGACCGCTACCCTTGAAGCCATCAACGCTGCCGCAGGGTCATCACTGTTGAAAACCGCAAACCCTTCGGGAGAAAGCTGATCAAAAAGCAGTTGCTTTGCAGAGCCGTAGGCCTCCATGGTTTCATGAAAGTCAAGGTGCTCCCGTGTCAGATTGGTAAAGACCGCAGCATGAAACCGGAGGCCGTGCACCCTCTTCAGCATAAGCGCATGAGAGGATACCTCCATCACCACAGCCCGGCATCCGCACTCAACCATCTGCCGGAAAAGGGCATGGAGGCCATGCGCCTCAGGGGTCGTGCGGTCAAGAGGAATCTCCCTCTGGGCCATGGTACAGAGGTTGGTTCCGATATAACCGGAAGAGATCCCCCGGGCGTTGAGCATTGAGGTAATCAGCTTTGAAGTCGTAGTTTTACCGTTGGTACCGGTAACGCCAATAATCATCAACTGGTCGGAGGCCTTGCCGTAAAAGATTCTTGCCGCCTCAGCCAGCCCGATGCGTGCATCAGCAACTCTGATAAAGAGCACTCCCGGCTCATTTTCCGAAGGAAACTCCTCGCAGATAACGGCAACCGCCCCGCGCTCGACTGCGCTTTTGATAAAATGGTGCCCATCAGTACAATATCCCTTTACAGCAACAAACATCGATCCGGGGATCAGCTCTCGCGAGTCACTGGTGACAAGCGTAACGAGCGATGAAGCCGGGATGGTTCCCTTCAGCTCCAGAGCGGTGACGGCTTGCAGCAACTCTTCAAGCGGCACCTGACGAATGCCTGGATGCTTTGGGGCGCTGCTCATAATATTTTCCGGTTACTCCTGGCCTGGGAAATGCTCACCCGTATAGTCCGCTCGAGTTCAACCATTTTACCGGGAAGAACACTCTGGGTGGCAACAACTCCGTCAAGATCTCCCGAATACTCCATTTCAAGCTTGAGCCACTTCAGCATCCGCCGGGCATCCCGTCCCCTTAGCCCGACAAGCTGAGGCACAGCAACGGCTTTCGGCGACTCAATAATGCTCTGTTGAGGCGAACGGAAGGCAAGATTTTTCTGCATCTCTTCCGAACAGGCGATCATTCTTGAGGCAACACTTGAAAAGACAGGCGCAGCAACCGTGGCCGCATAGTAGGCCGTTCTGGGATTTTCAACAAGGACGATAATGGCGTAAAGGGGCGACTCAACAGGAAAATATCCGACAAAAGAAGAGACATAAACAGGGTTAGCATAGGAACCTCCTGCGGCGCGCCTTGCCGTTCCCGTTTTGCCTGCAACAGTTATGCCCGGCACCGATGCGCTCTTTGCCGTTCCGCTGTCAACAACCGCCTTGAAATACTCCCGGCCTATATATTTGGCGGTTTCGGGAGTAATCACCTGGCGCACTTTTTCCGGAACCGTCTCGCTAACCACCTTTCCATCGGCATCAATAACCTTCTTGATAATAAACGGCCTCATCAGGGCTCCACCATTTGCAACAGCAGCATAGGCCTGAAGAATCTGCAGCGGCGTTGTCATGACCTGATAGCCGTATCCCATCCACGGGAGTGTCGTTTTGTCCCAACGGGCAAGCGGACGAACCCTTCCGGGCGACTCACCGGTCAGCCCAACTCCTGTTTTAACGCCAAAGCCGAAATTTCTTGTATAGGCATTGAACTTTTCACTTCCGACCGCCATGGCTGTTTTTGCTGCCACAATATTGCTTGAGTACATGATCGCCTCACGGAAGGTGATATTGCCATATGACTCATGATCCCGAATGCAGAGATTATAGATCGGCATCGCGCCATTATTGGCAAAGACAATATCACTCGCTTTTCTTTTCAGAACCTCGGTTCCGGCTGCCGCCATAACCAGCTTGAAGGTTGATCCCGGCTCATAGCTGTCTGTTACCGCACGGTTACGGGAGCGCTCCGGAGTCCATGTTCCTCTCTGATTAAGGTCAAAAACCGGATTGTTGGCCATAGCAATAATCTCACCGGTACGCACATCCATGACAATACTTGCTGCCGCATCGGCATTAAAGCGCTCAACGGCTTTTGTCAGCTCATCTTCAACAATACTCTGAACATCAGCATCGAGAGTCAACTGAACCGTGTTGCCTTTAATCGGGTCAAGCTGCGTTGCATCAGGTGCCGGATATCGGACACCTGTGGCGGATCGCTGAAATATTCTTGTGCCGTCACGACCTTTCAAGGCCTTGTTGAGCTGTAGTTCAAGGCCGCTGCTCCCCTCGTTTTTACTGTCGGTAAAGCCGATCACCTGAGCGGCAACATTGAGGTAGTAGCGCTGCTGCTCCTTGTCAAACCAGACTCCGGGATACTTCTCCTGCATGAGCGGGAGTGCACGTGCAACGGGGATTTTACGCCCGAGGACAATAACACCTTTCGGTTTTCTCAACGCACTGACGATCACCAACCGGTTAACCCCGAGATGACGGGAAAAAAGGGTTGCCACTTTTGCTGAGTTATCAAAAGTTTTCTGCCTGCCGGTTTTCCTGTCTATGACCGCCTTGCCCTTTGCATCAAATAAAGGGGACTTTCTGACAATTGCCGGATTGGCATAAAACGAGACCGACTCAATACTCTCGGCAAGCATACGCGAGTGACGGTCAAGTATAACGCCCCGCTGCGCAGTCTCGGTAACCACCCGCTCGTACTGACGGGCTGCTTTTTTCCTGTATTTGTTGACATTGATAACCTGAATACTGAGCAGCATGCCGATGATTGCAGCTATAAAGGCAGAATAGATGAGAACCACCACTCCGAGCCGCCACCCGAACTCATGTTCATTTGGCCGGTTTGTGTTCTGCGCTTCACTCATAAGGGCACCTGTTGAGATCGTGGGAGAACATCTATTTCACAAGTTTGACCGAAGGTTCACAAGAGGCCATCAAACCAAGAGCTTCAGCAGTTTGCACAATATTATGGATGCTGTGCAGTTCATGCACTTTGAGTTCCTGGGCAGTAATCACGCTCGTGGTCATCTGAATCTGCTCCCTGAGACGCTCATTCTCTCTGGCGAGATTGATTATCGAAAGGGTATTGTTGATCTGAAAAAGGAAGACAACGGTTCCGGCAAGAAGGTACAAAAAAGAGCGCAACCGCAACAATGATGCAAAGTCAAAATCAGCCGTTTCGCCGAAAGAATCTTTCAACCCATTGGCATTTACCGCACTGCCGGACAAGCCCGAAAGCAAATCTTCCGGAGTGGATTTTCCCGCAGCAAAGGGCTCAACTTCCCTGACCGGAGCAAACTGACGGTCAGCCGCCCTCCCTTTAAGCCTCATGGCCGCAGCCTGCAATTTTTTCAGGGAAGAGATCATGATGTTATCAGTGCTCACTGGAACCTCCCGCAGGATTTTTTTCAATCACTCTCAACTTTGCACTTCTTGCCCTTGAATTTGAAGCCGTCTCCCCGGCTGAAGCGACCAGCGGCTTTCGGGTAATGAGTTTTATCGATCCTCGCTTGAGCGGCTCGCGCAACGCAACCCCTTTTGGCCCCCAATCTTCGCGGGCTTGATCAGCAAAAACGGTTTTCACAATACGGTCTTCAAGCGAATGATAGCTGATGACCGCCATTCGTCCATGATCTTCAAGCGATTCAATCCCGTCACAAAGTGCTTCGCGAAGCACATCAAGTTCACGGTTTACCGCTATTCGGAGAGCCTGAAAAACCCTCGAAAGAGTTTTGATGACATTGTCGCCCCCGTAGGCAATAGAACGGATAATGCCGGCAAGCTCCTCTGTATCGCTGATTGGTCCGTGTTTCTGACGATAGGCTACAATCGCCCTCGAAATAGCCCTGCTTCTGGGCTCCTCTCCATATCGGTAAAAAATAGTTGCAAGCTCCCGCTCTGCACTGGTGTTGACAATCTCTGCCGCAGAGAACGGTGCTGTGCTGTCCATTCGCATATCAAGCGGCCCATTGCGCAGATAGCTGAACCCCCGCTCCGCACTGTCAATCTGAAAGGATGAAACTCCGAGATCCAGCAGAATGCCCGACACCTTCGGAGCCAGGTTTCTTTTGGAGCATACACTCTCGATCACACTTGAAATCTCCTCAAAATTCGCCTTGACCAGCACGGTGAAGGGCTCGAACTCCCTGAGCGTATCGGCAGCCTGCATGAGGGCGGCATCGTCCTGGTCAATGCCGATAAGCAGAGATCCCTCGATATATCCCGCCTGATGAAGTGCCCGGAGAAATGCCCCTGAATGACCACCACCCCCGAGTGTCCCGTCAACATAGATTCCCGGCTTTCGCACAAGAAAAGCAACAATTTCATCGGCAAGTACCGGCACGTGAAAGGTATTCTGTGCCATCGCCGCTAAAAATACCTTTTGGCAAGTGATGGAAAACGCCCAGCGCTCTCATGAAGCACGGCTGACAACTGCTTTGGATCCCAGACAATCATTTTTGTATCGGCCCCGATAATCACAACATCCCCCGAAATACCTGCATGATCAAGAAACTCCCTTGAGAGGGCAATCCTGCCCTGTCGGTCAAGGGTAACGATTTCAAGGCTTTCATACATCAAGGTCTTCAGGAGGCGCTCTTCGGGATTGAAATCCGAAAGAGCAGAGATGGTTTTCTGTATACCGCTCCAGATGAACGGCTCATAAAGCTCAAGAGAGTGGTCGGGAGCCTTCAGGATATAGAGTTCTTCGATCGGCCCGCAGGCAATCTCATCGGAGCCCTCATCTATGGAACGGCCGAACTTGCGTCGAAACCTGACAGGAATCATCAGTCGCCCTTTTTCATCGACGGCATGTATCTCTTTTCCAATAAAGCCCGCCATTATGGCAACTCAGTTAGCTTCTGTTGAAAATATTACCCTTGACCGGCATAAAAAAAGAATAACCAAGCGAAAGCGAACAATCGCTCCCATTTTTTCCCATTTTTCGCCACTTTACAAAATGTATAAAAAAGGATGCACTAAAAAAATATTCATCTATTTTACACGGTAGTTTACAGGCATATTTCCTAATGGCAATGCACACCATGAAAACAGTTCAGGGCGAGTTCGTGGTGGACGGCTACAATCTGCTCCACAAGCTCTTTCCATCACCATCGGGCTCCTCACTTGAGGAGTTGCGGCTGAAAATGGAACAGAAAATCCTCTCATTTCAGAGAAAAAACAGAGTCTCCATCACCATTGTCTATGATGGAAACAGGAGTGGCGGTGAGTACGCAACTGCAACTCCTCTTCATATCGTATTTACTCCTGCGACCAAAAGTGCCGATCAATGGATTATTGATTACGTAAAATCATTGAACACAAACGTAAAAAAGGTTACTATTATAAGTTCGGACGATGAAATTCGCCGCTACACCGCTGCATTCGGCGCGAAGTGCATAAAATCCGAACAGTTTGCTGCGAAACTGGTAACAGAGACTGCTGCCTCTCCGGATTCGGAAGGGAAGCGTCGCTCCGGCTTCGGGGCAACAATTGACAAAACATTCAGGGGAGAGCTGCTGAGCGATCAGGAAGTCGCTCGATGGACCGAACTCTTCACCCGGGGTCGCTCATAGAGAGCTCCGACTGAGTATTGAAGGGTTAAGGCAGCGAACACAGGAGCATTTATCAACCATTTCTTATCATAATGCCGCAGAGGAACGTCAACAATACAGCGCACAGGCAGGAGCTTGACGAATGGAGAAAAAAAATCGACGTCATTGACCAGCAGTTATCGGCACTTATCTGTCAGCGGCTCCATTGCGCACAGAATATCATTTCGCTGAAATCAAGAATCGGAGAAGAGGTCCTTCAGCCTGAACGGGAAAAAGAGGTACTGAACAATGTGCTGAAAAACGCCGATTCACCCCTTACCGCTCTTGCTCTGGAAAAAATCTACCGCAGCATGCTTGAGGAGAGCCGCATTTTTCAGCATGAATGGAAAAACAGTCAGCCGGATATCCATACCAGCTAACAGAAGCCCCCCCCCCCGCATGGCACCCAGAAAAGTTTCGTTACCAAAGCCATTAATCGCCGTTTCAGCCCTGATGCTGACCGTGTTGGCTCTTTTTTTGTTTTGGCCCGGCCTCAACACTGCCACAAAAACCACAACGCTGATCGTTCATCGCAAAACAGGATTTCCGGCCATTGTTGACACCCTGCTCCGGAACGGCTCAATAGAAAAACGGTGGCCTGTGCTTGTAACCGGGCGAATTATTCCCCGTCTGCACGCCATCAAAGCTGGGCGCTACACGATTCCACCCGGAATGTCAAACTTCATGCTCCTCTATTATTTACACTTCCACAAGCTGGATGAGGTGCGCATCACACTCCCCGAAGGGGTCAATCTCGAAAAGGTTGCTAAAATCCTTTCGAGAAAGCTTGATTTTGATTCTACCGCATTCATGGCCGCAACATCAAACCGCAGCCTGCTGTTGCGCTACAACATCAAGGCGAAAAATGCAGAGGGGTACCTGCTGCCCGGAACCTATGACTTTGCATGGGCAAGCTCGCCCGAAGCCGCAGCAGGTTCACTTGTCAGAAGATTCAGAGCGTTCTATACCGACAGCCTGAAAGCTGTGGCGGCAAAGAGAGGGCTGAATGAAACCGGACTGTTGACCCTCGCCTCGATTGTCGAATCCGAAACCCCTATTGACCAGGAAAAACCCGTTGTGGCAAGCGTCTATCTCAACCGGCTGAAAAAAAACATGCGCCTTCAGGCAGATCCGACGGTGCAGTATGCTCTCGGAGGAACGGCTCGCCGCCTCTACTATCATGATCTTGCCGCCGACTCACCATACAATACCTACCGCCATAACGGGCTGCCACCGGGTCCGATATGCAATCCCGGAAAAGCCTCCATTCTCGCGGTTCTTCAGCCTGCAGAAACCGGCTTTTTCTACTTTGTTGCCACCGGAACCGGAGGCCATAACTTTTCGGAATCGCTGAAAGAGCACAATGAGAACATCATAAAATACCGCCAAACCCGCAAAAATATAGCTCCCTGAGTGCCGCTCAACACAATAGTGACCCATATATCCTGTCAGAAGAATTGATTATATTGTAGATTAAATTATTCAAAAACCGGAATTCGTTTTTTCAATCAATCATCAGAACAATGCAGAAAAAGACCTTGTCAAGCGTCTCCATCCAAGGCAAACGGATATTAATGCGCGTTGATTTCAATGTTCCTCTTGACGCCGCCAAAAACATTACCGACGATAAAAGAATCGTTGAATCGCTGCCATCCATCCGCAAAGTTCTTGACGATGGTGGGCGCCTGATTCTGATGTCACACCTTGGACGACCAAAAGGCAAAGTCAATCCGGAATTTTCTCTTGCTCCTGTGGCCAAAAGACTCTCTGAACTGATCGACACTCCGGTAACGATGGCGAAAGATTCCATCGGCACAGAGGTCATGCAGCAGGTTCTTGCCATGCAGGACGGAGAGGTTATTCTGCTTGAAAATCTGAGATTTCATCCTGAAGAAGAGTCGAACGACCCTGACTTCGCCAAAGAGCTTGCCTCGCTTGGCGAAATCTATGTCAATGATGCGTTCGGCACCGCACACAGGGCTCATGCCTCAACCGAGGGCATTACCCATTACGTACAGAGTGCCGTGGCCGGATACCTGATTGAGCGGGAGCTGATGTATCTGGGCAAAGCCCTCCAGGATCCGGAACGCCCGTTTGTGGCCATTCTGGGCGGATCAAAAATTTCCGGCAAGATAGATGTCCTTGAAAACCTCTTCAAAAAGGTTGACACCGTGCTTATCGGTGGTGCCATGGTCTTCACCTTCTTCAAAGCACAGGGCTACGAAGTAGGTAACTCACTGGTTGAAGAGAGCAAGATTGAGCTTGCCCTTGAAATTCTTGCCGAGGCAAAAAGTAAGGGAATCAAGCTGCTCCTGCCAGTAGATATTGTTGTTGCTCCTGCAATTACAGCCGATGCCGAGTTCCACACTGAACTGATCTCCTCCATTCCGGAAGGGCTGATCGGTGTAGATATAGGGCCAAAAACAGCAGAACTCTACAGCAGGGAGATTCTCTCTGCCCGAACGGTACTCTGGAACGGACCGATGGGTGTTTTTGAAATTGACAACTTTGCATCCGGCACTATGGCCGTAGCTCAAGCTCTTGCAGACGCAACCGCCAAAGGGGCGACAACCATAGTTGGGGGCGGAGATTCTGCCTCGGCAATAGCCAAAGCCGGTCTTGCAAAGGAGATTACCCATATCTCCACAGGAGGCGGAGCAAGCCTTGAATTCCTTGAAGGCAAGGAGCTGCCAGGAATAGCAGCACTGAACGACTGACCGTTTGCGGTAAACCGAAAAGAACGATACAGAAGCTACCTACGACAAGCCTGTTCTCTCTCTGTGAACCATGAGAACAGGCAGAACCAGACATTGTGATGAACAATTCCAGTCAGCCATACAGCCCCGGAGGTTTTCAGGTGATACCTCCGGCCATAAAAGCCATTATTCTTGTCAATATTACAGTCTTTCTGCTACAAACCACTCCGTTCGGAGAGAGCGTAAGCGCCATCGGGGCTCTGTGGCCGATAGGTTCAGGCAATTTCAGACTCTGGCAGCCGGTTACCTACATGTTCCTCCACGGTGGAGGCACACATCTCTTTTTCAATATGTTTGCGCTCTGGATGTTCGGTGCCGAAATTGAGAACCACTGGGGCACCCGCCAGTTCACCACCTACTATTTTGTCTGTGGTCTCGGTGCAGCGGCACTCAACCTGCTGATGACCATGGGTGATCCCTATCCGACAGTGGGGGCATCAGGCGCGATCTACGGCGTCCTTCTTGCTTTCGGCATGATGTTTCCCGACCGCTACATCTTTCTCTATTTCCTCCTGCCTCTGAAAGCAAAATATTTCATTGCCGGATATGCGCTCATCGAGTTTTTCTCGGGCCTTGGCAGCAGGGCAATGGGAAGCGGCAGCAACATTGCCCATTTCGCACACCTCGGGGGAATGCTGATCGGCTTCATCTATATCACCATAAAAAGAAATGAGTGGTCGATTTCCGGAGTGGTTGACAAAATCAGCTCCCTGGCAAAAAAAAGCTCCGGCCCCAAATCAGGCCCAAAGCTCTATAAAAAGAACGCGCTGACTCCGCCCGCATCTGAAGCAGAGATTGACGCGATTCTCGACAAGATCTCGGCATATGGATACGCCTCTCTGACAGAAAAAGAGCGCCAGACACTGCTTAAAGCCGGTCGAAAATAAGAAAAGCCATGAGTAAAAGATTTGAGAGAACACGGAGAAAGGCCGAGCAAGCCATCAAAGACCCCGTGAAGAGAAAAAAACTGCTCGAAACGGCAGTGAAGCTCTCAAAGCCGGGCAAGCACACATCTCAGCTCTCGGAAATATCCGGAAAAATCCAGTCGCTGGCACGAATGCTCCGCTGCTACTTTACAAAAGAGTACACTGATGTGCCCTGGCAGACCATTGTGCTTGTCTCCGCAGCGCTGATCTATTTTGTATCCCCGTTTGACGCTATTGCCGATTTCATTCCGCTTATCGGTTTTGCCGACGATATCGCCATCATATCCGCCGTTTTTGCCTCCATCATCCAGGATGTGGACCGCTTCACCGCCTGGGAAGCCGCAAAAGCTTCCGAAGCGGAACCTGCAAGCTACACCCTGATTGAAAATCAATAACAAGCAAGAGAAGAGCCCTCGCCTCCCGTGTCATCCCCAATGCTCTCCTTTTTGTCATCCCGAACATCCTCCCGTGTCATTGCGAAACCCTCCCTTTTGTCATCCCGAACGCAGAGAGGGATCTGATTTTCGTGCAAGAGAGATCCCTCCTTTCAGTTCGGGATGACAGAGTGGCTTTGTAACAATATTAAAATGACGGGGCCGCTATTAATTGTCAGTGAGCGGTTCGAGGGCGAGGCAGCACAGCAACCGGAATCTACAGGCAGTACATGAGGATTGCGAGCTCCCCCTCCCGTGTCATTGCGAAACCCTCCCTTTTGTCATCCCGAACATCCTCCCGTGTCATCCCGAACGCAGAGAGGGATCTGATTATTGGGCAAGAGAGATCCCTCCTTTCAGTTCGGGATGACAGAGTGGCTTTGTAACAATAAATTAATAGCGGTCTCCCAGCTCGAAACAGGCCACACTCTCTATATGCGCCGTATGCGGGAACATATCAACCGGCTGAACTGATTTAAGCACGTAACCCTCAAGAGCGATCTCCTTACCGTCACGGGCAAGGCTTGCCGGATTGCAACTGACATAGACAATTCTCCTCGGGCGGAAACGGAGCATGGTTTGAAGCGCTTTCGGATGCATGCCCGCTCTTGGCGGATCGGTGATAATCACACCCGGTGCACCGTGAGTTTCAAGCTTGTCGATTATGGCGTGGAAATCCTTCAGATCAACCTGATAAAAAGCGGCATTCTCAATACCGTTCAGTGCCGCATTGCTGCGGGCATCGTTGATTGAGCTTTCAACCACCTCAAGGCCAACCGCACTCCGGCAGTGTTTTGCCATGTAGAGCGTTATGGTTCCGGTACCGCAATAGAGATCATAGACGGTATCATCCGCCTGGAGTCCGGCAACATCAAGAATAGCGTTGTAGAGCACCTCCGCCTGGGATGAGTTGGTCTGAAAAAATGAGTTGGCCGAAATCCTGAAATCAAGCTCGCCAAGCCGCTCGGTAATGATGCCCGATCCGCTAAGCAAAAACTCCTCTTCGCCGGTAGCAACACCGTTTTTTCTTGAAGTCACATTGTTGACCACCGTCACCTTCTCGCCTTCAAGGCCTGACTGAAGGGTGGTATTATACTGCTGCATCAGCTTCTCATCATACCAGGAGGTGACCAGATTAACCATCAGCTCGCTCCGGTCTTCACTGAAGCGCACAACAAGGTTGCGCAAAAAACCGGTATGCGCCCTTACGCCGTAAGGCTCAAGATTGTTTGCAAGCGCAAACTCGCGGGTCAGCTTGAGGACCCGGTTCATCAACTCCGTGGCAAGGTAGCAGTAGTCGATGTCGATCACCTTCTCGAAATTGCCGGGAGTATGAAAGCCGAGAGCGAAATTTTTAGGCCGCTCCAGCTCCTCCAGCGAAAGCTCTTCAGGCATGAGATAGCGCATGCTGGAGCAGGAGAACTCGATCTTGTTACGATAGTGACAGGGTGATTTGGATGCAAGAACCGGCGCAACCGGAGGATTGGAAAAACTGCCGAGATGCGCAAGGGCATCCCTCACCTTTTTCTCCTTGTACGCAAGCTGCGCCTCATACTTGATGTGCATCAGCTTGCAGCCGCCGCAGACACCGAAATAGCTGCATACCGGCTCCGTCCTGTCCGGAGAGGGCTCAAGCACCTCAACAGCTATTGCCTCAAGGTAACGCTGCTTCACCTTTTTGATCCTGGCCGAAACCCGGTCACCAACCGCAAGCATACCGTTAACCATAACCGCCATACCACTGTCAAGCCGCCCGAAACACTGCTCCTTCTCCGCCAGATCGGTTACGACAAGCTCAATAATATCCCCTCTCCTGAAAACAATATCCTCTGCCATGAAACTCTCTTTATACCATTTATAATCAATACGTTACAGCTACTCCTCCAGAGGCCGCGATCGACCGAGTTGGAACAGCAACCCGTTAACATACAAAACCGCCCGCTTTCGGGACAGAAAAAAATGGGCAATGGAGAGGACGATATGTATAACGGTCAGTTATTACTCAAGGTCACGCCGGAGAGAAGAAAAACGTGCCGGGGCTGAATGGAAATTTTGAACCGCGAAATACTCGAAATACACGAAAAAGAAAAGGAAATGAAAGTCTCTCAGCCGGCATTGACGGGCCAATGCCGACTGAGTTATGAGCATTCGTAACCTGACCTACTTCTTTACATCTGCGGCGACACGCATGCGTACAATGCGGGTGGGATTTGAAACCGTGCCGTTGTTGAATTCCGCTCCGGGCTTGATTTTGTCAACAAATTCCATTCCGGATACCACTCGCCCCCAAACGGTATATTGACCATCAAGAAATGATGCCGGTGCGAAGCAGATAAAAAACTGGCTGTCGGCGCTGTTGGGATCAGAAGCGCGCGCCATCGATACTGTGCCCCGAAGATGCTGCTCACGTGAGAATTCAGCTTTAAGCTCAAGACCTGAACCGCCTGATCCATTACCGAGCGGATCACCGGTCTGGGCCATAAAGCCGGGGATAACACGGTGGAAGGCGAGGCCATCATAAAAACCTTTGCGGGTCAGCACCTTGATGCGCGCCACATGGCGGGGTGCGAGTTCAGGACGCAACTGGATGACGACTCGTCCGGCCGGAAGATCAAGATAAATGGTGTTTTCCGGATTGAGTGCTGTAGCCGCATGAGCGGAAAAGGGAAGCAAGGCTGCAAAAATCCCTGAAAAGAGAACAAGAGCGAGAAGTGATTTTTTAAACATGAGCGCGCGGTAAGAGTTGGCTGAGCAAGTTTCTCAATTATAACAAATCCCTTTTAATGAATCAGTATTTCCGGGTTTTTCCCAATGCAATACCGATAAGAAATGCAGCCCTCTGTTACCGAGGGAATGAGAGCAAAGCAGCGCCGAAGACGCCTGCGCTGTCGCCGAGAAGGGGCTTGAGTATGGGGGTGCGGAGTTCGCTGTTGAAGAGGTGGCGCTCGACTGCGGCTGCGGCCGCCTGTGAGTACAACTGTTCAACCTGACCGACTCCGCCGCCGATTATGCAGAGATCAGGATCAAGGATGTTGATCACCTGTGCGAGTGCCTTACCGAAATAGAACAGCAACCCCTCGATTGTTTCCTCCGCAGCAGCGTCCGAGCTGCAATCCGAAGCAATCTCTGCAAGAGGCTTGAAACTGCCGGTGAGCTGTTGATAGTAGCGCTCAAGCGCAGGGCCTGAAATAACCGTTTCCACGCATCCCCTCCTGCCGCAGTAGCAGGCTTCACCATCCGCAACAAGCTCATTATGCCCCCACTCTCCTGCAATGCCGTGAGCACCTGAGCGTACGCTGCCATTGCACACTATCCCGCCACCCACGCCGGTTCCGAGAATAATGCCGAAGGCCATTTTTGAGGGGTCACTCATAACGGAGGCACCGCAGCCAAGCAATGATTCGGCAAGGGCAAAACAGTTGGCATCATTTTCAATGAGCAGCTCTCGATGGAGAAGAGACTCAAGATCGCGCTTAAGGTCGCGACCGTTCAGTGCAACGGTATTGGAGTTTTTCATGACACCCGGCTCACGGTCATAGCGTCCGGGAGTTCCGATCCCGATCCTCTCCGGGACTGCGCATCCGCTCTCGCGGGAGAGCATCTCAAGAAGCGTACTGATGCGCTCAAGTATATGGTTGTAACCGCCTTCTGCCTCTGTAGCGATCCGGCGCCGCAGGAGGGGTTTCATGGATCTGTCGATCACCACCGCCTCGATTTTGGTTCCACCGAGATCAAGGCCCCAATAGAGGTCACTCACAGGGAAGAGATTGGTTACGCATGAGGCGAGGTTGAATGAGATTCTTCACGATCCATGAGAAGAGCAGATAGACAAAAGATGCGCTGAAGAGTCCGATCAGCATGCCCGCAAGAACGTCTCCGGGGTAGTGAACGCCAACGTAGATCCTCGAAAAGCCAATGGCGAGGGCATAGGCGATCATGAGCACGGTAAAGAGTTTTTCGATCCTCTCTCCACGGTGAAAGAAAATCCAGGTTGTGGCGGCAACAGCAGACGAGTTGGCCGCATGGGAAGAGGCAAACGAGTAGCTCCGTGACTGATGGACAAGCAGGCGGACATCTTCAAGAGCAAAGCAGGGTCGAACGCGCTCGACAAGGGGTTTAAGGATTCCGGAGGCAATGAAATCGGCCATACCGACAGCTAAAAGGGCAAGCAGGATTACAAGAAAACCCTGCCTGCCCCGACGGATAACAATAAATAGAGCCGCCAGAAAGCCGATATGCCATGACAAATTCCCTGTTGTCAGAAAGACCATCAGGTCATCGAGTGCCGGATGAACCAGACGCTGGTTCAGAAAAGTGAAAAGTAGGGCATCTAATTGCTCGATTGGCGCCATAACACCACTATTTACTTTTTCCCGGCCCCTTTGTTTTTCTTGCGGGCTCCGCCGGAAGATGGTACGGTAAGAGTGACATTCGGCATATCATCAGCAGTTGTGGTCTTGTTGATATAGAACTGCTGTGCGACGCTGAAAATGTTGAACATCAGATAGTAGAGACCGAGACCTGCCGGCATGTTATTGAAAAAGAGGAGCATCATGGCCGGGAACATATACATCATCACCTTCATCTGCTCATTGCTCTGCGTTGTCGGAGTGATTTTCTGCTGAACAAAAACCGTCACCGCCATGAGAATAGGAAATACTGCAATGTGATTGCCATACATGGGAATGCTGAAGCCGAAATCGAGTATGGAATCGGGAACCGACAAATCCTTTGCCCAGAGAAAACTGTGCTGGCGAAGCTCTATCGAGGAACGGAAAACATAGAACATGGCAAACAGCAGCGGCATCTGCAGCACCACCGGCAAACAACCTCCGATAGGGTTAACTCCAGCCTCCTTGTAAATTCTGCCCAGTTCACTCTGCAACTTTGCCGGATTATCCTTGTACTTCTCCTGCAGCTCCTTGAGTACCGGCTGAAGGGCAGACATTTTTTTCATCGACTTCGTTGAAGCCATTGAGAGCGGATAGGTGACCAGCTTGATCAGGAAAGCAAAAATGATAATTATAAGACCGTAATTGCCAACAAAGGTATTCATCCAACTGAAAACCGGCAGAATGATAAATTCAGCAAAAGGTCTCGTCAACCAGTCCCATCCAAAGTCCATGATTTTCTCAAGACCGGCGTTCTGTGACTTGACAATATTGTAGTCAAGGGGGCCGAGATAGAGGCTGAACTTTTGATCCGAGACTGTTCCGGTTGGCGGAACCGCCATTTTCACGGCAGCCGTATAGTTTTCAAACTCATTACCGGCAGTTCTTTTTCCGTCAAGGTAGATTCCCTCTGTACGTCCCCCGGGAATAAGCGCGGCAACGAAATATTTATTGCGAACGGCAACCCATTTGGCTTCACCGGACTGCTCTTCCCGGTAGACCTCATTCTCCTTGGCTGCATCAACTTTCACAAGGCTTCCGCCAAGATAGGCGCCTGCCAGTACACTCTGCGCTTCATCTTTCCTGTCTTTTTCCGAATAGCCCAGTCCTCCATCCCACTGAAGCTGATACTCATTGCCTGCAAGCTCACTGGCAAACCCTGTCAGCTTGACATCATAGCCGACTTTATAGCTGTCGCCGGAAAAGAGCCAGGTAATATCGACAGCCTGTGCCGGAGCTATCTGAAGATGATAACGCACGGCATAATTCTGCTTGCCGCTGATAGCGCGCACAGAATCAAGCGTGACATTACTGAAATAGAGGTCGCGGGTATCAATTTTTTTCCCTTCACGGGTAAGAAAGAGTAGCGAAAGGGCACCATTCCTTGTATTGGTGATCAGGTCGAATGGCTTGAGCGTTCCATCCAGATGCTTCTTGAGAACAAGCGACTTCAGCGTAGCCCCCTTTGAGGAGAGCGTTGCCCGAAAAAGATCATTCTCCACCTTAACCAGTTGCTCCGTTCCGGCAACAGCAGGCGCAAAAACACCAAACGTATCTGCGGAAGGTGATGCTACCGCTGTAGTTGCGAGCACCTGCGGATTAGCCTGCTCCGTTTTCACCGCTTCCGCTGACTTCAACAGTTTTTTCTCCGGCGACATAAACTGCAGCCAGACGAACATAATCAAGCCAATAAGCGCAAGGCCTGTTAATGATTTTCTATCCATTACCTCTCTCGTTAATTTTACCGTGAAGAATCTTTTCTATTCAAGGGTACAGGGTCAAATCCCCCCTCAGAAAAAGGGTTACATCTCAAAATGCGCCATAGCATCAGCCATAGTGCATAAAAAAAATTGTGTCGGCGAAAAGCTTCAAGCGCGTAGCTTGAACAGGTAGGGTAGTATTTGCAGGAAGAGCCAAGCAAAGGCGAGAGAAAAGCCTGGTAAAACTTTATCAGCAAAATCGGCACCTCATTGACATACTTCCAGATAGTCATGCGTCCATCATTTATCCGGTAAAAAAAACTCGCCGTCATGAGTACTGCATTAAATAAAAAACTGTCGGTAACTTTCCACGTTCAGGAAAGTCTCATACTCTGCATTAATCTGCTGATCTCTTCCCTGAATGCCTGCAAGTCAGGAAGTGATTTTTTTCTACCCGTATAGAGAAAAACAATACAGAGCTTTTTTGCTTCAGCACCATCTTGTTCATACTCTCCTCCCCTCTTTATTGATAACTTTTCAATCCGGTAGGCCTCTCTCATCATGCGCTTTATCCTGTTGCGCCGAACTGCCAATGGAACTGTTTTTTTACTTACCGCAAAGAGAATCGCCGGAATGCCGGGGAAAGAGAGACTCTCCTGGCGGAGATCGGCATAGACCATTTTCAAAAAATCACCCCTCACACCGATTCCACTTGAAAACAAAAGGGAAATCAGTTGCTTTTTTCTCAATATCTCATGCTTGCGCAGAGCGTGAAGGTGTGACTTGTTCAAATCCTTAAAAGAGCAATTGATTCATCCCGACAGCTTGACGCGCGGGCTGGAAACTAACTTACTGTCCTGCCGTGCCCATTGCACTGCTGACCGAGAGTGAGTGACGACCTTTAGCTCTTCTTGCAGAAAGAACTTTACGACCATTCTTGGTTGCCATTCTTGAACGGAATCCGTGCTTGTTCCTTCTTTTTCTATTCCGCGGCTGATAGGTTCTTTTCATCGCTTAAAACTCCAAACTTTTTTATAAATAAATTCAAAATTACTGGGCGCGTAATTTAGCACAATGGACACTCAATAACAAATGCTACCATCGAATGTAAGGGTCAACACGAATAAAAACTGAGGCGACGAGGTAAAATAGCTCTACTCCGGAAAAACTTATCAACAATGTTGATGGAATGTGGATAAAAAAATCTTTACCGCCAAAAGGCCCGACAGGGCGCCCTTCCAAAAGAATCAACATATGTGGACTACTATAATGGCAAAGAACCATAAGATCAATGGAATAAATAAAATAGCATGTTGAAAACTCATATCATCGAGCAAGCCCAATCATGCGGGATTTTCATAAAGGAAATTGTTTTTTATCCACTTAAAACACTAACTTGTGAACAGTAAATGTTGATGGCTCACACAATATCGCACCTTACCTCTCAAATTCCAGTATTTTATGCCCGAAGTTACGTCAAAGGTGTTTGCTGACTATCCTCAGACCAAAACCCAGAAAAGTCCCTCAATGGAACATCAGGTTTGGGATGCCTGCCTTGAAGCCATCAAAGAAAAAATAAATCCACTCGCATTTAAAACCTGGTTTTCACCAATCAGGCCTTTAAGCTTCTCCGGAAGCGAACTGACCATTGAGGTTCCCAGTCAGTTTTTTTATGAATGGATTGAAGAGAACTACTCCTCCTTTTTAAAAAAAGCGCTCAAGGATGTCATCGGTCCTGAAGCTGGATTGATGTACTCAATCGTCATGGATAAATCACAGGGTCAACCTGTTACGATCGAACTTCCTCACCAGAACTCCATAAACGGTGATTTCATAGCGAGCAACCAGAGTGTTGAGTCAAAAACAAAAGCAAACGTCGCCTTTGAACGCGATCTTGCCCGCTTTGAAACACATCTTAACGTCAAGTACACCTTTGATACCCTTATCCGGGGCGACTGCAACTCACTTGCATTTGCAGCCTCTAAGTCCGTTGCTCAGAGTCCCGGACAAAATGCTTTTAATCCGCTCGTAATTTATGGGGGTGTGGGACTTGGCAAGACACATATGATGCAGGCTATCGGGAACAGTGTTCGTGAACACCGGCCTTCTGCCCAGGTGTTATATGTATCAAGTGAAAAATTTGCCATTGACTTTGTTAATGCAATACAGAATGGTAAAATACAGGAATTTTCATCCTTTTATCGTTCTATCGACGTCCTTATTATCGATGACATTCAGTTTTTTTCCGGCAAGGAAAAAACACAGGAAGAAATTTTTCATATTTTCAACACCCTTCATCAGTCCAACAAACAGATTATCCTCTCTGCTGACCGCCCTATAAAAGATATAAAAGGCATCGAAGACCGCCTTATTTCACGTTTTAACTGGGGACTTTCAGCAGATATACAGCCTCCTGACTATGAAACACGAAAAGCAATCATACTAAGCAAACTGCGCCAGGGCGGGGTTCCACTTGATGAGGATGTCATAGAATTTATAGCTACCAATGTTACGGAAAACGTAAGAGAGCTTGAGGGATGCATTGTCAAACTGCTTGCTGCACAATCTCTTGACAACAGGGAAATTGATCTTAATTTTACAAAATCAACCCTGAAAGACATTATTCGCCATACCACAAAACGCCTGACACTCGATACGATTGAAAAAGCTGTTTGTGCATACTTTTCCATCACCCCTAATGACCTGAAGGGAAAGTCTAAAAAAAAGGAGATTGCTGTCGGTCGCCAGATTGCCATGTATCTGGCAAAAAATCTTACCGATTCATCACTGAAAACAATAGGCCTTCATTTTGGAGGCAGAGATCACTCAACCGTTATTCACGCTGTAACTACAATCACAAAAAGAGTCGACACTGTGACGGAAGAGAGGAAAAAAATTGAAGAAATAAGAAAGAGAATCGAAATTCTTTCAATGTAGGGTTCTGTATGTTTACAAGTTGTTAGTATGGTGTTGGTAAAATCAGGATAACTGTGTACTTATCAACAAAATCTGACCAGGAGTAATTTCATCAACATACCACTCACATCTCTGCTGCTCTATAAAGGGGTAGTTATCAACAGAAAAAAGATGATGGTTGAATTGAATAAGTTTAAGTTATAAAACAAAATAAGTGAGTTTTGATTTTAGTTGTCCAGATATCAACACTCTCTACAACAACAACAATGTTCTATAAATATTAAATAGTAAAAGTTGGAGCAGATGAAATTAACTTCCTCAATCCGTCAACTGCAGGACGCAGTAAGTAAAGTTGCACAGGCAATTCCTGCAAAAACTATGGATCCGCGTTTTGAAAACGTTCATTTAACTATTGAAGCGGGTAGCTTGACGCTTTTCGCTACAGACGGTGAGCTTTCCATTACCGCAAGAAGTGAGGTGGATACCTCTGATACCGGCAACATTGGAATCAAGGCAAGAACACTCCAGGATTTCCTCAGAAGTATGTACGATACCTCAGTCACTTTTGATATTGAAAGGCAGGAAATCAGTGATCATGGTACTGTTCATATCAAAACTGACAAGGGTCGCTACAAAATTCCCTGTCAGTTTGAAAGCAAGCAGGAAAAATATGAGAAGATCTATGATATCTCTCTTGAACTTGCTACTCTTGAACTTCAGGATCTTATTCAGAAAACAACATTTGCCTGTAGTGTTGATGGAATGAGGCCAGCCATGATGGGTGTTTTGTTTGAACTTGAAGGAACGACCATAACAGCCGTCTCTACTGATGGTCACCGGTTGGTCAGATGCAGAAAAAGTTCATCAACAGATGTTGCTGAAAAACAGAAAATTGTTGTCCCTGCAAGAGTTCTTTCAATACTCCAGAAGCTTGTACAGCATGAGAGTGTAACTATGAGCATAGACGCAGAGAGACGTTTTGTGCGTTTCATAAGCGGAAACATCGTTCTTGATGCAGCTCTCATTGTTGAACCATACCCGAATTATGATGCTGTCATACCTGTAGAGCATGACAAACATATGATTGTTGACCGTTCCTTGATTTACGACTCAGTCAGGCGTGTTGGACGTTTTTCGAGTATTGGAGATGTAAAGATTGTTATTGAAGGTGAACTGCTCAAAATACTTGCAGAAAACACCAATGAAGGTGAAGCTGCACAGGAAGAAATCCCCTGCATTTATGAAGGTGAACCAATCACTATTGGTTTTAATTCACGGTTTATTGAAGCAGCTCTTGCACACCTTGATGATACACAAATCCGAATTGAGCTTAAAAGTCCTACAACAGCAGTTATTTTCAAGCCTCACAAGGAAGAAGAGGATGACAAGCTGATTATTCTGGTAATGCCGGTCAGAATCAACAACTGATAGAGACTATCTTCAATCTGTTGATTCCTGTGTATAGCGCCTAACATTGTGCTCTCTTGACGCGTCGGGAGAGCGAGTGTTATCTTACCACTCTCACGTAAAAGATAATCGTTAAAAGAAGATAATTGTTGTTAAGTGAATTATGAGGGGAATTATTGCGACTTGAGCGTATAAGGTATGAGAATTTCAGGAATCACCGTTTCGCCTCTTTTGAACCGTCTGAAGGTATTAATCTTATTTACGGACGTAATGGATCAGGTAAAACTTCGATTCTTGAAGGTATACACTACTGTGCGCTGACAAGAGGTTTTGTAAGCGGTTCGGATAGTGAGTGTCTTCTCTTTTCAACTGATTATTTTCTGCTTGAAAGCTCCTTTCAGGCAGAATCAGGTCGCGATCTATCAGTTAAAATCACCTACACAAAAGAGAGGGAAAAGCTGTTAACAGTCAATAACAGCGATATAAAACCCTTTTCCGGTCATATAGGCCGGATACCCTGTATTACATTTTCTCCAAATGAGATGATTATTGTTAATGGTGCTCCTGCAGAGAGGAGACGCTTTATTGATAGTGCCATCTCTCAGACCGATCGACGATACCTTGATGATCTGATTGCCTACAGGAGGGTATTGCAGCAAAGAAATGCCTTGCTTGTTCAGATAGCTGAAAAAAAATCTCATCAGAATGGGATGCTTGCACTCTGGACAGAAAATCTTTCAACTCTTGCTGCATCAATAGTTTATACAAGGGTCAGGTTTTTAAATCAATTTTTTTCTCGATTCCGCGAGCTTTTTTCACAATTATCACTCAATGAAGAACCATCTATTCTCTACAGAAGTTCGTTAGGCACGCTTAGTGGAGATCTTTCAGTTGAAGAGTTATTCCTTGGTTTTATGAAGAAATTTCAGGATAGCGAAGCTTTTGAGTCTATGCGTGCTCAAACAATGAGCGGTCCTCACAGGGATGATCTTCTTTTTTATATAAACGGCAGGGAGATCAAAAAATACGCTTCACAGGGTCAGTTACGTACCTTTCTCATTGCACTGAAGCTTGCACAACACCATTATTTTCACGAAACAACCGGAGAAAAACCGCTCTCTTTGTTCGACGATATTTTCAGCGAGCTTGATGAATTAAGGATTGCTGACATTTTTACTATTCTTGAAAAATGCGGACAGTCGATTATTACGGTTACCGAAAATATTGAAAAGAATAATGTTACAGCCTTCCCTCTGGAATCGCTGAAATGCAAAAAGGAGCACTAAGAGGTGTCAAGAACAAGAGATCCGAAAAAATTTTCGGCTGTGGTGGGTGACATGTGCCGTTCGTTGGGGCTTGCTGAGGCATATCAGCAATATAAAACACTACAGATATGGCATTCAGTTGTTGGTGAGGCGATTTCATCTGCGACTTCCATAGAACGATTTTCAGGCGGCCAGCTCTTTATCAGGGTGAAAAATCCTTCATGGCGTATGGAGCTGAATTTCCGAAAACAGGATATACTCAAAAAACTTAATGCGGAGCTTGAAACTCCTATTGTGGAGGAGATTATTTTCAAATAACAAGAGACGCTTGTTTCCGGTTTATCTGGACAATTGTGCTTACAGATATTGTTAATAGGATAAAAAAAAGGGGGTTACCGCAATGGTACCCCCTTTTTTTATCTTTTAAGAGTGCTCAATAGTGTTTGATCAGAGATTGCAGCTCAACTGGTAGATTTCAATCATTTTATCAGCATAAGCCTTGCCGAAATCAATGCATTTTGCAAATTCAGGCTCATGAGGTTTGAATTTTACCATGATATTCTGTTCAAAAACCTTCAGTTTCAGCAGAGAAAAATTGGTTTCTATCATTTTTGCAGCCTCTCCGCTCCAGCCGTATGAACCGAATGCGGCACCAAGCTTCCCTTTATCACGAATCGGGTTGATGGCGGAAAAGAGCTGGTAGATTTGAGGCAGTATATTCTGGTTTATTGTGGGCGATCCAACAATAATGCCTGAACAGTGCGCGATCTTGTCCTCCAGTTTTGCAAAATGCATGGATTCTATGTCGCAGATATCGATGTTGAAATCACATGATTGCCGAAGCCCTTCTGCGATTTTATGGGCAAGAAGGGTGGTATTTTCATAAGCTGAAACATAGGCAATCAGGATATTCTTTTCCTGTGGCATTGCTATTGCGGTGGTAGCATATTTCAACGAAAGATCTACATATTTTTTCCAGTTTGATCTAAGGATGGGGCCATGACCAGGGCAGATGGTTTTTATGTCAAGAGATCTGATTTTCTCTACCGCCTGAATCATGTATTTGCTGAACGGCCTCAGAATTGCATCAAAGTAGTAGGTAAAGGCGTCGTCAAAATCACCTACAAGGTCATCAAACATCTCTTCGTGCGAGAAATGGGATCCGAAAGAGTCGCAGGTGAAAAGAATCCGGTCCTCTTCAAGCCATGTATAAATGGTGTCAGGCCAGTGAAGATTGGGTGCATTGATGAAATGAAGGGTTTTGTTGCCAAGATCAAGCGTATCCCCTGTTTTGACAACAAGTGATTTGAAGTCATGCCCTGTCTGATCACGAAGAAACTTGATGGCGTTACCGCTTCCGACTACGGTCGCATTCGGAGCCACTGCAAGCAGGTTGCGTACATTGCCGGAATGATCCGGTTCCGTGTGGTCAACAATAATGTACTCGATTTCAGATGGGTCTGTAACCTGTTTTATTTTGGCAAGATATTCAGGCCAGAATTTCTCTTTTGTTGTTTCTATAACCGTCTTCTTTTCAGCATTGATGAAATAGGAGTTATAGGTTGTACCGTATTTGGTCTCCATGACAATGTCAAAGGTGATAAGACCGGGATCAAGCACGCCGATCCAGCTTACATCACTCGAAACAGGAAGAACTTTATTGTCAGCCATATTATTATTTACTGGGATTGATAAAAAATGCATTTTCGATTGCTTATAACACTACAGCAAAACAGGTTATATAGTTCCATAAAAGAGGACAAAAAGATTCTTGGTATACGTGATAAATCCGGTAAAACCTTTCTATAAAGAGAGATCATTCCCTTGATTAAAGCTTTCGGTATGGCGGATATCTCGTATAAGCTCTATATCATCTGCAGAAAACGAAAAGAGTGTATCGTCAGAAAATAACATGCTGAAATCCTGCGGTTTGAAGAATGGCAGAAATTTCTGGCAGTGTTCATCAAGTCGTTTAAGATAGAACTGTGTATTCTCGTCCGGTTTATCTTTTTTCCACTCTGAAGAGAGCTTCCCTTTATCATACGAAGCGCTTCCAGCGCCGCTGCCTGAGATATAGTAGGTCAGGCGATCACCTTTAGTTACACGCAGACCATTTTTTATTGCGATTTCATAGGTTATTGCCCTGGCTCGTTTGCCGGATTTGACATCTTCAGCATATTGCTCGATAGTGCTCTTCAGGGACTCTGTTTTTGTGAACTCTTCAACTGCAAGTTCGTGGTTCAAGATTTTATTTCGGTATTCCGTGAAGAGATTGTGAAGGCCGTCAATATCTTCAGAGAGCAGCATTTCAAAACCTCTTCTTACAAAATCCCGGCCAAATTTCTCACCACTTCTGCTGGTCAGTGAAGATCCTTTTAATATCATCACCTTGTCGTAGCCGAGCAGGGCATAGTTTTTTTTCATATAGGAGATCATTTTTCTATATCTCCCGTCAAAACCTATGTTTATGCCATCCGGCATCAATGAGGAGACCTCTCTGACAAGCAAACGTTCATCCTCTTCATTCTTGATCTCCGGTGGAGGTATAAAGAGAATGCCGTCTGTATCCACTTCGATTACCCGGCTGCCTCTCGATTCAAACTCTACAATCATTTTTTTTGCAATGCTCTGCCCCGTAGATGTCACTTTATCTGCTTCAGCAAAATCATTGAATATTCCTCCGCTGAAACCGAGATAACCATACATGGCGTTGATAATAATTTTGAATGAGCTCTGCATGGCATCAAAATTATCGGCAAGCAATTGGTTTCCTGCGGTTTTTTCTGAAACAGATCGATTTTTGGCTTTGAAGCGCAACTCCTTCAAATCATTGAGAACACCGGGAAATACCCTCAGTTCATCACTTTTTGGACAAATATTGTAGGAGAGCATGATTGATGGATAGAGCGACTCCACATCTGCATAGACAATTGGGCCGAGAATGCCTTTAAGAAAGACTTCAGTATACCCGCCCGAGTGCTGCTGCCCTGCAGTTGGTCTTGGTATAGAGTGTTTCTTGCTTAGATATTCCCTTACAATGAGCACTTCGATTTTCGCGGCCTGCCCAATACGGGAGGTCATGGCATAGGTATAGGGCAGCATTTGCGCAAGGTAAAAATTACTTCCTGAGAGCATAGAGGCAAGTGCTCTTGTTTCTCGTACATCATCAAGAGCATAGGCCAGAAGTTTCTCGTGATTGTTTTTCCAGAGGGCAGCAATGTCTTTATAATCAACATAGGTCCTGTCAGGAGAGGCGAACCCGAAATGTTTGGCCACTGCTTTCAGTCCGTAACTTTGCATTGATCGCCTG
Source organism: Chlorobiaceae bacterium (assembly GCA_013334485.1). Taxonomy (GTDB): domain Bacteria; phylum Bacteroidota; class Chlorobiia; order Chlorobiales; family Chlorobiaceae; genus Chlorobium. The sequence goes on along the minus strand of JAAXXL010000003.1, from coordinate 32,772 downwards.
GAGATATCATAGCTTTGAACAAGAAAGAGTGTATCAATAACGTGCCGTCCGGGAAGATCAAAAAAGGTATAGTCGATGCTTCGATCTGCAAAACGAATACTTGAGGGGTATGTTTTTGGTATGAGATTGTTTCTGCCTATTGTAAATGGAATGCCATGTATTTCACATCTGCGCTGAAGATAGGGGAGATCAAAACCGAAAATGTTATGACCTTCAATCACGTCCGGGTCTTTTTCTGTTATGAGTTTTATAGCCTCTTTCAGAAGCTCTTTTTCTCCCCTCTTTTTGGAATTGAGAACAGCTTCCCATCCCCGGTTATCACAAAACGAGACAATAATCACCTCATCCGAGCCAATGCCTCCCCCGCCTGCACCACGTTTATCAGGGTCGTAATTGGTCTCTATATCAAGCTGGATTCTGTAGAGTTCATCGAATATCATCCCTTTGAAGAGGGTTTTTCCGGTTTGAAGGAAATATTGTGTGACAGCGTCCCCTTTATTATATATGAGAAAGCTGGTCTCAACGCCTTGATTTACTTCCCCTTCCTCAGCATTATCCCCATATCGTTTACTTGTTATGAAATCAACAGCACCCCGATAGCTCCGCCAGCTTTTAAATATTGAAAGGAATTGATAGTAATTTGACCCGCTCAATTTTACAAGCCAGAATTTCTCATTCCCTTCTGGAGTATACCTGTCGAGCAGAGAGCTGTCCGAGAGAAAAAAATAGGGATAAAATGTCTCATCATGATAGGTCACGACGTCATCCATACGGTTGAAGACTCTTATAGCAGTGTCGGAAAGCTGGTAAGCACCCACAATTCCTTGCTCTTTGTCTTTGCCGTATAAAAGGTCGTTGTTTACTATGTCGCTGATAATGCTTTCCATGAATTATTATCTATGTGTGTATATCAGATGAACCCCCCTTGATGGTGTTTCACGTGGAACAAATATGCGGATTCATCGTCCGAGACGCACTGTCAACACTGATATATCTGAAGGAGAGACGCCAGGGATCCTTGACGCCATGCCGATAGTCTCCGGCTTGTATTTTATCAGCTTCTCTTTTCCTTCGTTTGATAAGCCGGATATTGTATCATACTTGAACATTGGCGGTATTGCAAGCGATTCAAGTCTTGATATTTTATCGGCCATAAGCAGATCTCTTTTCAGATAGCCCTGGTATTTCAGGTCGATATCAACTTGCTCATAGAGAGAGAGATCAAGAGAGATCCCTTTTACTCTATCGCGCAGTGTTTCTGATACCTCAAGCAGCATTACAAGAGAGATCCCCGGTCTTTTTATGAGAGATTCCGCATTCTGTTTTATATTGACAGGCAAGTAGTCAAGCTTGACGAGAAGAGGGTTGATTTCATTCGGATCAATTTTCGTTGATATACACTGCTCCTTGATTCGTTCAATCTCTGAAATTCTTGTAACGCAACGGGCCCAGGTTTCATGATCAACAAGCCCTGCCTCGTATCCAATTCCCGAAAGACGTATATCAGCATTATCATGACGCAGGTGAAGCCGGTGTTCTGCTGAGGAGGTAAACATTCGGTATGGTTCAAGCGTCTCTTTTGTGATGATGTCATCAATAAGAACTCCGATGTAGGCTTCCGAGCGCTTAAGATGGAGCGGCGGACGGTTGTGGTGTTTAAGAGATGCATTTATTCCCGCAATCAATCCCTGTGCGGCAGCCTCTTCATACCCGGAAGTTCCATTAATCTGTCCTGCGAAATAGAGGTTTTCCACAAGTTTTGTTTCGAGAGTACTCTTTATCTGGTAAGGGAAGAAGTAGTCATATTCAATTGCGTAACCCGGCCTGATTATTTTGGCATTGAACAGGCCGGGTATTGAACGCAGTCCCTCTTCCTGTATATCTTCAGGCAGTGATGTTGAGAATCCGTTTACATACATTTCATTGGTATCAATTCCTTCCGGCTCAAGAAATATATGGTGGCTTTCCCTCTCCGGAAACCGGCTGATCTTGTCTTCAACGGAAGGGCAGTATCGCGGGCCTACCCCTTGTACTTTTCCTGTGTAGAGTGGTGAACGGTCAAATCCTTTTTTGAGGATATCATGCGTATGAGTTGTGGTCTTCGTGATATAGCAGCTTACCTGTTTTTTTGAGAGGTCAAGCGGACCATTGAACGAAAATGCAGATGGCTCCTCGTCGCCATTTTGCCGCTCTACAAGTGAGTAGTCGACACTTCGAGCGTCTATTCTTGGTGGCGTTCCAGTTTTCAGTCTACCCGCTTTAAATCCCAATCGAAGAAGGTTTTCAGTAAGGCCGTGAACAGCAGGCTCTGCTGTTGTTCGCCCCCCATCGTAATGGGTCATGCCGATATGAATCAATCCATTAAGGAACGTGCCGCAACACAGTATCGCCGCCCCGCCATTTATGACTCTTCCTGTTGTAACTTTTACGCCGGTAAAAAACCCTGAATCGACCACTATTTCAGTTACGGTGTCCTGTATGACGTCGATTTTTTCCTCGCGTTCTACCGCCTTTCGCATGTAGAGTGAGTACTGTGTTTTGTCGGCTTGCGCTCTTGGTGAGTGCATTGCGGGCCCTTTGCTCCTGTTAAGCATTCGGAACTGTATGCCTGTTGCGTCGATTGCTTTGCCCATCTCTCCGCCAAGTGCATCAATCTCCCTTGTTATTTGCCCCTTGGCTACGCCTCCTATCGCGGGGTTGCATGACATCCTTGCGACTGCGGATAGATCTGTCGTTATGAGAAGGCAGGAGCAACCGGTTCTTGCTGCTGCAAGAGCGGCTTCACATCCGGCATGGCCGGCACCTGCAACTATAATATCATACATTTGGTATAAATTGTTTCACGTGAAACATTTTCTGTCTGGTTCCTCCCTCTGCTCCAAGATACGGAATATTTAAAGTGCGACCGCTACGGAGTGATGTATAATCAAAGTAAAGGGGGCTTGTTCCTGACAGATTACCTATGTTTCAGAGTAAGATGTAAAAAAAATAGTAGCATCCCGAAGTAGGCAATGCCGTTCCCTTTTGCTGCTCAATTCCGGAGACGTAGCTGCGAACCCAGGCCATTACTGCTCTTATGGTAATAAAAAAGGTGGAATGATGACAGTGCGCCGATATAAATTTTGTTTCTGAACGTTGCGGCTTCAAGAGCCCGTAAGAGTCGGGAGCAAATTTCGTTTATTGCTTCAGTTGTCAGGGAAGATAGCAATTATACGAAGTTCGGATAGACATGCCCGATAGTCAATACATTTCGCGACAGGTTCTATGCATTAATTTATATAAGGTATTCGCAGGAGGAGAGCGGCGGAGCGGCCAGGATTATTATATAGAGTATTTGCCGATGAGTGTGGTGATTTAGAGGGTAAAAATATTCCAGGAAAGTGCATAGGTGCACTCTGTATGTTCACTGTCGTTGAGTCTCCGGGGGACGTTGGAGATTGTTAGTTAATCAATACCCCATTTTATATATTGGCTGAATTATTTCTTCCGAGTGCAAAGCGATGTCATCAATGAAAAATAAACGTTTTAACCTTCTTCTGATTGCACTTGTCACCGTAGTGGCGCTCTGGTCGTTGTGGCCAACCTGGCATGACTACTCTCTTACCAGGGAACTGAATGGAGCCCGATCTGCGCAGGACAGTCTCAATTATGCCATGAGTCACCGCCAGGAGATTGAGAGTGCTCGTCAAAAAAGCCTCAAACTCGGTCTCGATCTGAGAGGAGGTATGCATCTTGTTATGGAAGTCGACCAGATTGACCTTTTTGAGCAAAAGGCCTGGAACAAGGATGCAAAATTTACCGCCATAATGAATAGCGTCAGGTCAAAGGCTGCAAAGAGCGATGCAAGGGTTCTTGATCTTATCGTAGCCGAGTTCAAAACCGAGAATATTCGATTGAGCAGGTATTTTTATGATATACGCAACAGTGATCGTGAGATCATTGCAAAGCTCGAAAAGGAGTCTGATGACGCGCTGAGTCGTGCCAAGGAGATCATCAGGAATCGTATTGACCAGTATGGTGTTGCAGAGCCGGTCATTACCACTCAGGGAAGCAGAAAAATAATCATTGAGCTTCCGGGTGTATCTGATCAGAACAGGGTAAGAAATCTGCTGAAAGGTACAGCCAAGCTTGAATTCAGGCTTCTGCGTGACCCCGAAGTGCTTGTGAGAACGCTTGACAGAATCAACACCTATCTTGTCCAGAACGGCACCTCGCCTGCTCCCGCTGAACAGGACTCTTCCTCCTTGGCGCCAGTTGAGGCTGCACAGCCTGTTTCGGCAGCACCTGCTGCTCCAGCTCCGGTTCCTTCAGGTTCTGTTGCTCCCTCAACATCGGCAGCGCTGCCTCTAAACCCGGCGGCACCAAAATCAGCAAAACCGCTTTATGATCTTATCGGGGTTTCTGAAAATGGCACAGCATTCACCGCGGAGCGTTCAAAAGAGTATGTATCGATTTTACTGAAGCGAAGCGATATTCAGGCGCTCCTTCCTCCGGATGCCGAACTGCTTCTTGCCGCCAAGCCTGACGTTACTCCTGAAGGAGAGAAACTCTACTCGGTTTATCTTGTTAAGAAGAGTTCTGAGCTCACAGGAGGGGTCATTACCGAGGCAAAAGCAACATTCGGTTCAGAGGGTGTGCAACCAGAGGTGACAATGTCCATGAACTCGGAAGGGACATCGAAATGGGCTCGCATTACCGGTGCCAATATTGGAAAGCGTATTGCCATTGTCCTTGACGGTGCGGTCTACAGTGCGCCGGTAGTTCAGGCAAAGATTCCCGGAGGGAACTCGGTCATCAATGGAATTGAGAGCCTTGAGGAGGCTAAAGATCTCGAAATTGTGCTGAAAGCCGGTGCTCTTCCTGCCCCGGTCAGGATTATTGAGGAGCGGACAGTAGGACCATCTCTTGGTGCCGATTACATTCGGGCCGGAATGCTTTCTCTCTCCTGGTCTTTTCTTGCGGTATCCATATTCATGCTTGTCTACTATAAAAAAGCGGGTATTGCTGCTGATTTAGCTCTGGTGCTTAATATCCTTATTGTGTTATCGGTTCTTGCCGGATTCAGTGCCTCGCTCTCTTTGCCGGGTATTGCCGGTATAGTCTTGACCATCGGAATGGCTGTCGATGCCAATGTTCTGATTTATGAGCGGATACGTGAGGAGATAGATGCAGGCAAGGGTTTGATCTCCTCCATGGAGCTGGGATATGATCGGGCATTCTCTTCCATTCTCGACTCGCATGTGACGACTATGGTTGCTGCTTTTCTGCTCTACACCTATGGTATCGGCCCTATACAGGGATTTGCGCTTACGCTGATGATCGGTACCGCTGCAAGTTTGTTTACATCTATTGTTGTGACAAAAGAGATTTTTGCTTTTCTCCTTGGCAGGAAGCTTATGTCAGAAAAAAGTTTCGGTTAATTTTCAAGATGCATGACCAATGAGGATTTTTCAAAAGACCAACTTTAATTTTATAGGATTCCGGAAAATCGCCTACGCTTTTTCACTGATTCTGCTTGCTTCGGGCCTTATTTCACTGGTTGTAAAAGGGCTCAATTATGGTATTGACTTCAGAGGTGGTTCGGAAGTATTGATCCGGTTCGAAAAAAATATCGATGTGAGTGAGGTTCGTTCTGTGCTTGACGAGGCTGGTATTTCCGGCTCGCTGAAGCAGTATGGACTTGATCGATCTTTTCTGTTAAGTTCCGTGTTCAGTGGCGAAACGAATGAACTGAAATCGCTTGTTTCAAACGCCTTTGATGCCAGACTCAAGAGCAATCCTCATGAAATTGTCCGTATTGATGCTGTAGGTCCCAGCATTGCTTCGGATTTGAAATGGTCTGCCATGAAAGCGCTTATTGCTTCGCTTTTGGCAATTCTGCTCTATGTCGGGATCCGTTTTGAAATAAAATTTGCCACAGCCGGGGTTATAGCGATTTTCCACGATATTCTTTCTGTTCTCGGTCTCTTCAGTATTCTTGGCGGGCTTTTTGATTTTATGCCGCTTGAAATGGACCAGAGTATCATTGCAGCGTTTCTTACCATCGCAGGATACTCCATTACAGATACCGTTGTTGTCTATGACCGCATCAGAGAGCGGATTCGAGGTCAGAAGCCTGCTGATTATGAGCGCATTTTCAATGAAAGCATGAACCAGACACTGAGCAGAACAATTATTACCTCAGGCACAGTTCTTCTCTCGGTTTTTGTTCTGTTTATCTTTGCCGGTCCGGCAATCAGGGGCTTTGCCTTTGCGGTTTTTTGCGGAATTCTTATCGGAACCTACTCTTCCATTTTCGTTGCAGCACCGCTTGTTTTTGATTGGCTCCGGCTCTCAAAATCCGCTGTCCATCTAAGAGGCAGCAAGGCGTCCTGAGTTGTATTTGTTTACGCGCGTATGTGAGGCTATATTTTTCGCTTTACGAAGCTGTTTTTTTGAATCAGAACAATATTCATAACCCGGGACAATTGGCATGAAAAATATATTTGAGAAAGCAGCTCTGCTCTTTCTTGCAACCGTTACTCCTCTCACAGCAACTGCCTATGCAGAAGTTGCTGACAAGGTTGTAGCTGTTGTCGGGCGTGAGGTTATTCTGAAATCAGACATTGACTCCCGGGCACTTATGGCTCGTTTGCAATCCCCTGAGCTAACAAATGACAAAGGGTTATCCCGCAGGATACTTGACGGTCTGGTTGAGCAGCAGATCATTCTTTCGAAAGCTAAAATTGACAGCGTCAAAGTGGATGAAAACGCTATTGATGCTTCAGCCAGTGATCGTTTCAAGCAGATACGAGCGAGGTTTGCTTCAAAAGATGATATGGAAACCCGCCTTGGAAAAAGCCTTGCCGCTATCCGTGACGATATTCGCAAGGAGATTCGTAACCAGGAGCTTATACAGACCCTGCGGAGGAAACGCTCGGCAGGAGTGAAGGTTACTTCAGGTGAGGTTATGGATTATTATAATGCCAACAAGGCGAATTTTTCCATGATTCCCGAGGGGGTTAAAGTTTCCCAGATCATGAAGTATCCTGTTGTGTCGGCTGACGCACAACTACAGGCTCTTAACAAGATAAAACTGGTTCGTAAAGAGCTGCAGGGCGGGGGTGATTTTGCTGAGCTCGCACGAAAATACTCCCAGGATCCAGGTTCAGCAAGGCTTGGCGGTGATCTTGGATATGTACAGAAAGGCGCCCTTATTCCGAGCTTCGAGACTGCCGCTTACGGGCTCAAGGAGGGTGAGGTATCCGATATTATTGAAACCCGTTACGGGTACCATCTCATTCAGATGCTGAACAAGGATGTTAATGCTATCCATGTTCGCCATATTCTTGTCGCTTTCGACCATTCAAAAGACGATTTTACCGGCGTGGACCAACTGTTAGGCTCTATTCGTTCCGATATCCTCAGCGGTAAGTCATCTTTTGCCGATATGGCCTCCAAATACTCCGACGATCCTTCTTCTGCAAAGCTGGGGGGTGTTATCTCCTCAATTGGTGGAGCTGGAGAGTATATTTCGCTTCCATCCCTGCGCCCGGAGCTGCGTCAGATTATCAGCGCATTGAAAAAACCGGGAGAGATCAGTGAGCCGGTAAAGATTGCGCCTCCGCAAGGCGAGGCGTTCTATACTATTATTATGCTGAATGATCGGCTTCCTGCACACAATCTGAATCCGGAAAAGGATTATTCCTATCTGGAAGAGGAGGCGCTTGACAACAAAAACCGCCGGTTATTCTCCGAATGGGTGCAGGAACTCCGAAAGGAGGTCTATGTCCGCACCTCAGACATCTAAGCGGCGGACATATCTTGCATTTTTTTCGATAAACTCTCTTCGAGGTTCAACCTTGTCTCCCATGAGCGTCGAGAATACCTGATCTGCTTCCATAGCGTTGTCGACGTTTACCAGAAGCAGTGAGCGGTGGGCCGGGTCCATGGTGGTGCTCCAGAGCTGTTCAGGGTTCATCTCTCCAAGACCCTTGTATCGCTGGATGTGGATGTTGGCTTTCCCTTTCTGCATCTTTTTCATGGCCTCTGTAATGCTGTTGCGCTCGTCATCATCCCATGCATACTGCTGCTCCTTGCCTGATTTTACCAAGTAAAGAGGCGGCTGGGCTATAAAGACACGGCCCGCTTCAATCAGTGCTCGCATATAGCGGAAAAAGAAGGTCAGGAGCAGCGTTCTGATGTGCGCTCCGTCAACGTCAGCATCAGTCATGATGATGATTTTGCCGTACCTCAGCTTTTCAACTGAAAACTCATCTTCACCAAAGCTTGTTCCAAGGGCGAGAATGATGGTTTTGATCTCCTCGTTTTCAAGCATCTTGTGCAGGCGGGCCTTTTCCACATTAAGGATTTTGCCCTTAAGAGGAAGGATTGCCTGGAAACTCCTGTCACGTCCCTGCTTTGCACTGCCGCCTGCAGAATCACCCTCAACAATATAGAGTTCACAGTGTTCAGGGTCATTGATGGAGCAGTCAGCCAGTTTTCCCGGCAGGCCCGAGCTTTCAAGCACCGATTTTCTGCGGGTAAGCTCCTTGGCTTTACGCGCAGCCTCTCTTGACATAGCCGCACCCTTGACCTTTTCAATGATCATCTTGAGCACATTGGGGTTGCTTTCGGCAAACTCCGCAAGCTGCTCGTTGACAATCGTTTCAACAATGCTCTGTGTTTCCGAGTTACCCAGTTTCGTTTTGGTCTGGCCTTCAAACTGCGGTTCTGCAACCTTCACCGATATTACGGCGGTCAAACCCTCTTTGAAATCGTCACCGGTCAGGGAGAGCTTGAGGTTTTTCAGGAGATCATTTTTTTGTGCATAGGCATTGAGTGTTCGTGTCAGGGCCTTGCGGAAGCCGGTGACATGTGTACCACCCTCATGCGTATTGATATTGTTGACATAGCTGAAAACATTCTCCTGGTACGAATCATTGTACTGCAGGGCGATTTCAACAATGGTTGAATCCCTTTCGCCATAGAGATAGATGGGCTCCTTGAGCAGGTTGATCCGGTTCTGATCGGTATACTGGACAAACTCCTTGATACCGCCCACATAATGAAAGATCTCATCAATACCTTCAGTGTCCTGAACCGTTATGCTCAGCTCTTTATTGAGGAACGCCAGTTCCCGCATACGGTCGACAATAATATCCTTGCGGAGCTCGGTAGTCTTGAAAATCAGATGGTCCGGCATAAAGCTGGTTTTCGTGCCCTTCTTGTCTGTTTTGCCGATAACCTTGACATCTCCCTGGGGGATACCTCGTTCAAATCGCTGAAAATAGATGTTCCCGTCACGATATACCTCAACTTCACACCATTCAGAGAGTGCATTGACCACCGATGCGCCAACGCCGTGCAGACCGCCTGAAACCTTGTAGGCGCCCTTGTCAAACTTGCCGCCTGCTCCGATAACAGTCATAACCAGCTCAAGAGCGGATTTTTGTTTCTCGGGATGAATATCGACAGGTATACCTCTGCCCCTGTCTATAACCGTTACAGAGCCATCGGGATTCAGTGAGACAAAAATGTAGTCATTGAATCCGCCGAGCGTTTCATCGATGGAGTTATCGACAATTTCATAAACAAGATGGTGAAGGCCCCGGCTGTAAATGTCGCCGATATACATTGCCGGACGCATGCGAACATGCTCAATGCCGTCAAGAACCTGAATGTTGTTTGCTCCGTATGATGATGAAGCGGTAGGGGCTACTGTGCTCAGAATATCGTCTTCCTGCATAATTATCGGCTATAACTGATGAGATGAAAATTGAACTCCAAGATAATAAAAATGCGCTCATTATGCTTGTTTTAGGTGCCCTTTAGTGCTTATTAGTCGGCCCAGAAGGCATCCTCAAAATGTTCAACCGTAAAGCGGCCTATTCTGCTTTCCTGCATGCTCTCTACCAGAATGGCGACAACATCAAACCGGCAATCACACTCCTCATGAACGCAAAATGCAAGGTATGATCGTGCGGCCTTGATGATCTCCTTCTGCTTCTCTGGAGTTACAGCTTCTGCGGGGTGGCCCTTTTCAGTTGAGGAGCGGGTTTTTACCTCTGTAAAGCAAATTGTCCGTTTATGTCGGGCGATAATATCAATTTCATTTCGATGATACCGGTAATTTCGTGCAATAATCCGGTACCCTTTTTTTTCCAGGTAGCGGGCGGCAAGCTCTTCGCCCTGTTGCCCGAGCTGGTGAGGATCATGCATGGAGGGCGCTATTTTTCCCCCAGCTCTTTGAGCCTGAAGCTGTTTCGATGCAGAGGGCACCGTCCGTATTTTATGATAGCATCGACATGCGCCCTTGTTGCATAACCAAAATGGCGGTCAAATCCGTATTCCGGCCAGCTCACACTGCACTCCTTCATGATCTCATCCCTCCTGGTTTTGGCAAGCACTGACGCCGCAGCAATCGAAAAAACCTTTGAGTCTCCCTTGATGATTGTGTCATAGGGGATCGGCAAATGGGGGTTGAAGCGGTTTCCGTCAACGAGAAGCTGTTCCGGCATTACCCCGAGAGCCTCAACCGCGCGGTTCATGGCAAGCATGGTTGCCTGAAAGATATTGATGCTGTCAATCACATCCGGCTGGATTTCCGCAACAGCCCAGTAGAGGGATGAGGCCTTTATTGCAGGAGCAAGAGCCTCCCTCACTCCGGACGAGAGCTTCTTTGAATCATTGAGTTTTTTCAGGTTGCTCTCTTCGGGAGTGAACCATCGGGGAAAGACAACCGCAGCAGCAACAACCGGTCCGGCAAGCGGCCCCCGACCCGCCTCGTCAATACCGCACACCAGTGAAGCGGAGAGCCAGTGGTTATACTCATATTCAGTGTTCATCGACAGCTTTTTTTCTCATTGACAGCATAGAACAGCACCCCCCGGTTCGAGAGGTTTGATGCAGTACAGCAGTTAATAATGACTTCTTATTGGCGCCGATGCAGGGTACTTTGAAGTTATACAACAGGATCTTTTTCTGAAAGCCGGGCGTGCTGAAAACACCACTTTTTCTTTTTCTCTGTACTTGACCTCGGCGCTGCTCTGACTTGAGCCGTATTGCTGTTTCCTTATATAATTTATTATCTTGAGAACTGGCTTGCAGCTTCCTTTCCCTGCGGGATTTTCTGCGTTTGCGGTGGATAGCTTCAGCACTCTTCAGAGATAACGTGATTCGCTCGGTTTCTTCCTGAAATTTGTCTCTGTCGTTTATGGCAAGCACTCCGGTTTTGGCGTGAGGTGAGTGCTCTGAATGATAGTTAAGGATCGTTTTGTCAAGTATTTACCAAAGCATTTATACGAGTTGCAGCAGGTTTTAAGCCGCTGTTTCTTCCCATTATAAAAAGAGTTAACGAATGAAGAAGAGTTTGAATAAGCAGTTGTTGATGAACAAGACTGGCGATGAAATCCAGGTTGCGCTTGTTGAAGAGGGTCGTCTGGCCGAGTTGATTATTGAGCGACCTGAAAGCCGGAGAAGTATCGGTGATATCTATCTTGGACGGGTTCACAAAGTTGTTGAGGGATTGAAAGCCGCTTTTGTCGATATCGGTCAGAAATCCGACGGGTTTCTGCACTTTTCCGATGTAGGCACAACCAGTGAGGATTATCGCGCCCTGATTGAGGATGACGATGATGATGATACCATTGCCGGTACGGAGGATGCTGACGGTGATGATTCAGGGAACACGGCTCCGGCACAGGCTCAGCCTGCGGCTGAACAGAGTGTTAAAACTTCTGCAAGAAGCGGTGGCAAAAGGCCGACAGGTGACGAACAGGAGAAGGCGGAGAAAAGGCAGTCCTATACCCAGATGATTGCCGGAAAACTCAAACCCAATGACTCCATTCTTGTGCAGGTCATCAAGGAGCCGATCAGCAGCAAGGGTTCCCGACTTACCTCTGACATCACCATTGCCGGCAGGTTTATGGTGCTCCTTCCGTTTGGAGGAGGGCAGGTTGCCGTTTCCCGTCGTGTTGTTGTCCGGAAGGAGCGATCAAGACTGAAAAAACTGGTGCGCTCCATGCTGCCGGAAGGGTTCGGCGCAATTATACGGACGGTTGCTGAAGATCAGGAGGAGACCCTTCTGAAGCAGGATCTTGAGAAGCTTCTGGCCAAATGGACGCAGATTGAGGAGAAATTGCAGGATGCCGTTCCTCCTCAACTGATTTTCAAGGAGGACACCATTATCTCCAGTGTTCTGCGCGACTCGCTTACCTCTGATGTTACAGAAATTGTGGCCAATTCATCGGTGATCCACAAGGAGACATTGAACTATATCCAGTGGGCCGCTCCCGAAATGGTGAAAAACGTCAGTCTTTACCAGGGAAAGCTTCCTCTCTTCGAAGGGTACGGTATTGCCAAGGATGTTGAATCGATCTTTTCCCGCAAGGTTTGGCTGAAGTCGGGAGGCTACATCATTATTGAGCATACCGAAGCCATGGTTGTTGTTGACGTCAACAGCGGACGTTATGCTGCAAAGCGGGAGCAGGAGGAGAACTCGCTGAAAACCAATCTTGAGGCGGCTCGTGAAATTGTGCGGCAGCTTCGTCTTCGCGATATCGGTGGTATTATTGTTGTTGACTTTATTGACATGCTTGATCAGAAAAATGCCAAAAAGGTTTACGACTCCATGAAGACCGAATTGCGTAATGATCGGGCCAAATCAAATATTCTGCCCATGTCAGATTTCGGAATCATGCAGATTACCCGCGAGAGAATCCGTCCGAGTCTGATGCAGCGTATGGGTGACCAGTGCCCCGCATGCGGCGGAACCGGCGTGGTGCAGGCACGCTTCACCACCATCAATCAGATTGAGCGCTGGCTGAGAAAGTATGCGCTGCAGCACCCCTTGAATTTTCAGCAGCTTGATCTCTATGTCAGCCCTACGGTTATAGAGCCTATGCAGAACAGTGATTTGAAAACTGAGCTGAAGTGGTTTCTCCAGCATCTGCTCTTTGTCCAGGTCAAGCCGGATGAGAGCCTGAGAAGTGACGATTTCCGGTTTTACAGCAGAAAAAATAACAAGGATATTACGGCCGAGTACGGCGATATCTAAACAGAACAAGGCATTATGGGATTGTACGACAAATTGAAAGAGGAGATACTTGGATTTTCATCACTTGGAGCGCAGGCTCTCCAGGCGAGTGCTGAGGCGCGAACCGTTTTTGAGCAGTTCAAGCAGTTGCTTAATGATGGTGTTCTCCGGGCGGCGGAAAAAAACGGCAGTGACTGGGTTGTCAACTCCTGGGTCAAGCAGGGTATCCTGATCGGTATGCGTCTCGGGAGACTGCAGGCGGCCACAGTTCCGCTTGAACTCAATGGCGCCGGTTTTACCTTTATCGACAAGGATACCTTTCCGCTTAAAACGTTCACACTTGACAACAATGTTCGCATCGTACCGGGAGGATCTGCGGTCAGGGATGGTTCATATCTGGCTCCTTCGGTGGTCATGATGCCGCCTGCCTATGTCAATGTCGGGGCTTATGTTGATGAGGGTACCATGATTGACTCTCACGCTCTTGTAGGGAGCTGTGCGCAGGTTGGTAAACATGTGCATCTCTCTGCCGGCGTTCAGGTCGGTGGTGTGCTGGAACCTGTCGGGGCCATGCCGGTCATTATTGAAGATGATGTGATGGTCGGAGGTAATTGCGGTATTTATGAAGGCACAATTGTAAGGGAGCGGGCAGTTATCGGGACGGGAGTTATTCTTAATGGATCAACTCCGGTGTATGATATTGCCATGAACAGGATATACAGAAAAACCGCTGACCATCCGCTTGAGATTCCTGCCGGTGCAGTGGTTGTTGCCGGATCCCGAACCATCAAGGGCGACTTTGCTTCTGAACATGGCCTTTCGATCTATACTCCGCTTATCATCAAATACCGTGATGCTCGGACTGACAGCGCAACGGCACTTGAAGAGGCGCTCAGGTGAGCCATGCATAAAAACGGGAATGATAACGGCAACTGTGGAGGCTCTATTGCCCTTCTCCGGAGGAGAGTCTCCGGTGTCCTTGCAGTGCTGTTTTTTCTCTCGCTCACTCCTTTCCGCTCACTCCATGCTGCTCCTGCTGACGAAAAGGAGAATTTCGGTATAGTAAAGAGTATTGATCTCATGGGAGAGGTTTATCGGCAGTTGTCGTTGAACTACGTTGACAGGCCCAATGTCAGTGAACTGATGTATGCCGGTATTGACGGGATGCTCAATACCCTTGATCCCTACACAGTGTTTCTTGACAAGGCAGACTCAGAGGAGCTTGGTGAACTCACCAGTGGACAGTATGCCGGTATCGGAGTCACCATAGTCACAATTGATGGAGCCATTTATATTTCCTCTGTTGTGGATGGCTATGGGGCGGCCAGGGCGGGTATCAGGGCTGGCGATACGATATCGGCAGTTAATGGTACCGATATAAAGAATAAACCACTCAATGAGGTGAAGGAGCTGCTCAAGGGGCCTCTCGGAGAGACCCTGACGCTCAAAATAGCGCGAGTGGATGCGCCATCGTTCACCGCCGCAATCAAGCGTGAGGAGATCCGGGTAAATACGGTGAGTCACTCCTGCTTGTTGGGCGATACCGGCTATATCGAAATGAAAAGCTTTGGCTCCCGCTCCGCAGATGAACTGCGAGAGGCTTTTCAGGGAGTTCTGCGGCAGGCAGGAGAGAAGCGTATCAAGTTGAAAGGGGTCATTCTTGATTTGCGCAACAATCCCGGTGGACTGCTCAATGCCTCTGTTGATGTGGCTGCGCTTTTTGTCAGGAAAGGCAGTGCGGTTCTCTCCATTCGGGGACGCGCCCATGCGCCTAAAGTATTTACTACCGTTACCTCGCCTGTCAATGTGACTCTTCCTCTTGTTGTGCTCATTAACAGTCAGAGTGCATCTGCGGCTGAAATTGTCGCCGGAGCAATCCAGGACCTGGATCGCGGTGTTATTCTCGGTGAACGTTCATACGGCAAGGGCCGGGTGCAGTCTGTTTTAAATCTCTCTTATCACAATACTCTGAAGCTGACGACAGCAAAATATTATACACCATCCGGCCGGCTGATACAGAAAGAGGTTTCTCCGGAGCCGGGGCAGCGCAAGGTGCTACCGGTGGTTCAGCAGGATAATCTCTCTACGGTGTTCTATACCAACAGAAAGCGCAAGGTATATGGAGGAGGAGGGATCAAGCCTGACGTTGAGATTGCTGAAACGCGGAGCACGCCATACCTTTCTGAACTTCGAAATAAAGGGAAAATCTTTCTTTTTTCTTCAAGCTATCGCAACCGGACCCCGAAGAAGCCTGCTCTGCCACTTGATCGCAAGGCGCTTATGACAGCATTCGATGAGTTTCTTCGCAGCAATAAATTCATCTATACATCCCTTGCGGAACGCCGGCTTGCTGAGCTGAAAGAGGCGTTGAACGAGAGTGTGACTCTTAAAAGTATCGACCCGGTGAATATTCCTGAAGAGCTTCAGAAAGGTGTAGCGCTTCAGAAAGAGCAGGAGATCGCAAAGGAGTCAGAAGCTGTTGCTGATGCCATTGAGCTTGAGATTCTGCGTCATTATGACCAGCCTCTGGCGCGAACAGGTGAGCTTGATCATGATCCTGTTGTGAAGCTTGCTCGTGAGGTTCTTGCTGATTCACGCCAATACTCGAAGATTCTTCACCCCTGACTTCTGGTGATTCTGCCTGTTTCATAATCCCGAATTCTACGGTGTGCACCTATGGCGATCATAAGATTGCTTATGGTCAGCAGGCTTTCGGCCACTCCGTGAAGCAGGTCGTCATGAGAGAGTGTTGGAAACCCCCGGACTACTGTTGCCAGATACATGCAGAAAATGGTGAACGAAATGAATACCAGCACAAACCAGAATCCCGCAACCGTCACTCCGGAGAATATCGTACGGTCACGCCTGTAGACAACAAGCAGCAGAACAAGAAACGAGATATAGACCACGCTGGAGAGCTGAAGTATGGTGTCAAAGATATCGTCACCAAGGTATGATTGCGGTTTTCCTGAAATCATGATTGCACCAAGTGCTGCAGTAAAGACGAATGATGCCTCTTTTTTTGTCGATTTCAGCAGGTTCAGTGTTGCCAGCAAAAGCGATATGCTGCCGAAGAGATTGATGATCTCCGACAGATCAAGAAGCAGTGGAATTGAGTCACCCGAAATATGGTAACCCAGGATAAAAAAGCTCCCGGACCAGTGCGGAAGCATGGAAAGTGCAAATATCCGTATGTCCCTCCGTCCGGTCAGTTGTCCGTAACGGAAGAGGAGTGCAGCTCCTATTCCCCATTCCAGAGCGGATGAGATATGGATGATCCAGTTGGGAAAAGAGAGCAGCATCAAGAGCCCTTTATCAGATGGTAGATGTTTTTTGAAAAGATTTTTATCTGTGTGCTCCAGGGTGCCGGAACCATTTTTTTGTAGAGATAGGAGTCAAAAGTAATCTGCTGCACGTCATTGTCGGCACAGATGGCAACAAAACTCTCCCTCAAGCGGTCAGTTTTATAGTATACCGACTGGAGCACTTCAAGACCGAAAAAGATTGGAGCGTAGAGCTTGCGGAACTCTTTTTCATAGTTTGCAAGCGGGGCACCGTTTTTCAGGTGAGCAATCATCGCCTGAGCGCCAAGTTTTCCGGAGCGCATGGCAAAGAATATGCCCTCTCCATTTGCCGGAGTTACCAGACCGGCAGCGTCTCCGATAAGAATGGCCTTCTCCTGGGTAAATGATTTGCGGGGCTTCATCGGTATTTTAGCCGCTTCGTCGAGGTAAGGTTTGTCGGTAATCCCGATTTTCTCCACAAACCGCTGCTGAAGAGCTTTGATGTTGTGGCGGTTATCCTCTGTGCCTGTTCCGATGGCAAGGTGATCGGCCTTCGGGAAGATCCATCCGTAAAAATCGGGAGAGACCTCTCCGTCAAACCAGATTTCAACGATGTTGCTGAACTTTTCGATTGAGGGGGTGTACCGGAAACGCTGCTGCATGGCGATCACCTTCAGCTCGTTTGGCGGAAAGTGCAGCTCATCGGCGGTTTTTGAGTTCGCACCGTCGGCACCGATAATTCGTGTTGCTGTGATCGGCGCTACTTTATCATTAAGGGTTTTGATAAGAAACCCTTCCGCAGAAGAGGTGATGGTTTTCACAAGAGCTTCAACAACTGTTACACCGGCTTTTTCTGCTTCAGTGCGCAGATAGCGGTCAAATTTCTCGCGCCGAACCATGCCAACATAACCGTTTGGCATGTTCATCTCAATTACCCTTCCTTTCGGGGAGCGGGCCTTCATACGGGATAGTTTTTTTTCAACCAGCCCGTCAGGAATGCCGAACTCCTCAATCAGGCCGAGCGGGATGGCTCCGCCGCATGGTTTGACATTCTCAAAGTTGCGTTCAATGAGAATCGTCGAGATTCCGGCTTTTGCAAGTTCGGCTGCGGCAACGGCCCCTGAAGGGCCGCCGCCGATTACAGCAACGTCATAACGCATAAGTGTAAGGCCAAAATTAAATGAGCTGTGTTCCTATAAACTCTCTGACCCTTGAGATATCGATTCTCTCCTGCGCGGCACTGTCACGGAAGCGTACCGTTACTGTACCCTCTTCCAGTGACTGATGGTCAACCGTGATGCAGAAGGGTGTGCCAATCTCATCCTGGCGGCGGTAGCGCTTGCCGATAGAGCCGGCATCATCGTACTGTACAAGGAGTGATTCCGAAAGCTCGTCGCGGAGCTGCATTGCCTTTTCACCCATCCCCCCTTTTTTCATCAGAGGAAGCACTGCCGCCTTGATTGGGGCAACTTTTGGTGCAAGTTTCAGCATCACCCGCTCTTCGCCGTCAACAACGTCTTCACGATAGGCATCAGCAAGAAGCGCAAGGAAGAGCCTGTCGCATCCGGCGGAAGTTTCAACCACATAGGGGAGATAGCGCTCATTGGTGAGCTGGTCGATATACTCCATGTTCTTGCCTGAGAACTCCTGATGCTGTTTCAGGTCAAAATCGGTTCTGGAGTGTATGCCCTCTATCTCTTCGATGCCGAAGGGGAACTCATACTTGATATCGTATGCCAGATCGGCATAGTGGGCGAGCTTGTCATGCTTGTACCAGTGCAGTTTTTCCGGGCGCAGTCCGAGTGTATTGCTGTACCAGGCAAACCGCTCTTCACGCCACGCTTCAAAAGCCTCTTTCTGGGTGCCGGGTTTTACAAAGTACTGCATCTCCATCTGTTCAAACTCCACCATACGGAAGATGAAGTTTCCCTTGACGATCTCGTTGCGGAAGGCTTTGCCGATCTGCGCAATGCCGAATGGCACCCTCATGCGTGATGACTCACGAACATTATGGAAGTTTACAAAAATGCCCTGTGCTGTTTCCGGCCGCAGGTAGACAATACTTGACTTGTCGGCCACTGCACCCATATTGCACTGGAACATCAGGTTGAACTGGCGAACCTCCGTCCAGTCTCCTGAACCGGTATCCGGAGCCTTGATTTTTTCTGCAATAATCAGCTCGTAAAGCGCACGGTTGGAGTCATCAGCACTCGCCACGTTCTCGTACGCACTCTGCACTCTCTGCAGCTCCTCATCCTTGCCGTCCCGGCGCAGTTTTTCGATATGGTTCTCGATCAGATGGTCTGCACGGTAGCGCCTCTTGGTTGTGCGGTCATCAATCATCGGGTCGTTGAAGCTCGCCACATGGCCCGACGCTTCCCATACCCTTGGATTCATGAGAATAGAGGCATCAATACCCACAATATTCTGATGACGACGGGTCATGGTGCTCCACCAGAGCTCCTTGATATTCTTTTTAAGCTCACTGCCGAGCGGCCCGTAGTCAAAGCAGGAGGAGAGCCCCTCATAGATCTCGGACGACGGGAAGATAAATCCGCGTCGTTTTGCCAGCGAAACCAGCTTGTGCATCACTTTATCGGGAGGCAGATTGACGCTCTGCACCCGTTTCTGATCAGAATTGCTCATCGTTCGTTAAAACTATTTTGATAAAATCTTTTTAGAGTCCTGTTCAACAGGATAAAACATTGAATATAAGAAACCAAGGGGGATAATCACTGGCTGGAGAGTGCTCCTTTCTAAGGCGCAGCGTTGTCGAGCTTACAGTTCAGCTTGTCTGGATTTCGGTTTTGAGGGCGATCTCTTCGAGGATTGAGCTGACTCTGAGGCACTCTGCCATCGAACCGGCAAAGACGATGCTGCGGCCTCTGGTGTGTACCTCCCAGGTGTGCCGCTCCGCTTTGGTTCGGTTGCAGCGAACGGCTTTGATGATCTGCTCAATCACCTCATCAAAGGAGTGCACCTCATCATTGAAGAGAACAACCCGATAGGATTCAAGCTGATCAGTTCCGGAGAGCTGTTCACTTTGTTTTGTTTCGGGAGTAACGTCTGAGGCCGTCCAAATATGCATACACGAGGAGTTCATTGGTAATTGTAAGACGCATAGCTACAAGATAAAATAAATATTGTGTCAATCAGGCGCAACAGCGCTGGTTATTCGGCAATAACAGGATCAAGCGCTCCGAGCGTAAAGCTGCCGGAAGCGGTTACACTTACCCGGAATCGGGCACCGATGGGGATGGTCATCAGGTCACGGATATGGCCGTAGGAGAGCCCGGAGAGTGAAGTTGCCTGTGGGTTCAGCTCGCTGTAGTAGTCAAAAATATTTTTTAGTCGTTCGGCTTCGCTCGCTTCCAAAGGTTCACTGGAGAACTGTCCGAACAGTAAAGCGCGGCATCGGGAAAGAAGTCCTGCGTTTGAAAGGTGCGAGAGCATACGGTCAATGCGGTAGGCGGGTTCATTGACATCCTCCAGAAAGAGAAGGGTCTCTTTGAATTGTGGCAGATAGGGGGTGCCTATCATTGCCGAAAGGACAGAGAGGTTGCCTCCGATGAGTTGCCCTTCAGCAACTCCTTCACTTATAGCAGAGATTGGGTGGAGTGTATGATTTGTAATTGACAGAGCATATGACGGAGATGTCAGTACTCCCCAGAAGTGCTCTTCAGTGTAGGGTGTTGGTGCATAAAGCTCGGTTGCAGCCATTGGTCCGGAAAAACTGACAAGTCCGGTTTTAGCGTAGAGAGCAAGAGAGAGTGCGGTGATATCCGAATAACCGGCCAGTATCTTCGGGTTTCTGGCGATAAGGGTGTAATCAAGCTTGTTCAGGAGTCGGGCTGAACCCGCACCACCTCGAAGGCAGAATATTGCCCGTACATCGGGATCACTGAACATTTCATGGATATCGTGAAGCTTTTCGCGGTCGGCCACTGCAGGATTGGTATCGATACAGTTGAGATGGCTTGAGAGTTTGACCCGGTATCCGTTCTTTTCAAGATAGGTGATCGCCAGCCCGATTTTTTCGGGATAAGCGCAGTGGGATGATGGCGAGATGAGGCCGATGGTCTCTCCCTTGCGCAAAGCTTTTGGTATGAGGTTTTTCATAAGGACACCGCTACTAGTTTATTCTGCGGTTCGATTGCTTCGTTGGGCGGTGAGGTGCGCTTATAAAGAAAAAAGACATCAGCACCCCGTTCTAATGGGATACTGATGTCTTTTAACTTATTTGCATGAAATCAGGCAATATTTTCAGTCAGCAGAATCGCTTTGTTGCTGCTGACTTCAAAAAAACCATCCGAGATTGTAAACGTCTGCTCACTGCGGTCTGCCATTGCAAGCTTGACCTTGCCGGCTTTAAGCGCTGCGAGCAGTGGGGCATGGTTTTTCAGTACCTGAAAAAGTCCATCCTCACCCGGTGCCGTTACACTTTCGATCTCCCCTGAAAAGTATAGTTTCTGGGGAGTGACGATCTCTATCTGGAAACCTTTATCGGAATTCGCCATGGTTCGTGTTCTGTTTAGAGCGTTTTTGCTTTCTCGATGGCTTCCTCAATGGTTCCAACAAGGTAGAATGCGCTTTCCGGCAGATTGTCATGCTTTCCTGCGATAATCTCCTTGAAGCCTTTGATGGTCTCTTCAAGCTTCACATATTTTCCGGCAAGACCGGTAAATGCTTCAGCAACAAAGAATGGCTGTGAAAGGAAGCGTTGTACTTTTCTTGCTCTGGAAACAACAAGCTTGTCCTCATCACTCAGCTCGTCCATACCGAGAATTGCGATGATGTCCTGAAGATCCTTGTAGCGCTGGAGCAACTGCTTGACAGCCTGAGCGGTGTCGTAATGATCGTCACCAACAATGTTCGGATCAAGAATACGTGATGTTGAGTCAAGAGGGTCAACAGCAGGGTAGATACCAAGCTCTGCAATCTGACGTGAAAGCACTGTCGTTGCATCAAGGTGGGCAAATGCCGTAGCAGGTGCCGGATCGGTAAGGTCATCTGCAGGTACATAGATTGCCTGAACCGAAGTAACAGAACCTTTCTTGGTAGAAACGATTCTGTCCTGAAGTTCACCCATCTCTGTTGCAAGAGTCGGCTGGTAACCTACAGCGCTCGGCATACGGCCAAGAAGTGCTGATACCTCGGAGCCTGCCTGGGTAAAGCGGAAGATATTGTCAATAAAGAGAAGAACGTCGCGGCCCTCTTCATCACGGAAGTACTCAGCAATGCTGAGTCCGGTCAACGCAACCCTCTGACGGGCACCGGGAGGCTCGTTCATCTGGCCGAATACCAGTGCGGTTTTATCGATAACGCCAGACTCCATCATTTCATGCCACAAGTCGTTTCCTTCACGGGTACGCTCGCCGACGCCGGCAAATACGCTGAAGCCCGACTGCTGCTTTGCAATGTTGTTAATCAACTCCATGATCAGAACGGTTTTGCCTACACCGGCACCGCCGAAAAGACCAGTTTTACCGCCACGTGAGTAAGGCTCAAGAAGATCGATAACCTTGATGCCGGTTTCGAACATCTCGGCCTTCGTTGAGATTTCGTCAAACTTCGGGGCAGAACGGTGGATCGAATAGGTTTTTGCGGTATTGACCGGGCCTCTTCCATCGATAGGGTCGCCGACCACATTAAGCATACGGCTGAGCACTTCGGGGCCAACAGGTACCTGAATCGGGCGACCGGTATTTGCGACGCTTAGCCCTCTGACCAGGCCGTCGGTGCTTTCCATAGCAACGGTACGTACGCGCTCTTCTCCGAGATGTTGCTGGGTTTCAAGAACCAGTTTTGTTCCGTCAGCTCTTGTAATGGTCAGTGCATCCAGAATAGACGGAAGCCGTCCTTCAGGAAAATCAACATCAACAACAGGGCCGATGATCTGGGAAATCTTACCTTCTTGCATAGCGACAGTTTTGATAAGGATTTTATGGGGAAATCATACGTTAATTTCTCGGGGCTTGTCTGTCTTTTTATGATCGGGCTTCACGAGCCCTTATACTCCCGCTGCTTTGGTCGCTCGGGCCAGGAGCCACCTGAGGGAGTCGAACCCACGACCTACTATTTACGAAACAGTTGCTCTACCAACTGAGCTAAGGTGGCTTAAGCATATAAAAAAGACAAGCTCAAATATAATTTATTTGGCAAAGAAACGCAAAGATAATTCAAGGGCTATTTATGTCATTTAAAAAAACAGAGAATTGTTATATTGACGCACAAGGGAATTAAGCTCAATTATCAGATTAAATCCGGACGGTTATGAACAGCATATTGAAGAGCGGGACCCGCATTTTTTTTCATTCAGCACTGCTTTGCATTTTGCTTCTTGCCGGAGCGGAGGTGAAGGCGTTTGCTGTTGCCCCTGCTGCCGCACTGAATACACCGGCACCTGCATTTTCAGCAGTAACGCTTGACGGCAAGGCGATTGGCTCAGCACAACTGGCAGGCAAGGCCTACATTGTGAATTTCTTTGCATCGTGGTGCCCTCCCTGCAGGGCCGAGATTCCTGACATGGTTGCGCTGCAGAATCAATACAGTCGTAAAGGGTTTACCTTCGTAGGTATCGCCGTAAATGAAACAGTACCGACAATCAAGTTATTCATAGCTGATAAAAAGATCAATTATCCAGTTGTTATGTCTGATGACAAGCTTCTGGGCGCTTTTGGCAGATTTGTTCCTGACGGTCAGATCAAGGCCATTCCGACTTCCTTTGTTGTTAACTCTTCTGGACGGATTACCCAGGTTATAACCGGAGGAAAAAGCAAGTCTGAATTTGAGCAGATCATTCTTGCCTCGCTTAAAAAGCCTGCAAGAGCAAAATAACCCCTTTTTTTATGAGTATGGTTTCGATGTCCGGCCTGTTTTTTTATCGGACAGATATAATTTTTTCCCTACACGTCCGCACTCAGCGTTGAGTGCGGACGTCTTTTTTTATAACGATTAGTCACCAAAACGCAGCAATTATGACCTTAATGCAGATCAATGCACCGGACTATGTGAAAAACAAAAAACTGCTCCAGTGGGTGCAGGAAACCGCTGAGCTCTGTCGTCCGAGTTCAATCTCCTGGTGCGACGGTTCCCAGGAAGAGTATGACCGCCTCTGTGGTCAGATGGTTGAGAGTGGAACCTTTATAAAGCTCTCCGAGGAGAAGCGCCCGAACAGTTATCTCTGCCGTTCAGACCCGAGCGATGTCGCAAGAGTCGAGGACAGAACCTACATATGCAGCATTCGCCGACAGGATGCAGGTCCAACCAACAACTGGGTTGCTCCAAAAGAGATGAAGGCGACGCTCAACGGGCTTTTCAGCGGCTGCATGACCGGCAGAACCATGTATGTTATTCCTTTCAGCATGGGACCGCTCGGATCACCTATTGCCCATATTGGTGTTGAAATATCTGATTCTCCCTATGTCGTTACCAACATGCGCATCATGACGCGTATGGGTCGTAAGGTTATGGATCTTCTTGGTGAAAACAGTGAGTTTGTTCCCTGTCTTCACTCGGTCGGCGCACCGCTTCAGCCGGGAGTGAAGGATGTTGCATGGCCATGCAGTGATACCAAATATATTGTGCATTTCCCTGAAGAGCGCTCTATTGTCTCTTTTGGCAGCGGATATGGAGGAAACGCCCTTCTTGGTAAAAAATGTTTTGCACTCCGTATCGCATCCTCAATGGCTCGTGATGAAGGGTGGCTGGCCGAACACATGCTTATTTTGGGTGTCGAGTCTCCTGAAGGTGAGAAAACCTATGTTGGAGGAGCGTTCCCGAGTGCATGCGGTAAAACCAACTTTGCCATGCTGATTCCTCCGGAATCTTTTGAAGGATGGAAAGTGACCACTGTAGGAGACGATATTGCATGGATCAAGCCCGGTCCGGATGGTCGTCTGTATGCCATTAACCCGGAATATGGATTTTTTGGTGTAGCTCCCGGTACTTCGGATAAATCAAATCCGAACGCCATGGCTACGCTGGCAAAGAACTGTATTTTTACCAATGTAGCCATGACTCCTGATGGAGATGTCTGGTGGGAAGGAATGACTGACACTCCTCCTGCTGAACTTATTGACTGGCAGGGAAAAGCATGGACACCCGAGTGCGGAAGGCTCTCTTCTCATCCAAATGCCCGCTTTACCTCTCCGGCAAGTCAGTGTCCATCTCTTGATCCTGAATGGGAGAATCCTAAAGGCGTGCTTATCAGTGCCTTTATATTCGGTGGTCGCCGTGGAGATACCGTTCCGCTGGTCTACCAGTCAGCAAACTGGAATTTCGGCGTCTACCTTGCGGCAACAATGGGTTCGGAAAAAACTGCCGCTGCAGCCGGTACGGTTGGCGATGTGCGTCGTGATCCCTACGCCATGATTCCTTTCTGCGGTTACCATATGGGCGACTACTTCAATCACTGGTTGCATGTTGGTCGCACACTCACCGAGCTGCCGAGAATTTTCGGTGTCAACTGGTTCCGCAAAGATGAAAACGGCAAGTTCCTCTGGCCGGGATTTGGGGAAAACATGCGCGTGCTGAAGTGGATTGTCGATCGTGTTCATGGCGATGCCGGAGCTGTTGAAAGTCCGCTCGGATGGATGCCGAAGTACGATATGATTGACTGGACAGGTCTGGAGGAGATGACGGAAGAGAAGTTCATCAAACTGATGTCTGTTGATCGGGAAGCATGGAAGACCGAGCTTCTTTCACATGAGCAGCTCTTTGAAATGATTTACGACCGTTTGCCGAAAGAGTTCACACATATCCGTGAGCTTATGCTCTCAACGCTCTGGCTATCGCCAAGGCATTGGTCGCTGGCACCGGAACTCTACGATGCAGAATAATTCACGGGGAGATTTATTCATTGATCGATTAAATCAAAAAGGCGCCAAAACAGGCGCCTTTTTGATTTAAAATAGCCGGGTCGAATCACGCTTCATCAAGGGTGAATCCGATTTTTACGGTAACCTGCCAGTAGGCGACTTTTTGGTCAGAGATATGGCAGCGGGTTTCAAGAACCTCAACCCAGCGGATATTTCTGATGGTCTCTGCTGCTTTTGCAACAGCATTTTTAACGGCCTCTTCAATGCTTGTCGGTGAAGAGCCGACAAGTTCAATCTTCTTATAGATGTGATCGCTCATGGCGTGCAATGGTTTTAATCCTTGAAAAAATAGCTGTTTCTGTTGAGGCTGAATTTACGTCAGACCAGCACACATATTAGCAAATCAGGAGGAAACTGCAAAAAATCAGAGCTACAGAGATGTAATCTTCATCCATAGGTTACTCTGTAGTGAGGTTTTGAGGGTATTGCCCACGCACTGATTTGCTATCTGTTTTCAGAAAAATGGTGTGCAGATATTCAGGCAGGCCCTGAACATTCCCGACAGTTCGGCATTGTTCAGGGCTAAGGGTTGGTCGGTTTTAGATACCGAGGGATCGTAAGAGAAGCGGCAGGGCGCAGAGTGCGATGGCTATGTTTGTGGCTCCGCAGATCTTTGTAATAAGCTCGTTCTGTTTGTACCAAGCAAACGGAAGCAGGATGGTCAGCACGTTGATGAGCAGCAGCACGGTGCCTAAAGGCCAGATTTTATCCAGCAGAATTGCCTTATAGCTGAAGAGTGCTGTCATGAAAAAGATGCCGAGAAAAAAGTGGGCGTATACCTTTTTATCGCCGGGGTTATAGAAATGCATAGCGACAACGACCCAGAAAAGACCGTAGGTAGCAAAGATTGTTCCGATATAAATCCTTGATTCCTGCGGCATGCCGACATCGAACAGGTAGAGAGAGAGCGCGGTGAAAATCTGGGCAACCCCGCCGAACCAGAGCGCAATATGGGCGAGATTTCTTCCCAGTTTAACATGATCGGTCTCTTTGTTCATTCCGAAGCCTAACTGTTCAAGCCCGAATACCCAGACGGTGACAACAAGCCCGAACAACCCGATGGCTTCCGGATTAACTACGTTCATCGGTAGTACTCCTTTTCTTTTTATTGGTTGATGAAGTCTGACTTCACCCCCT
This sequence comes from Chlorobiaceae bacterium, assembly GCA_013334485.1. GTDB lineage: Bacteria > Bacteroidota > Chlorobiia > Chlorobiales > Chlorobiaceae > Chlorobium. Next base: position 6,457 of record JAAXXL010000003.1, on the reverse strand, counting down.
CTTCAACCCCTGTGATTGTAAGGGGGAAGCCAAAAGGTACAGCTTATTTATATCAATGAGTGGCATCATTTGCCCCCTTTTTTGTCTGTTTCACACTCTCTGTATTACGGGCGAAAAACAACGGGATTTCTTACGCTGTTGTATTGAAAAGCGGGGGAGGTTGGTATAGTTGGAGCGACCGGGATCCGAATGATTGAGAGCATCCTGAAGATGCGCATAACTCCATGCAGGAATTCCCGCTTTCTTTTGATACCTTTGAGCTGTCAGAAGAGGAATAACTGAAGATGACCCGATGTAATGACGCTGCCGGCAGAAGATTCAACTCCCCACAATACGATACTTTCCGGGCCTCAACGAGATCGTTCACTTTCAAAGAGACTGCTGTCGGCATTTCCCGCGTTTGAGAGTCCTGATTTTCGCCGGTATTTTCCCGGACAAGTGATCTCCATGATCGGAACATGGATCCAGATGGTCGCCCAGGGGTGGCTGGTGCTTGAAATTACCGGCTCAGCGTTTGACGTTGGTCTTGCCGCCGCCGCATCCACTCTCCCGACGCTTTTTCTCTCCCTTTTTGGAGGGGTGCTTGTTGATCGCTACCCGCGCAGAACCATTCTGCTCTGGACACAGTCATCGGCAATGCTGCTTGCTTTTGCGCTCGGTTTTTTTGCCTTGACCGGCACAGTCACCATCGGCATCATCCTTACGCTCTCATTTCTGCTGGGATGTGTAAATGCCCTGAATGTTCCGGCCTTGCAGGCTTTTCTCAGTGAACTTGTAGAGCGGGAACATCTCTCATCGGCAATTGCCATGAATTCTGCGATCTACAACGGTTCAAGGGTGATCGGTCCGGCTATTGCAGGTTTTCTTATCACGGCAACCGGAACGGGAGGAGCTTTTCTGCTCAACGGGGTCAGTTTTCTTGCTGTCATTATCTCTTTGATCAGCATGAAAACGCAGCATGAAAAGGGGATTGCTAAAATTTCGGATAATCCTGTGCAGGCGATAAGGGAAGGGCTAAGCTACTCATGGCATCATCCGGTGATCCGTACCAGTATCTTTTTGATTGCAGTTATCGCCATATTCTCATGGTCCTATGTTACTATGCTGCCGGTTATTGCGAAGCAAACGTTCGGTATGGGGGCAACCGGTCTTGGTTACCTCTACGGGGTGTCGGGTCTTGGTTCCGTGATAGGTACCGTGCTTGTTTCCATATTCTCTCAAAGAGTTGACCGGCTTGTTTTCATTGCCGGTGGAACCATTCTGTTTGCTCTGGCACTCATCGGTTTTACCTTTTCCGTTTCACTGCCGGTGGCGCTTTTTTTCCTTTTTCTTGGCGGGTTTGGTCTTGTGGCGGCAGTCTCAACGCTCAGTGCTACCATCCAGAGTACGGTTGATGACCGTTTTCGGGGAAGGGTTATGAGCCTCTACATGATGGTTTTCATGGGTTTCATGCCGATTGGTAATCTTGAGATCGGTTATATCTCGGAGCATTTTGGTACCGGTATTGCCATTCGGATTGGTTGCGTGGTAACGATCCTTGCTGCTCTTGTTCTTATCTACACCAACCGCAGTGTCAGGCAAGCCTACAGTCGTTACAAGTTCTCGCAGGTTAGGGAGGAGTGAAAGGTCGAGAGGAGTTCTGTTACGATTCAGTGGGCTGATGAGAGGTCGACTTTTTCGCTTTTGTTGATTTTAATGAAAAAAAGCAGCGGCAGTGCAAGCGCAAAGAGCAGCGCTATCAGCATGAAAGCATCCATATAGGCAAGATGATGGCTTTGCACGGTCACGGTTCCCTCAAGTGCTTTCAGTGCGATCACCTCCGATTCGGCTGGTGAACCCCCGGCTTTCATGGCGGCAACCTGCTTTACAGCATCAACTCTTGCTACTGCTGCAGGGTCGAAGGGTGATAGGTGGCTCAGGAGCTCCACCCGGTGTGCTGCTACCCGTTTGACGATATAGGTGTTAGTCAGGGCTATGCCGAACGAACCTCCGAGCTGTCGTACCATGTTGTTGAGTCCGGTTGCCTGGCCGATGTCTTTGCCGTGAAGGCCCGCAACAGCAAGCATGGTCACTGGAATAAAAATAAATCCAAGAGCTACACCGCGCAGGAGCAGTATCCAGAAAAAGTTTTCCGCTCCCGACTGCATGGTCTGCTGGCCGAGTTCCCAGCAGAAAATGACAAAGGCGCTCATGCCGACCGCCATGAGGATTTTAGCTGAAGCTCCCCGCTGCAGTGCGATGCCGAGCGGGAGTGCGATGATACCGGTTACCAGTGCACTTGGAAAGAGCACAGTTCCAGTAAGCAGTGCGGTAAAACCAAGCAGGCGCTGCACAAAGACGGGAAAGACAAAGAGTGATCCGTAGAGTCCGTAACCCACGACAAAGGTGAGCACAGCAGCAATAGCAAGGTTTTTACTCCTGGTCAGCACTCGCAGGTCAACGGCGGGCTCTTCGGTGTGCAGTTCCCACCAGATAAAAGCAAGGAGCGCAACCACGGCGATAATGGTAAACAAGGTGATATAGGGGGTTTCAAACCAGTCTTTTGACTCTCCCCGTTCAAGAACGAATTGTAGCGATCCGATGCCGACCGTCAGAAGCCCTATTCCCGCCCAGTCGATATTTGAGATGGTATGCTTGACCTTCGGTTCCTTTAGGAAGGTGTAGGATGACCATGCTGCCAGCAGGCCGACCGGAATGTTCACGAAGAAGCACCACTCCCACGAGAAGTAGTCAACAAGATACCCACCCAGTAGCGGTCCTATTGTGGGGCCGAGTACGAGTCCCATGGAGAATATTCCTGTTGCTTTGCCCCTCTCTTCCGGGCGGTAGGTTTCGTAGAGTATTGCCTGGGAGGTCGGAAGGAGCGCCCCTCCTCCGAGTCCCTGTAGAAAGCGGAAAAAGACCAGAGCCCAGATGTTTGGCGCCATGCCGCAAAGCAGCGAAGCTGCCGTAAACAGCAGTATAGAGCCGATATAGTAGTTTCGCCGTCCGAGAAGGTTTCCCAAAAAGCCTGAAAGAGGAATGACGATAACATTGGCGATAGCATAGCTGGTGACAACCCAGGCCACATCCTCTATACTTGCGCCGAGGTTGCCGCTGATCTGGGTGAGCGCTACGTTGACAATGGTTGTGTCGATCAGCTCAAGCATTGCCGAGACGATAACCGTCAGGGTTATGATCACTTTCTTCAACCCGGTCTCATAGGTGTGGGCCGGATTCGGCAGCATTGGCGCTACAGAGGCGCTCTTTCCGTTACTATTTGGTTCGGCCATCACTCCACTCTCTTCTTTGTTTATTTCGTGCTTCAAAAATCGTTTTCTTTAATCCAAAGTTACTTCAGGCTATTAGCAAAGGACTAAAAGGACTTCAAGGACAACAGCGACGAAGAGGAAATCTTGAACCCATCGCTAAGCACCCGGCACTTTTCTCTTCCCTTCTTGTCAACTCAGTCCAATTTCTTCCTCTTCATTTCGTGTGTTTCGTGGTTCAAAATCTTCACTCAGCGCTCAGCACTCGTTACTCAGCACTATTTCACCCTCACCTCAACTATCACATTCATACCGGCAGCAAGCTTCTGCTCTTTACCGGGATTCTCGGTAAAAACAATTTTCACCGGGACACGTTGTGCAACCTTGATGAAGTTTCCGCTGGCGTTATCAGGAGGCAGCATGGAGAACTTTGCGCCGGTGCCTGATGAAATGGAGTCGATTTTCCCCTTGAACTCCCGGTCAGGGTATGCGTCAACATGAATAATGACCGGAAGCCCTGGCTTTATGTTTTTGAGCTGAGTCTCCTTGAAATTTGCCACTACCCAGAGGTCGCGGCTTCCGACAATCGCAATCAGTTGCTGACCGGGAGCCACGAACTGGCCGGGCTGAACACTTTTTCTTGATATATGACCTGCTGCTGGTGCGGTTATGGTGGTGTATGATAACTGAAGCTCAGCATTGCGCAGTTCAGCCTCACGCATTTTGAGCTGGGCGACGGCGGCACTTTGCTGGCTTGTTGCTGCGGAATAGAGGGCTTTAGATGCATCGGCTCCTGCACGGACAGCATCGAATTCCGCTTGTGATACAACATCCTGTTGCCGGAGGCTGCTGTTGCGCTTGAGATCAGCGTCAAGCTTTCTTTCTGTTGCTGCGGCAGCATTCGCATTTGCTTCTGCCGCAAAGACGGAGGCCCTGGCATTTTGCAGTGCCGCTGAGGCTATGTCACGACGAACCTCATAATCAGCAGCGTCAAGCCTGACAAGGGGCTCCCCTTTTTTTACTACCCGGTTATCGTCAGCAAGAACATCTTGAACTTTTCCTGGAATACGTGAAATGACCGGATAAACATCGCCCTCAATCTGGGCGTTATCGGTTTCAACATAGAGATATGAGTGGTAGAGCGTCTTGCCTGTCCAGATTGCTGCGGTAGCAATGGCAAGCACGATAATAATAATCCGCACCGGCTTTGATGTTTTCAGTGGTGCTTTTTCGGGAGTGATGTTTTCTGGCATTGTTGTCAGTTCAGGTTGTTCAATGGGTTTTTAGCTGATTTTTTCAGGGGACGAGTCATGTTACCAGAAAACCTCCCCGGTTGCGCGTTTTAGCGCATAGTTACTCATCACATATTCATAGGTTGCCTGCAATCGTGCAAGTTCAGCCTGGGAAAGCGACGATTCAGTATCGAGCAGATCAAGTGTTGTTGCCATGCCGTTTTCGTAGCGAGCTCTTGCATGCTCGGCTGCGAGTTTTGCCTGATTAACCTGGGCATCGGTCGTCAGCAGTTTTTTTGAGGAGGTCTGAACGCCGTCAAGCATCTCTTCGACTTCGTTTTTTACCTGCTGCTCAGTATCAACTCTTCGCTCGGCGGCGGCATGCATGAGGGCCGTCGTTTCCTGCCGATCAGCACTGTTGCGAAAGCCTGTAAAGAGAGGTATTTCAAGATGAACCCCCGCTGCAATGTTATTACGCATCACCTCAATATCGGGCTGGTAGCCATTGGTTCTGCCGTAGGAGGCACTTCCGGTAATGACCGGCAAGCCCTCTTTTATGGCGATGGATCGCTTTTGGCGCGCTACAAGTTCGTTTTCAACTGCAAGTTTCACCTCAAGCCTTTGCTGCAAAGCCTGTGTGACTATTCCGGGTTCTGCAGATGCTGACGGCGTGGTTGAAAATGAGCCATGGAGCTGCAACGGCAAGTTATCCGCAATACCGGTCAGACGCCGAAGGGCAAGTTCGTTACGGCGAAGGGCATGATCAAGATCAATCGCTCTGCTTCGTGCTGCCGCTATACGTACTTCGGTGGAGAGAAGATCAAACCGTGTGGCCGATCCGGCCTTGTATCGTTTTGTCGAGAATTCGAGAGCCTTGTTGAGCGCACCAATTTCCTTCTGTTGTACCCGTATGCTTTCATGGAGAAAAAGAGCGCCATAAAATAGTTGAACCGTTTGAAAGGTGAGCTCCCTTCGGGTCAGTTCAAGTGTGTGCTCAGTCGATTTTTTTCCACTGAGAGCGAGCTTGACGCCCTCTCCTCTCTTCCCGAAATCGAAAATTGTTGCTCTTGCGGTGACTTTGGCGTCGTAGTTGTTGTTGGGCATGAATTTGATCGGAGGGGTGCTGCCAAAACTCATCTCCGAGACCGGATCAATATAGGTGTAACCCGCACTTGCGGTTATCTGAGGGTACCATGCGCTTTTGCTTTTGGTGACCCGAGCTTCTGCAGCAGTGATCTCCTCTGCTGCCGCTTTCAGTGCCGGGTTGTTTTCGCGAACAAGACGGATGCTCTTTTCAAGTGTCAGCACTCCCTCGGGTGATTCTCCTGCCAGGGCGGTCCGACATGGCGCTGAAAGCATCAGTGCAGCTAAAGTCCATACGCCGGTTTTTGCCAGTATTCTCTTCATTATTTTCTGATGATTTTGGGCGCCTTTATGCTTTTGCCCATAGTTGCCTCTTTCCTTCGTTAAATGTCGCAATTCCTATGCCAGTAGAGAAACGAAGGGGGGCTTTATATAAATCATTTATATAAAGTAGTTTAGTTTGTTTCGTTTGTTTGGGCGTTCCGAAATTATCAGAATATTCTGTATCTTGTTTTCTGATAATTTAAGAATAAACGGTTTACTTCCCTCTCTATGAGTATCTCTTCTTCACATGAGGCGCATATGCTTATGCAGTACATAAGCGATGCGGTCGGTTCGATCCGCGATCCCCAGGAGTTGTTCCGGACGGTAACAGACAAGCTTCGTCTGGTCTTTGAGTTTGACTCCGCTGTTATTATCACCTTTGACAAGGAGCGTCGCTACAGCACTGTTTTTTTTGAAATGCTCCATTTTCAGCTTCCGGATGGAGTTGAGCGTAAAAAGCGGCCGATAGCCGGCTCCTGGATTGAGCCGCATCTGGGTGATGTGACGGTATCAGTTTTAAATATCGTAGAGTCGCTCGATTGTTATCCTGCGGATTTTCCGGTTCCCCAG
>JAAXXL010000059.1 GCA_013334485.1 Chlorobiaceae bacterium | reverse complement strand
GCTTGTTTTGTTAACCCATCAAATTATTGCATTGCATGCTCAAAAATGATCTTTTTCTTCGGGCATTAAAGCGTCAGCCATGTTCCAGGACGCCAATCTGGGTAATGCGTCAGGCCGGTCGTTATTTGCCGGAGTACCGGGCCGTCAGAGAAAAAACCGATTTTTTAACCCTCTGTAAAACCCCGGAACTTGCTACCGAGGTGACCATTCAGCCGGTTGAATTGATGGGTGTTGATGCCGCTATTATTTTTTCTGATATTCTTGTCATCAATGAAGCGATGGGCATGAATGTCGAGATTATCGAGTCTAAAGGGATCAAGCTCAATCCTATTCGCTCCCAGGCCGATATCGACAAGCTGATTGTGCCTGATATCGATGAAAAGCTTGGTTACGTGATGGATGCGCTCAGAATGACCAAAAAAGAGCTCGACAACCGTGTTCCGCTTATCGGCTTTACCGGTGCAGCATGGACCCTCTTTACTTACGCAGTTGAAGGCGGCGGTTCGAAAAATTATGCCTATGCCAAAAAGATGATGTATCGTGAGCCCGCAATGGCCCATGCGCTTCTTCGTAAGATTTCCGGTGTTATCACCGCTTATGTGCTCAAGCAGATTGAAGCAGGCGCAGATGCTATCCAGATCTTCGATTCATGGGCAAGTGCTCTTTCTGAAGATGACTACCGTGTATACGCTCTTCCTTACATCAAGGAGACCGTACAGGCGATCAAGGCAAAATATCCTGACACTCCTGTTATCGTATTCTCAAAGGATTGCAACACTATTCTTTCTGAAATCGCTGATACCGGCTGCGACGCCATGGGTCTCGGCTGGGGAATGGATATCGGCAAGGCACGTGCCGAGCTTAACGATCGCGTAGCTCTGCAGGGTAACCTTGATCCAACCGTTCTCTATGGTACGCCAGCATTGATCAAGTCTGAAGCTGCAAAGATTCTCAAATCTTTCGGCCAGCATACCGAACACTCCGGTCACGTCTTCAACCTCGGCCACGGTATCCTGCCTGATATGGATCCTGAAAACCTGAAGCTTCTGGTTGAATTTGTCAAGGAAGAGAGCGCCCAGTACCACTAAGCTCCCTCTTTTTTATCGTTGTTTCCAACTCCGCCTTCTGCTCCGTGCATGAGGCGGAGTTTTTTTTTGCTGTTTATATGATTATCCTGTTCGTAATGATTGTATATTTATTTAGTAATATGCATAACCCTGATTTTGTATGGTAACCCTCTGCTACGAGAAACCATGAGCACAAAAACCATCAGTACGGCAATGGCCAGGCAGTTAGCCGCCTCCTCCGCTATCCAGGGCGCGGCCATTATCGGTCAGCCGGGAGGGTGGTCCGTTATACTCAGGGTTGGAGTGAAGGAACAACTGCTCGGTACACAGCGAACCGATAAGCCGCGCACATGGCGCAGCCTTGATCGTTGCGTAGAGCATCTGAAAAACGAGTTTCAGATAACCCGTATTGATCTGCTTGATTCGACCAACTTCAGTGATGCACTGATTCCTGGCGGCAAATTCAGAACCGATGCGGCTGAACGTTTGCGCAATGTTCATGGGGCTGCCGCCCATGACAAGTGGTTTCGACAGCAGGTTGAGCTGGGTGTGCTTGAAGCTGATGACGTAAACACCACATGGATATCGAATGAAGATGCAAGCGAGAGCTGGGCAAAGCGGAGGAGAGAGTTAGCAGGGAGTGCTGACGGGAGTGCCACTTGAAGCTCTTTTGGCTCCCCAGGGCAATTGTCGATCGGGATTTGCAGTTGGAGTACATTGCCCGGGATAATCCAAAAGCGGCAGTTGAGCAGGGCGACCGCATTGCCCGATTTGCCGGTCGGTTGATCGAACATCCGGAACTCGGTCGGGAGGGGCGCTTTGCCGGAACCCGGGAGCTGGTGATAAGCCGCACACCATTTATTCTTGTCTACCGCCTTAACGGTGAACGCATCGAACTTCTCCGTATCCTGCACGGCGCACTGCAGTGGCCTCCTCAGGAGAAGTAGAGTTACCTCCGGATTGATACAGCAACATCACATCTAAAGGGGGGATGCTTATGCTTTGCATGTGAAGGTAGATGGAGCCTCCGGATTTTTCATTATATTCTCGAAATATTGTCCTTTCACGTTTCGCTACTGTTTCTATGGCCGATGATTGCAGGTGTTCCGACGGGATGTGTGATCGAACCCGTTATGATGAGGTGGTGCTTGACACCATGCTCTACAGTGCTCGACTGATGGAGAGTGTTGCCCGCCAGAACAGTGCGGTTATTGTTGCCATGGCGCGAATGATTGCCGGAACGTTTGAAGAGGGAGGCAAGGTTCTGCTTTGCGGTAATGGCGGCAGTGCGGCGGACGCCCAGCACCTTGCGACCGAACTCACCATCCGTTATCGCAGCAGCGTTGATCGACCGGCACTTCCGGCCATTGCGCTCACTACCGATACCTCAGCCCTGACGGCCGGGGCTAATGACTTTGGTTACGATGCGGTTTTTACGCGGCTTGTTGAAGCCTATGGACGTGAAGGGGATATTCTGCTCGGGCTCTCAACCAGCGGCAACAGCACAAGTGTCATTAACGCCATCAACTATGCACAAGAGAACGGAATGAAGACTCTTGCCCTGCTTGGCGGTGATGGAGGACAGTTGAAAGGGATGGCAGATCTTGAGGTTATTGTTCCCCATTCAGGCAGTGCCGACAGGGTACAGGAGTCTCATATCACTATCGGACATGTCATTATAGATCTTGTGGAGCGGCTTCTCGGATACTGCCGTTCATAGAACCGGTTTTTCAAAAATAAAAAGAATTTAGCTATGCAGATCAAACAAGTCGAAGGCGCACTGAACGCAAAGGATTCAAGGTTCGCTCTGGTTGTCTCCCGCTTCAATGATTTTATCGGTCAGAAGCTTGTTGAGGGTTCAGTGGACTGCATTCGCCGTCACGGTGGATCGGAGGAGAACATCACCATTTATCGCTGTCCCGGTGCATTTGAGTTGCCGATGCTTGCCAAAAAGGTTGCTCTCACCGGCAAGTATGATGCTATTATTGCTCTTGGCGCTATCATCCGGGGTTCGACACCTCATTTTGATGTCATTGCTGCTGAGGCGACCAAGGGTATTGCCCAGGTCTCTCTTGAAACCGGGGTTCCTGTTGCCTTCGGGGTGCTGACTACTGAAAATCTTGAACAGGCGATTGAGAGGGCCGGCACAAAAGCTGGAAACAAGGGTTTTGATGCAGCCATGACGGCCATCGAGATGGTCAACCTCTATCGCAACATATAAATTTGTTCCGCGATTTGATTGCTTTGTTGGGTGGTGCTCGAAATCCTCATGTACGACGTGTACATTCCGGTTTCTGCGCTCTATCCGCCTTGCACTCAAACCGCTCACGACAATTTATCGCGGTTAGTTATAGCTGTACTTCTCGAGATTACTTCCGATGATGCCCGCGCAGGTATTCTTGAGCTCTTCAACGCTCTGGAACTGTGACGGCGGGATGGGCGGGGCGATGATGATTCTGATTTTCCCCTTGTTGATTTTAAGGCTTTTTTTCGGTGTAATCAGATGGCTGCCGATAATGGTGACCGGGAGAACCGGAGCCCCCCCTTTCTGTGCAACAAGAAACGCTCCCCGCTTGAAGGGGAGCAGCTTTCCGTCAAATGAGCGTGTTCCTTCCGGGAAGATATGGACAGAGCGTCCGCTTTTAAGAACATTGGATGCCGCAAGCAGACTTTTAAGTGCTTCCCTGTTTTGCCCCCGTTTGATCATCACATACCCGGCCTGTTTGAGCGACCATCCGAAAACCGGTATTCTGCCAAGCTCCTCTTTTGCCAGAAAGCGGAGGTTCACATTAATATTGCCGAGGATGAGCGGAATATCAGCCATACCGGCATGATTGCTGATTACCAGATAGTTCTGTTCCGAACTGTAATTTTCACTGCCGATCACCTCCACGGTTATACCGAAAAGCCTTGCGCTTAACCGGCCCCACCATGCAGCAAGTTGGTAAAAGCTGTCGCCAGTTCTGTCAATAAGGTTGACAAAAAGGTAGATGGTCATCCCGATAAACATGATCGGAACAAGGATGAGAAAAAAAATAAGCGTTCTGACGTTCATTGACCCTTTTTTCAATGGTTACCGGTCAAGCCCGTTGAGATAGGTCGCGAGCTCGCTGTAGTCCGAACTGATTGTTACGGCCATTTTCTCTTTGTCCAGAACCGCTTTAAGGCGCGCGGGGATCTCAACCTCTCGCTCAAGCGCATCACTGATCACCTCAAGGAATTTAGCCGGATGGGCGGTTGACAGAACCACACCCGGTTTTCCTGCATGATCTCCGGACGATCTGTAGTTCTCAAGCGCACGGAATGCCACTGCTGTATGCGGGTCGGCAGTGTAGCCGAAGCGCTCAAACACTGAACGGATGGTTTCAAGAGTCTCTTTATCTGAAACCGAGATACCCGTTATATCTCGCTTCATTGCAAGGTGATCGTTACCGTATAGATATCGCAGCCTTGCAAAATTGCTTGGATTACCAACATCCATAGCCGTTGAACGGGTGGTGATGGTTGGATGCGGTTCGTAGCGGCCATCGTCAAGATAGCGGGTCACGCTGTCATTGGCATTTGAGGCGGCGATAAAATGGCCAATGGGGAAGCCCATTTTTTTTGCCAGTATGCCGGCAGTGAGGTTGCCATAATTGCCACTCGGTACCGCAAAAAGCGGTTCCGCACTGCCGAACCGTTCCCTGAGCTGCATGGTTGCCCATGCGTAGTAGAATGATTGCGGAATCAGGCGTGATATGTTGATTGAGTTTGCCGAAGTAAGTGTCAGGCTTTTGCTGAGATCGGGATCAACAAACGCCTGCTTTACCATTCGCTGGCAGTCATCAAAATCCCCTTTTACCTCCAGAGCATGTACGTTTCCCCCGGCCGTCGTTAACTGCTGCTCCTGCAGGCGGCTTACTTTTCCGGAAGGATAGAGCAGTACCACCCTGGTGTTCGCGATACCCTGGAAGCCGTAAGCTACAGCACTTCCCGTATCTCCTGATGTAGCAACGAGTACGGTAATAAGGCGGTCATCTTCTGCGGCAAAATAGCCGGTAAGACGGGCAAGAAAGCGAGCACCATAATCCTTGAAAGCCAGCGTCGGACCGCAGAACAGCTCTTCAATAAAGGTATCACTGTTCAGCTCGACAAGCGGCGTCTCAAAGGGATAGCAGCTCTCGATCATATCGCCGAGAAGGTCGAGAGGGATCTCTCCTCCGATAAACTTTTTGGCAATCGCAAAGGCAATATTGTTAAAACTGGCGCCTTCAAGAAGGCTTATCTCAGCCGCCGAAAAGTGTGGTATTTCAGAAGGGACGTAGAGACCGCCATCAGGCGCAAGGCCTTCAAGCGTAGCTTTTTTTATGGAAACCGGAATGGACGATTTATTGGTGCTGAAGTAGATCATGACAATAGTACGCTTCTATGTTGTTGTTACACTATTCTTGCGCCTTGCTTGCATATCGGCGATACCCACATGTCTGACTCAAGTCGGGCTTTCGAGTGCAGAAAAGCCTCTTTCATCGCAAGGCCGACTTTCAGTGCGGTTTTTTCCGATGAAGAGAAGGCAAAGAGTGACGGACCTGAGCCTGCAATGCTGCAGCCGAGGGCTCCGGAATCAATTGCCGCCTGCTTGACCTCAAAAAATCCGGGTATGAGAGGCGCCCGTTTGGGTTCTGCAATAACGTCAACGAGCGAACGCCCGATAAGCTCGTAGTCGGATGTCAACAGACCGTTTACGAGTGCGCCGACATTGCCCCATTGCTGGATGGCAAGCTTGAGCGGAATCTCGGTCGGGAGCACTGAACGGGCATAAGAGGTGCGTAGTTCGCAGTGCGGGTGTACAAGGGAGCAGTAGAGATGTTCGGGTGAAGGGATCGTAATGATATCAAGAGGAGTATAACTGCGTATTAGTACAAAATTGCCGAGAATAGCCGGAGCTGCATTGTCTGCATGGGCAGATCCGCATGCAACCCGCTCGCCTTCAATGGCAAAATGGACCAGTTCCATTTTTGTACAGGGATTACCGAATAGTTCATTGGCAGCAACAAGAGCTGCGGCTGCGCTCGCTGCGCTGCTTCCCATACCGCTGCTCAGCGGAAGGTGTTTTTTGAGCTCAAGCGAAATATGACCGGTAAAATTGATCTGTTTATGGGTGCGGATATATTCAAGGAACTTGAGCACAACAAAGCTCGACGTATTTTTTTTCGGGTCAAGCGGCAGTGCTCCGCCATCTCCCGTTATGGAGGAGATGGAGACGGGAGAACCGGGATGTTTTTCGTCGTCAAGTGTCAGGATGACTTCATCACCAGGCTCGGTAATGGCAAAGCCGAGAACATCAAAACCGCAGGCCACATTGCCTACGGTTGCAGAAGCAAATCCCCTGATAGTTTTCATGCCGTTGTCTGCAAACAAAATTCCAGTATGTTTGTGTGTAGGATACTCTATAAAATAAAACGAAGCTTACTCAAATGAGAGAGAGAATTTGAATAACTAAAAGCTTTTCGTTAAATTTAGGTTTTAATCTTTTGGATAGGCATCAGCCTGATTTCAACGTCAAAAGAAGGTAAACAGAATCTTTCTCTTTTCTTAACAAATAACCAAGCGGAATAAGATATGTCTACAACAGTCAGGCCTGATGAGGTATCATCCATACTTCGCAAGCAACTTGCCGGTTTTGAGTCTGAAGCAGATGTTTATGATGTAGGAACAGTGCTGCAGGTCGGTGACGGTATTGCTCGTGTCTATGGTCTATCCAAGGCAGCAGCAGGTGAACTTCTTGAGTTTCCAAATAATGTGATGGGAATGGCGTTGAACCTTGAGGAGGATAACGTCGGAGCTGTATTGTTTGGTGAATCAACACTTGTCAAAGAGGGTGATACGGTTAAAAGAACCAGTATTCTTGCTTCCATCCCGGTTGGCGAGGCCATGCTCGGCAGGGTTATCAATCCGCTTGGAGAACCGATCGACGGCAAAGGTGCCATTGAAACAGAACTTCGTCTTCCGCTTGAGCGCAGGGCTCCCGGAGTTATATACCGCAAATCAGTTCACGAGCCGCTTCAGACAGGTCTCAAGGCTATCGACTCCATGATTCCGATTGGTCGTGGACAGCGTGAACTTATCATTGGTGACCGTCAGACAGGAAAGACCGCAGTTGCGCTTGATACCATTATCAACCAGAAGGGAAAAGGCGTTTTCTGTATCTATGTTGCTATCGGCCTGAAAGGTTCAACGGTTGCCCAGGTTGTCAACACGCTGGAGAAATATGGCGCAATGGAGTACACCATTGTTATTTCTGCTACCGCCTCTGACCCTGCACCGCTTCAGTTTATTGCTCCTTTTGCCGGAGCTACTCTTGGTGAGTTTTTCCGCGATACCGGTCGTCATGCACTTGTTGTTTATGATGATCTTTCAAAACAGGCTGTTGCCTATCGTCAGCTCTCCCTGCTTCTTCGCCGTCCACCAGGACGTGAAGCCTATCCTGGCGACGTTTTTTACTTACACTCCCGTCTGCTTGAAAGAGCTGCAAAAATTACTGACGATGTCGAAGTAGCAAGGAAGATGAACGATCTTCCCGATGCGCTCAAGCCTCTCGTCAAAGGCGGAGGAAGCCTTACTGCTCTGCCGGTTATTGAAACCCAGGCTGGAGACGTTTCTGCATATATTCCGACCAATGTGATCTCCATCACCGATGGGCAGATCTTTCTTGAGTCGAATCTCTTCAACTCCGGTCAGCGTCCGGCTATCAACGTCGGTATCTCGGTCTCCCGCGTTGGCGGTGCAGCCCAGATCAAGGCAATGAAAAAGGTTGCAGGTACCCTTCGTCTTGATCTTGCACAGTTCCGTGAGCTTGAGGCTTTCTCCAAATTCGGTTCTGATCTTGACAAAACCACAAAGGCTCAGCTCGACAGGGGCGCAAGGCTTGTCGAAATCCTGAAGCAGGGTCAGTATATTCCGATGCCGGTTGAAAAGCAGGTTGCGATCATTTTCCTTGGTACAACGGGATTGCTTGATACGGTTGATTTGCGCTTTATCCGCAAGTTTGAGGAGGAGTTCCTTGCTGCGCTTGAAATCAAGCACAGTGATATACTCAGTGCCATTGCAACAAGCGGTGCACTTGAAAGTGATACAGCAGCAAAGCTCAAGGAGTTTGCCCTCAAGTTTGTTGAAACCTTCAAGGCAAAAAACAAGGCGTAATATCAAGAGTAGCAGATTTTAAGCAATTTCAATATCAGTCCCGTAATTCATGGCTACATTAAAGGATATACGTGTACGAATCAAAGGGGTGAAGTCTACACAGCAGGTTACCAAGGCAATGAAGATGGTAGCCGCTGCAAAGCTCAGAAGGGCGCAGGAGCGGGCCGTTATGGCTCGCCCTTACGCAGGCAAGCTGAAAGAGATGCTTGGCTCACTTTCAGCAAAGGTAGATACTTCTCGCAACCCTTTGCTTTCGGGCCGTCAGGAGTTGAACAAGGTCCTTGTGATTCTTGTAACTTCCGACAGGGGTCTATGCGGCGCGTTCAATACTAATATCATCAAGCTTGCTGCAAAAACCATTCATGAAGATTATGCCGATGTCTATCGCAATGGTGGCGTAAGCATGATCTGTGCAGGTACGAGAGGCTTTGAGTTCTTCCGTAAGCGGGAGTACAACATTGTTAAAGGTTATCCTGCACTCTTCCAGAGTCTTGATTTCAGCATTGCAAAAGAGATTGCCGATACAGCCTCGGGAATGTATTTGCGTGGAGAGGTTGACCGCGTGGTTGTTGTCTACAACGAGTTCAAGTCGGTGCTTGCTCCGAACCTGAAAGCTGAAGAGCTTCTTCCAATTGCACCGGTCAGTGCAGGCAAGGAGAGCAGCAGTGACTACATTTATGAGCCATCACCTTCAGCAATTATTGATGTGCTTGTTCCACGCCATCTCAATACACAGGTATGGAGAATGCTGCTTGAATCGAATGCTGCCGAGCATGCCGCACGTATGGCGGCTATGGATTCGGCAACAGAGAATGCCAAGGATCTTCTTCGCACGCTTAATATCAGCTATAACCGGGCACGGCAGGCTGCTATTACGACAGAGCTGAGTGAGATTGTTGCCGGTGCTGAAGCATTGAACGGTTGATTCTCCCGATTTTGACATGAACGAAAAAAGCGCCCCCGGTGGGCGCTTTTTTTTTCTGCGAAATTGCTCAAGAGTCTCCTCTGAGATGTGGCTGACCCGGAAATGATTTATATTGCACGAAGTTCTCTTAATTACGGTTATTGATGATAACGGGTCTCTTTTCATATTCAACAGTGTAGTCGTGAGCATGAAGATATACAAGTTTGGAGGCAGTTCACTTGGAACGCCCGGCAGGGTGAAAAACGTAGCGGCTATCATTGAGGGCGCATTGCAGGAGGGTACGCTTATTGTTGTTGTTTCGGCGCTGCATCATGTTACAGATCTTCTGCTTGATTCCGCCACGAAGGCCGGTCGGGGAGAGATCGCATATCGCACTACCTATGAAGAGCTTGAGCGGTTGCATCTCGATCTTTTGACAGAACTCTTTTCGTCGGAACTGCCTGAAACACTTTCAGCAGAAATCCGCTCTGAATTTTCCGAGCTTAATGATCTGCTTCATGGGGTATTTCTTCTCCGGGAGCTCTCTGAAAAGAGTCTTGCACTGCTTCTTGGATTCGGAGAACGGCTCTCTGCACGCATAGTCAGCAGTTACCTTAAATGGAGAGGTATTGATGCATACTATCTCGATGCACGCCGTCTGATTGTTACTGATGCCAATTATGGTGATGCGCGCCTTGATGCAGAGGCCTCCGAAGTGCAGATTCGCAAGCAGCTTGCCTCGTTTAAGGGTGTTCCGGTCGTAACCGGTTTTATCGCTGCTGCCGAGGATGGAACGTCAACAACACTTGGTCGCGGAGGCTCTGACTATACGGCATCAATTCTTGGCGCTGCACTTGGAGCTGCTGAAATTCTTGTCTGGACCGATGTTGACGGTTTTTTCAGTGCCGATCCCAAACGGGTTCGGGATGCCCGGATTCTGCCGTTTATCAGTTATGCCGAAGCGATGGAACTCTCGCACGCAGGGGCACGGGTGCTGCATCCCCTTGCTGTTCAACCGGCCATGAAGGCAGGTATTCCGATCCTGATCAAAAACTCCTTCAACCCTTCATCAGAAGGAACCCGAATTGAGCGTGCAGCATCGCTTGACTTAGGCCAGACGCTTCCTGTTACAGGTCTGACCTCCATCAACAATGTGGTACTCCTGAACATGTCGGGCAGCGGTATGGTTGGTGTTCCGGGAATTGCCTCACGACTTTTCAGTCGCCTTGCCCGTCACCGCATCAATATCATCTTTATCTCCCAGGCCTCTTCGGAACAGTCGATCACCCTTGCCATCAATCCAGCCCAGGCTCCGAATGCAAAAAAAATCCTTGAGGAGGAGTTCAGGGCTGAAATGGAGTCGCGTCAGATAGATCCCCTTGCAATCCGCGTGAACCTCGCCATGATTGCCGTGGTCGGCAATAACATGTCGGGCCATGCCGGTGTATCAGCCCAGTTGTTTGAAACGCTCGGAAAAAACGGGATCAATGTCATTGCGGTTGCACAGGGAGCTAACGAGATGAACATCTCCCTTGTCATTGACGGCAATGATGAAGACAAGGCGCTCAACTGTATTCACGAATCATTCTTTCTCTCTCAACGCAAGGTGCATCTCTTTATTGCCGGTACCGGTACGATAGCCAAAAGCCTCATTGCACAAATCAGCGCTCATCGCAGTAGCCTGCAGGAGGAGAATGATCTTGATGTGGTGGTATGCGGGATGGCAAATACAGGGAACATTGCTCTCAATGATGAGGGCATTGATCTTGACTCCTGGCAGAAGGCTCTTCAGCCGAGAACCGGAAAAAAAGGGATCGAAGGCTATATGGAGATTATCCGGGAGAGGAATCTCCACAACACAATATTTGTTGACTGTACGGCAAGCTCTCAGGTTGCCGCAATCTATCCCGATCTTCTGCTTGCCAATATCTCCGTTGTGACGGCCAACAAGCTCGGAATGGCGGGAACCTGGCCACTCTACAGGAGCATCAGGGATGCACAGCGCAAAAGCAATGCCCGCTTTCTCTATGAAACCAATGTCGGTGCAGGATTGCCGATCATCAACACCCTGAACGATCTGAAAAACAGCGGCGACAAAATTATCTCAATTGAAGGGGTACTCTCCGGAACATTGAGCTTTATTTTCAATGAACTTCGCAAGGGAGGGCGGTTCAGCGAAATTGTCCGCCGGGCCAAAGATGCCGGTTATACAGAGCCTGATCCGAGGGATGATCTCTCCGGCGCTGATTTTGCCCGGAAGTTTTTGATTCTCGGTCGTGAACTCGGTTTTACCCTTGAGTTTGGTGATGTTCTTGTCGAGAGCCTTGTGCCTGAAGAGTACAGGGGTGAGATGCCGGTCGGTGAGTTTCTCGACCGACTTTCAAGCATTGACGGCTGGTATGCTGCTGAATCAGAAAAAGCTGCGGAGGAGGGGATGACCATAGCCTATGCCGGCGAGATTCGCAATGGTAAAGCCTCTATCGGGGTGAAACAGGTTCCGCTTTCAAGCCCCATTGCCGGACTCAGCGGATCGGAAAATATGGTGGTCTTTACAACGGATCGCTACCATGCAACACCGCTTGTTGTCCGGGGTCCCGGTGCAGGCGGAGAGGTTACGGCGGGCGGTGTTTTTGCCGATATTCTGCGCATTGCAAGCTATCTGGTTTAACGGAGTGAGTCTTATGCGTGCAGAGATTGTTTCAATCGGTGATGAGCTGCTCAAAGGGCAGCGGATAAACAGTAATGCGACCTTTATGGCCTCAGGGCTGGCCGGTATTGGCATAGCGGTGAACCGGATTGTTGCCTGTTCCGACGTTGAAAGCGAGATTGCCGCAGTGCTTGCCGAATCACTTGAGCGTGCCGAGGTTGTGCTCGTCACCGGAGGCCTCGGGCCCACAAGGGATGATCGTACCCGCAGCGCAGTGCAGTTGTTGCTCCAGAGAGATCTTGAGTTGAGCAAAGATGCTTGTGAGAAGCTTGCCAGCCTGATGAAACAGAGGGGCCGGACCATGACGGATGCTCTTCGTGATCAGGCGATGGTTATTGAAGGATCGCATGTGATACCGAACACCAAAGGGTCGGCGGCAGGCATGATTATCGGGTGCGGAGAGCGCTTCAAGCGTCACTATCTGGTGTTGATGCCGGGAGTGCCTTCCGAAATGAAGGCCATGATGGAGCTTACGGTTCTGCCATATTTTTCGGTGCTCTCCTCCTCATTCATCCGCCATACGCCAATCAAGACTCTCGGCATCGGTGAATCCATGCTGGCAGAGATGATTGTTGAGGTTGAGGATTCGCTTCCGGCTGGAACTACCCTGGCTTATCTTCCCCATGCGGCAGGAGTCACCCTGATGATAAGCACCCTCGGCAGTGACCGCGAGGTCGTGGATAGTGATAACCGAAGGGTTGTTGATGCCATACTCAAGAGGGCCGGTCGATTCATCTATGCTACCGCTGAGAGCACTCTTGAGGAGACGATTGGTGAGATACTCACCCAAAGAGGTATGAGTGTTGCGGTTGCTGAATCATGTACCGGAGGCCTTGTTGCAAGCCGTCTCACTGATGTGCCCGGTTCATCAGCATATTTTTACCAGGGTTTTGTGGTTTACAGTAACGAGGCTAAAGAGAGGGCGCTCGGGGTTGCAAAGGAGACGATTGAGGAGTTCGGTGCGGTGAGCGAAGAGGTAGCTTGCGCCATGGCAACAGGGTGTCTTGAAAAAAGCGGGGCTGATTTTGCTCTTTCAACAACGGGCATTGCCGGACCTGCGGGCGGATCTCATGAAAAACCGGTTGGTATGCTCTGCCTCGCACTGGCAATCAAATCATCCGGAACCGTGCAGTCGCGCACCCTCTTCATGCATGGAGATCGTGAGCTGAACAAAATTCGCTTCAGCGAAGCGGTTCTTCG
The DNA here is from genome assembly GCA_013334485.1 of Chlorobiaceae bacterium. Lineage (GTDB taxonomy): Bacteria > Bacteroidota > Chlorobiia > Chlorobiales > Chlorobiaceae > Chlorobium. The sequence continues at coordinate 2,849 of JAAXXL010000059.1, read as the reverse complement.
TGAACTGTGGGAGCACCTTCGCGCCGTCTGATTGTATTATGGGCACCTCTATTTATTTATTCCGAAACCCGATTACTGCGTTGGGTGGTGCTCGAAATCCTCATGTACAACCTGTACACTCCGGTTTCTGTGCTCCATCCGCCTTGTTCTCGGGCTTCTCACGACAATAAATAGAGGTGCCCTTATTTATCTAGTCATCCGCTACATGGCTGACTCACCCGGAGGAGGCGAGTGAGCATTAAAATTATATTGGCATTTATTAAAAAAATAAAGCTCTTTTATCGATAACTTGTCGCACAGATAAAATTATCAAGAGTGGTTTGAGGCGAAAAGAAAAATGTTCTCATGAGAGTGTATGGCAAGAATTGCACGTTTACCGGATAGTGTTGCTAACAAGATTTCTGCTGGTGAAGTTGTTCAGCGCCCGGCCTCGGTTGTCAAGGAACTTCTGGAAAATTCCATTGATGCCGGAGCCGACAGAATAACCCTTTCTGTCAAGGATGCAGGAAAGGAGTTGATACGTGTTGTCGATAATGGCGCGGGGATGCTGCGTGAAGACGCACTGCTCTCGGTTGAGCGTTTTGCAACCAGCAAGATTATCGGAGTCGAGGATCTCGACACATTGAAAAGTCTTGGCTTCAGGGGCGAAGCACTGGCAAGTATCTCATCGGTCTCCCATTTTGAATTGAAAACCCGTACGGCAAAAGAGACGCTTGGTTTACGGTTCCGCTATGAAGGGGGAGTTCTTGCCGAGGAGTCCGGAGTTCAGGGCGAACAGGGTACAACCATGAGCGTCAGAAACCTCTTTTACAATGTCCCTGCCCGGCGGAAGTTTCTCAAATCAAATGCTACCGAGTTTCAGCACATTTTTGAAGTTATCAAGTCCTTTGCCCTTGCCTATCCGGAGATTGAGTGGCGGATGTACAACGATGACGAGGAGCTTTTCCATTTCCGCACACCCGATATGGCCGAACGGCTCAACTTCTTTTACGGCAATGAGTTTGCTGACAGTTTGATTGAGATCTCGGAGGAGAACGATTACCTCTCCATTCGCGGGTTTCTCGGAAAGCCGGCGATGCAGAAACGCAAGAAACTGGATCAGTATTTCTTTATCAACCGCAGGGTTATCCAGAACAGGATGCTTTCCCAGGCGGTGCAGCAGGCATACGGTGAACTGCTGGTAGAGCGCCAGTCGCCCTTTGTGCTTCTTTTTCTCGAAATAGATCCTTCGCGTATTGATGTCAATGTCCATCCATCCAAGCTTGAGATTCGCTTTGATGATGAGCGTAGTGTCCGCAACATGTTCTATCCGGTTATCAAGCGAGCAATTCAGCTCCATGATTTTTCTCCCGATCTTGCAGCCGGAGCGAGTGATGATCCCTTTGCTCAGCCCCGTCAGGAATCAGCCTGGAGGAAGCTCTCCTTTCAGGATATTCCGGATCGATCAGTGACAACGGGCGAGCTTTACCGCAACTATCGGGAAGGAGCATTTCAGCCTCAAGCCGAAACCCGCTCTTCAACCCTGCGCCAGAGCGAACTGTTTACACCCCGTTCCGCCTTCACTGACACCCCGCCTCAGTCTGAACTTCGAGAAGGTGATGACGGGCTCACTCTTGCCCTTCTCTCCCCGCTTCTTGCCGATGAGGGGCAGCCGAATCCTAAAGATGCTGAACCGAAAATCTGGCAACTGCATAACAAGTATCTGATTTGTCAGATCAAGACCGGGCTCATGATTATCGATCAGCATGTGGCCCACGAACGGGTTCTCTATGAACGTGCCGTTGATGTGATGACCCAGAATGTGCCCAACTCGCAGCAGTTGCTCTTTCCCCAGAAAGTCGAGTTTCGTCCGTGGGAGTATGAGGTGTTTGAGGAGATTCGTGATGATCTCTATCGTCTCGGCTTCAATCTGCGCCTTTTCGGCAACAAAACAATCATGATTGAGGGGGTTCCACAGGATGTCAAACCGGGCACTGAGGTTACTATCCTTCAGGAGATGATTGCCGAGTATCAGGATAATGCTTCACGCCTCAAGCTTGAAAAACGGGACAATCTGGCCAAGTCCTACTCATGCCGTAATGCCATCATGACCGGTCAGAAGCTCAATCTTGATGAGATGCGCACCCTGATTGACAACCTTTTTGCCACCCGGGACCCTTACTCCTGCCCTCACGGCAGACCGGTTATCATCAAGCTCTCGCTTGACCAGCTTGACCGGATGTTCGGAAGAAAATAAGCAGGGTTGTTGCAAGTTTCAGCAAAAGTACTAAATTCCCCCCTATGCCCTTGTAGCTCAGTGGATAGAGCAACAGTTTCCTAAACTGTAGGTCGGCGGTTCGAGTCTGCCCGAGGGCACTTTTCTTTTATCCTCTTCTCTCTTTCAGGTTTAATTCTAACGACGCAAGCCGCAAAGAATTTTGTTCTCCTGCCGTTGTATCTCTCTCATATTTGGTATTTTACAGCTACAATATTCATTATGTAGTTTTAACTGCCTGTACGCATGAAATTTATCAGAACAATCATCATCATCTTTCTGGTGATGTTCGTTGCCGATATTGCCCGCTACTTTGTCTATCCAGATGTCGGCAGACTGGTTGATGAGAACCCGGCGAAAACAGCATTTATGGAAGACCGTGAGGCCCAGTGGCTTCAGGAGGGACTTCTTGATAAAAAGATCCAGCAGCGGTGGGTTCCCCTTAAAAAGATCTCTCCGAATCTTGTGAAAGCGGTGCTGATTGCCGAAGACGACAAGTTCTGGCAGCATGAGGGGTTTGACTACAAGGCCATTGAACGGGCTATCGAAAAAAACATTCTGGCCAAAAAATTCAAGATGGGCGGCAGTACCATCA
>JAAXXL010000102.1 GCA_013334485.1 Chlorobiaceae bacterium | reverse complement strand
GCAGTTTTGGCTCCCTTATCTTTCCTGCTTTAACCAATCTCCGCTTCTCCGCCTCAATCTCCTTGAGCAGTTCACTCGCAGGTTGATCGTTCGGGTCTTGCGGCACAAGTTTGCCCTGCATGGCAAGGGTTAATATCAGCTCCCGCAGTTTTTTGGTACCCTCTGGTGCAGCAAAGGCAATATCGAAATGTTGCTCGAGCAGAGCCCTGCTCCTTACATTTTCATTCATGGCTCTTCTCGATTTCTCCCACAGTGTTCACCACAGTTCTTGTATCAATGTGGTTTGATTTCATATTTCAGTTCCCTCCCAATGCCAGCATGAGTTCCTGCTTCAGCGCAGCTTGAGCGGCTTCAAGCTTACGAGTAATGTCAAGATACTCCTCCATAAGCTCTTCAGGGTCACGATGGTTCACCGCAACTTCATGCGGGTTTTTGCAATCAAGGTTGTAGTTGCGTGCTGCAATCTCCTCAACCGAAACCTTCCATGCATATTCAGTACCTTTGCGACCTTTTCGCTCCGTACCACCCCACCACGCTTGTTCCCTCTCAAACTCCTGAATGGTCAAGGGCTTGGAACGGGAGTATGATTTGTAGCCTTCGGGATAGGGATGCTCAAAAAACCAGATATCCTTTGTCGGGCCACCCTTTTCGAAAAAGAGAATGTTAGTAGAAATGCTGGTGTAAGGGCTGAAAACGCCCTTCGGCAATCGGACAATGGTGTGCAGATTGAACTCTTCAAGCAGCTCCCGCTTCAGGTTGGTTTTGACGCCCTCTCCGAAGAGAAAACCGTCGGGAAGCACAACAGCAGCACGACCAGTATTCTGCTTGAGCCGGTGCATGATCAGCGCCATAAAGAGGTCTGCGGTTTCTCTGGTCTGGTACTTTTTGGGAAAGTTGTTTTCAATGCCGTCCTCTTCCATGCCCCCGAAAGGCGGATTGGTGACAATAATATCGACACGCTCTTTCGGGCCGTAGTCCTTGAGTGGACGGCTGAGGGTGTTATCGTGCCGGATGTTGGTGGGTACGTCAATACCATGCAGCATCATGTTGGTCAGAGCAAGCATATGCGGCAGCGGCTTTTTTTCCACTCCGTGAATGCTCTCCTGCAAGCTCTTCAGGTCGTCAGCATTGTTCACCTGCCCTTTGAGGTGTTCGATGGTGTTGGTGAGAAAGCCTCCGGTACCGCATGCGGGATCAAGCACCGTTTCGCCGAGTTGCGGATTGAGCCTCTCCACCATAAACTCTGTTACCGCACGAGGGGTGTAGTATTCGCCTGCATTACCGGCAGACTGCAAGTCAGCAAGAATCTTTTCGTAGATGTCGTTAAAGAGGTGGCGGTCGGTGGAAGAGTTGAAATCAACCTCCGCTTCAATGGTGTTGATCACCTGGCGGAGCAGGGTGCCGGACTTCATATAGTTGTAGGCATCTTCAAATACCGAGCCGATAACCCTGCCGTGGGGTGAAACTCCGGCAATATTAGCCAGTCTCTTGAGTGAGGGGAAAAGATCGTTGTTGACAAAGTCAATCAGCTCATCACCGGTAATTCCTTCGGGATCTTTTGCCCAGTTCTGCCAGCGAAACCGGCTCTGAAGCGGGGATTTATACTCCGGAGTAAATGACCACTCCTCCTCCTTATCGTTGAATATTTTCAGAAAAAGGAGCCAGACAATCTGGCTGATGCGCTGGGCGTCGCCATCAACGCCGACATCCTTGCGCATGATGTCCTGTATGGTTTTGATCAGGGTTCCGATCGGCATGTAACTTCTTTGTTATGCGCTGTAGAGCGCTTGTTCGAGTTCGTGTATGGCTTGCTGGTAGCTGTCAAAACCATTGAAAATACGAATGATCTCGACAGGTGTGCCAAAATAGGTGAACGGGGTTACAGAAAGTATCTGCGGGGCTTCAATATGCACAATGCCTTCATCGGCATACTTGTCGAGAAGGGCTTCGAGCACCCGCCGCGCCTGTTCGCCGTAACGGGTAAAGTAGTTGCGTTTTTTAACCTGCTCCGCCCGCTCCCTGCGGGTAAGCGGAGGCTTGTCCCATGCGATATGGCAGATAAGATCAAACGGATCGTAGTCACGACTGATCTCTTCCGAAAGCGCATCAAAAAAAACTCCCTCCCGCGACAACTCCTCAATGATTACCTGCTTCTTGTCGGCACTGTTCCATCGAGTGAGAAAATCCTCAAGTGAAGCAAACTCTTTCGACAAGGTTTTTCGTGTGTAGTCCCTGAGCGATTCGGTAATCAGCTTGCCTTCAGCATCAAAATACTGTACCCGTTCGGCAAGAACTTTTACCTCAACATTATCGACAATGTAACGGCGGATTCGTGAACCTTTATCCCTGTCATCATCATCATCGGCTACATGCTGCCAGTCACGACTTTCGTTACCAGAATCCGGATAGAGAACATCCTCATCGGCATTTTCATCCTCCGCAATATCCGGAGGAACCGGAGAGTCATCCAGACTCTTCGGAACGTAGATCTGGACCGGATCACCATCAAAATCAGGGTCGGCAAAAAGCTCGGTAGCTTTTTTGAAATCCATGATGGTGAAATAGTATTTACCATACTCCTCGTTGATCCGGGTACCGCGACCGATGCGCTGCTTGAACTCTGTCATCGACTGAATGGTCTGATCGAGCACAATGAGCTTGCAGGTCTGGGCATCAATACCGGTTGACATCAATTTGGAAGTTGTTGCAATAACCGGATAGACGGAGTCCGGAAAAATGAAGTTGTCAAGCTCAGCCTTGCCCTCTTCACTGTCGCCGGTAATGCGGACAACATAACGGGAATTCTTTGCAACCAGATCACTGTTTTCGTTGACCAGTGCCTGACGCATCCGTTCGGCATGATCGATATTTTCGCAGAAAACGATGGTTTTGTCGAAGCGGTTGGTCTGGCGGAGAAATTCGCTGATCTTTTTTGCAACAAGAAGGGTTCGCTTCTCCAGAACCATACTCCGGTCAAAATCCTTCTGGTTGTAGATGCGGTCTTCGATCTCATTACCAAGCTTGTCAACCATCCCTTTTTCAGGACGGAATCCTGAGAGGTCTTTGTCGAAATCAATTCGGACCACCTTGTAAGGAGCAAGAAATCCATCCTCGATACCTTTTCGAAGTGAGTAGGTGTAGATCGGCTTGCCGAAGTATTCGGTGTTGGAAATATCCCTGGTCTCCCTCGGAGTTGCCGTCATGCCTATTTGCGTAGCCGAAGAGAAATATTCAAGAATCTGTCGCCATGCCGAGTCCTCTGCGGCGCTGCCCCGATGACACTCATCCACCACAACCAGATCAAAAAAATCAGGGGTGAACTGCCGGTAGATGTTCTGCTCCTCTTCCGTACCGGTAACAGCCTGATAGAGTGAGAGGTAGATCTCGAACGACTTGTTGACCTGCCGCTTTTTGATCTTGGTCATGGCCGACCCGAAGGGCTTGAAGTCGTTTGTTATGGTCTGGTCAACCAGAATATTGCGGTCCGCGAGGAAGAGGATTCGCTTTTTGGTTTTTGACTTCCAGAGGCGCCAGATAATCTGAAATGCTGTAAAGGTTTTACCGGTTCCGGTAGCCATCACCAGCAAAATGCGATTCTGGCCCTGGGCAATTGCTTCAATGGTTTTATTGATGGCCAGAAACTGATAATAACGAGGGCTCTTGTTACTCCCGTCACTGTAGTAGTCCTGCGTAATCAGGCTCTCCTGCTTTCCGGTTATTCCCCGATGCACCGACCAGCGTTCCCAGAGATCCCCGGCAGAGGGAAACTCCTCCAGAGAGAGTTCGCGTTCAATGATGCCGTCAGTGGCTATCTTGTTGTGAAAGAGGAATCCGTCACCGTTGGAGCTGAAAACAAA
>JAAXXL010000101.1 GCA_013334485.1 Chlorobiaceae bacterium | reverse complement strand
CCGTTATCTCCTCAAACCCCGCACGCTTTATGGCATCGAGATACTCATCCTTGCGAATGGCTCCGGCAATGCAGCGGATGTAAGCCTCAAGCGAACTGCCGAGATAATCCGGCAGCTCTTCAAGCAGAGCCATGTCCGAAACCACAAGACTCCCGCCCGGTTTCAGCACGCGGAATGCCTCCTGAAATACCTTTGCCTTGTCGGTTGAGAGGTTGATGACGCAGTTCGAGATGATAACGTCCACGCTTGAACTTTCAACCGGCAAATTCTCAATCTCTCCCTGACGGAACTCAACATTGCGGTAACCGTTGTTCCGGGCATTCACTTTGGCCCGTTCAACCATCTCCGGGGTCATATCCACTCCGATAACACGGCCGCTCTCACCGACCTTGTTCGAGGCAAGAAAAGCATCCACTCCTGCACCCGAACCGAGATCAAGCACCACATCACCCTCCTTGATCACGGCAAGCGCCACCGGATTGCCGCATCCGAGGCCGAGATTTGCCCCATCCGGTATGCTCTGCAGTTCAGTATCGGAATAACCGGCAACCCTGCTTGCCGACTCGATAAACTCCGGCTCCATTACTCCCGACGGTTTACAGCATCCGAACAGGCTACCCCTCTTGACGGTTGCAGCGTAACGCTCTTTAACTGCATCCCTGATACTTTTCTGTTCCATGGTTACACTCCTTTTCTTTAACATTTATCGAACATTATATTTTTTATCACACACGGTGTTCGATAAAAGAATAATTATATTTCAAGAGCGTGTCAACAACCAATGTTTGTTGAATTGTTCGATATCGGACAGAACCGCCGATTTCGTACGGCAAAAGAGAGGATTTATGAAAGAAAAAAAGGAAGACCGGCGGATCAGCCGTACACGAAGGCTGATGCATGAGGCGCTTATGGCGCTGATTGTAGAGAAAGGGTACGAAGAGGTCACCGTGCAGGATATTCTTGATCGTGCGGATGTGGGGCGCTCAACCTTCTATGCGCACTATCGGGACAAGGACGAACTGCTCCTCTCAAGTTTCGAGCACCTGCGCACCCTCTTTGAAGTGCAGCAGCAGGCAATCTTTGCCGCGAGGCGAACCGGCAGGGCCCCTGAACTCAATATCGTGCTGGAGCTCTTCCGGCACACCGGCGAACATCACAGACTCTACAAGGCCATTGCGGGCAAGCGAAGCGGCGAGATGATCCGTAAATACCTTTACCGCTATCTCTACAACCTTCTGATCGGACCGCATACGGAAATGATGAAGCAGAGAACCACTCCGCCGGTACCTGTTGAAGTAACAACCCACCATCTGGTCAGTTCGCTGCTTTCGCTCATCACCTGGTGGCTTGACAACAATATGCCCTACCCGCCGGAAAAGATGGATGAGATATTCAGGAGACTCTCAACCCCAACCCTTGAAGCGGCCTTCGGGCGTAGGGCGGAGGAAATAATCACGAGCGAATATTCAGCAGGAAGCGTGATAGCTTTTTACAGCCAGTTTATCGACCGCGGCTGCTGCCCCGATAAATAAGCGATTGTTTTCTTGTTGAACTTTCTCAAAAAAAATCGGCAAAACCAGCAACACTTTTTACGTCGCGTATAGGAAAATATATGTTTTTTGTATATGTTTTTCCTCCAGCCTGCTGGTTAGTATCCAATTTTGCCTCCACATATCTATGCGAGACGTGTATTCGCATATAAACTGAAAACAGCTATTGATTTCAGTTTATTACTCAGGCTTGGGGCTTTTTGACTTTTTAAAAAAACGGACAACTTAAATCTTATTAAACCAATTAAATGAAAAAGATTATGAGGAACAACAACTCGTACGATACAAATGGCTCCTATGGCGGTTTCAGTATTGGCAACCACGAATGGGAGCGCTCGCATGAGAATGATGATTCGCACAACAACGATGGCGATCATCATGAAGAGCATGAAGATGGGGAACATAACCATGGAGGAGCAGTAAACCATGCTCCGGCGTTTGCACCCGGCACTCCTGCATCAGTCAACGTTTTTGAACACCACACAGCAGTGACAACAGTGAATGCTCTTGATGTGGACCCTGGCGATACACTCACTTACAGCATTGCTCAAACAGTCGGCACCGATTTTGCCCACTTTGCAATAGACAGCAACGGGGTATTGACCTTCTCTTCTGCCCCGGACTTTGAAAATCCGCAGGATATAGGTGGAGACAACACCTACCTGGTTGATGTGCAGGTTAGCGATAATCATGGCGGCACCGCTCTGCAAACCCTGACTGTGAATGTGCAGAACATTGACGAGTTCCCGCTTCCTTACACCCTGGCCGGTGATCCGAATGACTTTGATGATCTGCTGCCAGCTTCCGCTCACAGCGGAACAGCCGGAAATGACTCCCTGAGCGGCACCCCTGTTTACAATACCATTGTGGCTCTGGCTGGTGATGATCGTATCTATGGTTACACGGGCAGTCAGGCGCTCTATGGACAGGCGGGCAATGATACTATCTACAACTATTTCGCTGGTCTGGTCTCTGGCGGTTCAGGAAACGACACGATCTTCAATCAAAACAGTGTGGCAACCATCTTTGGCGGCAGCGGCAATGACACTATTTACGGCGCCGTAGCGAACGCGGATACGATTTATGGCGGGTATGGTGCTGACACACTTTATGGCAGAGGTGGCACGACCACATTCGGCTACCTCGATCTGCGTGATACCGGTGACCTCATCAACAACTTTGATGCCGCCACTAACAAGCTCGATTTCTCTGCAATTGATGCGGACCCGCTCAATGCTGCTGATCAGTCATTTACCCTGACCAACTCTTCAACCGTTACAGCACACGGCATCAACTATTTTGATGATGGTGCAGGTAACACAAAAGTGTGGGTTGATACCGATGGCGACACCGTAACGGTTGAGCTGGAGATTACTCTTACCGGTGTAGCCGCATCAACCCTGAACGTGAACAACTTTGTTCTGTGATAAGGTAACATCCTCATTATTAATCCATTAAATGCCTGAGGCCACCTCAGGCTCCCGACAGAATAGAATCCTCCGCTGATTCTGTTCTGTCGGAGATAGGGTTAATGTCAGCATATATACGCATCCTGCAAGCAAACCGTTGTTGAAAGGAACGGAATAAACCGGAAAAGACTTTGAGATTGAAAGTGTCCTGCTGACACACGCATACCCGCAGATCGGATAATGGGAAGGGGGCTGAAAACGTGCCAAACTATTTCTTCAGAAACAAACTGCACCTCTCGGTGCTCTCCTCGCTCGGGGCAGCAAGCTGGTCCGTCTATTTTGATATCCCGGTTAATGGATGGGCTGTACTGACTGTCTTTCTGCTCACTTTTTCAATCTATCAGGACAACCGACTCACCGATGACGTTGAAGATGCCACAAACGACCCTGACGGGCTGAGCAACGCGCTGAAAAACGAGGCGTTTATCACCTACATCACCTCATGGCTGCTCCCCTTCATAGCACTGGTTATCGCTCTCCAATTCAGTCAGGCGGCACTCTGGACAACGGCCCTGATCATCCTTATCGGATTTCTCTATAACCATAAATGCTTCCCTACGTTTATCTCCCGGCGTTTGAACGGCGCCCGACGGCTGAAAGATATCTACGTTGTTAAAAACCTCACCCCTCCCCTCGACTGGGCAACCGCCATCATCTTCCTCCCCCTCTTTTTTGAGGGTCAGCCGATTACACCGAAAGCATGGATTTGCTGGGGATATCTCTTTATCTGTGCCTTTTTCATCGAAGTCATGTGGGACATGCGCGACCGCCGGGGCGATCTGTCAAGCGGCATCAAAACCATAGCCAACACCTTCTCCTTTCTGCATACCAAACAGTTCCTCATCATCACCAGCCTCGTCTCCGGAGCCCTGCTG
>JAAXXL010000058.1 GCA_013334485.1 Chlorobiaceae bacterium | reverse complement strand
CTTGCCGTGATCAAGGAGGGTGATGTGGTGCTTGATCTCGGTTCGGGTGCAGGAGTGGATGCTTTTCTTGCCTCGAACAAGGTCGGTGAGAGCGGCCGTGTTATCGGAGTGGATATGACCCAGGAGATGGTTGAACGGGCCAAAGTGAATGCCCGGAACAACGGTTACCGGAATGTAGAGTTCCGTCAGGGAGAGATCGAGCATCTGCCGGTCGAGAGCTCAAGCGTGGATGTCATCATATCGAACTGTGTCATCAACCTCTCAACCGACAAGCCGAAGGTTTTTCAGGAGGCATTCCGCGTGCTGAAACCGGGCGGGAGCCTTGTGGTTTCGGACATGGCCCTGCTTGAAGATCTGCCGGATTACCTCGGTAGTTCGGTTGAGGCCTATATTCGCTGCATTGCCGGAGCCGTTCGCAAGGATGACTATCTCGATGCCATAAAGCGTGCCGGATTTGAGGAGATAACGGTAGTCGGAGAGCATCATTTTCCTGCGGAGCTGATTGCCGAACAACCTATGCTGAAGGAGGTCGTCGCAACCATGAACATTCCAATGAGCGAGATTCAGCGGATAGGCGAAAGCGTCGTCAGTTTGAAGGTTTCTGCAAAAAAGCCTTGACCTGCGCTCTTTACGGGCATAGTAATCCGACCTTTCAAACAGACAAGCCAGACAACTCTGTCTGAGGTTTGGCTTGTCTGTTTTTGTTACTGAAAGTCAGCAGTGATGCATTTCTGTTTCATTTTTTCGCTCTTTGCTGTAACTTACAGGGAATTTGTGTTTTTCAAACAAACCATTCACATGGAGGAAACATTTATGGCTACTACTTTTGTCGATGTCTCAACCTATCTTGTTTTTGCCTATGGAGGCCCGGGTGGAAACGCAGGCGCTGAAGCAACAGTCAGCCTTGGAATTCCCAATGCGTTTGCTTTTTTAAGATTTTATCCGGATTCCGCTTCCTTGTCTGCCAACAGCAAAACAACGCATGTCAGCGGCAAGCCAATCTACTACGTCAACTATAAGTATTCACAGTTGGCCAACATTCTGGACTTGCTCCGGAACGAAAAGCCTGTCAAGTTTTTCTTCAGAGACGATAACTTTGCAGCATACATAACGACATCTGATGAACCTGTCGGTGAAGGTGAAGCTTAAGGAATATTGAGTTAAGAGTTCTGACGTATGCCTCTCCAGGGGAGGCATACGTATTTGCATTCACCTCATTGTGTGACGGGTTTTTGCTTTCCATGAGCAAGGTTGATACGGATCATATGCTTGACGTAACATCACCGCCGGAGAGTATCACCTACTCCATGGCCACTCCTGATGATCTTCCGATGGTGCAGGCACTCTTGTCCGACAACGGCCTCCCATATGAGGATGCGGGGGAGCATATTGAGCATTTTATTCTGGCAAAAGAGCATGGCGCTCTTATAGCGACGGCTGGGGTTGAACTGCTCGGAACTGATGGATTATTGCGCTCGGTTTGCGTTAGTCGGAAATACCGGAACCTGGGGATTGCCGGAGAACTTTGCAGGCGCATTGAAGCCTCTGCATACAGGGAAGGAGTAAAGCGACTCTACCTTCTTACCACAACAGCAAAAGAGTATTTCAGGTGCAGGGGATACCGGGTCTGCTTGCGCAAAAGCCTCCCTCCTGCAGTGCAGGGGACTGCCGAGTTCCTCTCGCTCTGCCCAGCTTCAGCGGTCTGTATGGTGCTGGATCTTGATGGAGCTTCGGGATAATTTGATTTTTTCACCTACCACTCATAGCCAAGAAAGCGGAGGATGCGCTGGGCCTGTCTGTCACCGAGGCGGGCGGCCTGTTTGGCATCTTCGATGGCTCCCGGTTTGTCGCCGAGCTTGCGCTTTGCTGCGGCTCGACTCCCGAAGATTTTGGCTACATCTGGAGCCAGCTCTGCGGCCCTGTTGTAATCCTCAATGGCTCCTGTATAGTCTTTGCAGTGAGATTTTTCCTTGCCGCTCAGGTAGTACTCCTCTGCGGTCGGAGGCCCGATGGTCTCTGCTCCGGTGAGAAAAAGCATGAGAAGAAGAAGAGCGGCATTGATGCGAAAACTTCTTGACATGACAATCAACAGGTACATCAGTGTTTCCCGAAGAAACGGTTCCAGCTTTTTACTTTATTTTTTAATGTACACATCCATTCGGAATTTCCTTACACGAATTTCGGGAGGCTCATCAGCTTTTTTCATCCATTGAAGAGACCTTGACAGCGACGCTCAGCTTTTCGGTGGCATTACCCTTGAAGGTTCCGCGTACCGGTGGTACATCGCCATAGTCACGGCCTGAACCGATTTTGATATAGCGGTCATCGACAAAAAGGGAGCTGTGGGTCGGGTCCATGCCGATCCACCCTTTTTCCTTTCCGCAGTAAACTTCGCACCATGCGTGGCTGGCCTCATCGTGTCCATCGGGGGTACTGCCTCCGTAGAGGTAGCCGCTGACGTAACGGGCAGGAACACCAAGGTAACGGCAGGTGGCAAGCATAATGTGTGCGAAGTCCTGACAGACGCCGCGACCGAGGGCCATGACGACCGCACTGGTGCTGTGCACGTCGGTTACTCCAGGCTCATAGATAAAGGATTCGTTGATGTGGCGGCAGATTGATTCAGCAAGCCGGTAGCTGTCGGTATTTGTGGCAAAACAGGTGGTAAAGTCGCGTACAGCAGGGTCAAAATGGACATAACGGCTTTCGCAGGAAAAATCCATCAGATAGATATCTTCATCTGCCCCTGCAGAGGCGTTTCCAGCACCGGTTTCGACTACTGAGGTAGCTACAATTTTCACCCGTTTGTGGCTCTGCAGCAGGTTGAAGTGGTTGACGCAGTTGCCGTAAAAATCGGTGTATTCATAGATGGTTGCAGGGGGATCTACCTGGAGCTTGAAGCTTGCACATCGCTGCGGTGCTGCATGATTGTTGCTCGGATGCAGTCGTACCTCTGTTGCTGTTTCATAGATCGGGGTATCATACTCAAACAGGGTCGCGTGTTCAACTTTTAAAATCATTCGATTGGTAATTGAGTCGGTTTATTGCTGCTGTTGCTGTTGTGCCTGGCTCCAGTTGGCTCTTCCGCCTGCCACTCCGGTAAAGGGGAGGGCTTCATCAGCATCCTGTGGTTCGATTTCCGGTGTGTGATAGGCAAAATAGGTCAGGTGCACCTGTTCTCCAATTTTTACCAGCCGCTGTTCCAGATCGGCAAGGTAGAGATGCAGCCCTTTCGAGTAGATATCCTCAATGGAGGTGTAGCTGAGTTCAGCCTCCATTTTGCCGATAAGACGGTCGGCATTGTTGACATAGCGGTGCCGTGAGCTGCCCGATATCCTCCAGAGGGCATCTTCAGCCGCGCATACCGAGAAGTTGATGCTGCGCGGGAAGCTGCGGTCAAGAATGAGAAAGCGCAGGATGTTGTCAGGATCGATCTTTGAGAGATAGACTTTTCGGAAGGCTTCAAGGGCGCTGCAGCTTTTCAGTACCGCCATCCACTGGATAATATCAACCGATCCGGCCACAATGTCGGTTGAATCCTCACTCTCTTCCAGCGAGCTGTGCAGTTCCGGCAGCAGCATGTGATACTTGACATCGATCAGGCGGGCAATGTTGTCCGTCCGCTCAAGGTACTTGGCAATCTGGATGAAGTCCCACCCTTCGTTGTGCGAGAAGGTGTTGTCGGTAATGCCCTGAAAGAGATGGGACGCGCTTTTGATCTCCTTGTAGAAGCTGTAGGGGTCATTATGGACAAGCTGCGGGGTTACGCTTTGCAGATAGTGGTAGAGGTTGTTGACCTGTTCCCACATTTCGCTTGAAATGCTCTCGATGATGCTTCGGGCGTTCTCCCTTGCCAGACTGACGCAGGAGGTGATGGAGTTCGGGTTGTTTTTGTTGAACACCAGGTAGTCGGTAACGGTATGGGAGTTGTATTCCGTATAGAGTTCATTGAATCGCTCCCTGTCGCTTGTGACAAGAATAAGGGCGATCCAGTAGTTCGGATTCTCTGTGTGAGTGATGTTGTTGAGGTCGAGCAGCAGATTGAAGTTGACGTCGAGAAACCTCGCGGTATTTTCCGCTCTTTCAAAATATCGGCTCATCCAGAACAGGGATTCGGCAACACGGCTTAACATGATAATCAGGTATTAATAGTTATTCGTCAACAACCCAGGTGTCTTTACTTCCTCCGCCCTGTGAGGAGTTTACCACCAGCGAGCCCCGCTTGAGCGCAACCCTTGTCAGGCCGCCGGGGACTATAGTGACGGTTTTTCCGTATAACACATAGGGGCGAAGGTCGATATGACAGCCAAAAATTTCACTGTCGTTGAAAAAGCTTGGATGGCGGGAGAGTGAAATGGTCGGCTGGGCAATGTAGTTGCGCGGATTGGCAACAATCATTTCGGCAAACTTCTCCTGTTCGGCCACGGTTGATTCCGGTCCGATCAGCATGCCGTAGCCGCCCGATTCATTGGCAGCCTTTACAACAAGTGTAGCAAGATTTTCAAGAATATATTTCAGATGTGCAGGTTTGCTCGGCAGCCAGGTTGGAACAATTTGCAGTATGGGATCTTCGCCGAGATAGTATTTGATGATATCAGGCGTAAAGCTGTAGATCACCTTGTCATCAGCAACACCGGCACCGATGGCATTGGCGAGAGCAACGTTACCTTTACGGTATGCGTTGATGAGGCCGGCAACGCCAAGTTTTGAGTCGGGCCGGAAGACCAGCGGGTCGAGGTAGTCATCGTCCACGCGGCGGTAGATCACATCAACCCGCTCAAGGCCCCTGGTTGTTCTGGTATAGACCTTGTTGTTGTTGACGACAAGATCCTTGCCCTCGGTCAGTTCAACACCCATCTGGCGGGCAAGGAAGCTGTGTTCGAAGTAGGCGGAGTTGTAGATTCCCGGAGTAAGGACTACCACGTTCGGGGCATTTTTGCTGACGGGGCTGATCTCTTGCAGGGTGTGGAGCAGCTCCTGCGGGTAGTTCTCGATAGGGCGGATTTTGTATTTTTCAAAGAGTACAGGGAAGGCTCTTTTCATTGCCTGCCGGTTCTGCAGCATATAGGAGACACCGCTCGGGGTACGCAGGTTGTCTTCAAGGACCATATAGTTGCCCTCACCGTCGCGGATAATATCGCTTCCGGTGACATGAATGTAGATGCCGAGCGGGGGATTGACGCCGACAAACTCACGCCGGAAGTGCTTGCTGCCGAGAACCAGTTCCGCCGGAATCACCTTGTCCTTGAGAATTTTCTGGCCGTGATAGATATCATTCAGAAAGGCATTAAGCGCTGTGATCCGCTGAATCAGGCCTTTTTCAATAGTCTGCCACTCGTTTGCCGGTACGACTCTCGGAATAAGATCGAAAGGGAAAATCCGTTCAATGCCCTCCTCCACGCCGTAGACGGTGAAGGTAATTCCCTGGTTGCGAAAGAAGATGTTGACTATCTGCCGACGGGCCTTGATGTCATCCAGTGAAAACTGGCCAAAACGGTGAAGCAGTTTGTCGTAGTGCTGCCGGGGGATTCCCGTTTTTGAAATTACCTCATCAAAAAACCGGGAGGGATCTGCTTCGTAGCTCTCAAAAAAGCGGGTCATACTGCTTGAAGTCTCATTGTTTGGAGGTGCTCATCAGTTCCATTTACTTATCGATATATACTTAAAAAAATTCGGAATTTAATGAGTTTAACCTAAAAAAGTTACATTTCTGAAGAAATTTACATTTTTCTGTTATTGATACTCTATCTGTACAGACATTGATTGATGCCTTTTCCGTTTGTTTGTGCGGTTACCTCTATGCCGATGGTGTACCGGGAGGGGAGAGCGCCCGGTTATCGCTTTCACAACTATTGGTATTATTGTTAAATTAAACTTTATGCCGGTATCTCTATCTGCACCTCATAACGCATTAAACGAAAGATATATTCAATGAAAATACTGGTAACCGGTGCTGCCGGGTTTATAGGTTTTCACGTCTGCAAGCAACTGCTCGAACGTGGTGAAGAGGTAACGGGTGTGGATAACATGAACGATTACTACGATGTATCACTCAAGGAGTCCCGGCTTTCGATGCTGCTTCCCTGTGAAGGGTTCCGGTTTGTCAAGGCTGATATTGCTGACCGGGCTGCCATGGAAGAGCTTTTCAGTACAGGAAAATTTGAGAAGGTGGTCAATCTTGCTGCCCAGGCCGGTGTGCGCTACTCCCTGATCAATCCTCATGCCTACATCGAGAGTAACATTCTCGGATTTACCAATATTCTTGAAGGGTGTCGTCATAACGGGGTGAAGCATCTTGTTTACGCCTCCTCAAGCTCGGTATACGGCGCCAATGAGACCATGCCTTTTTCGGTTCATGACAATGTTGACCATCCGCTTTCGCTCTATGCTGCAAGCAAAAAGGCCAACGAGCTGATGGCTCACACCTACAGTCACCTTTACAAGCTGCCGACTACCGGGCTCCGGTTCTTTACCGTTTACGGCCCCTGGGGAAGGCCCGATATGGCTCTCTTCCTCTTTACCGATGCCATTGTCAACAACAAGCCGATAAAGATTTTTAACTACGGCAAGCATCGCCGCGATTTCACCTTTGTGGATGATATTACCGAAGGGATAATCAGGACACTCGATCACATTGCCGAGCCTAATCCCGAGTGGTCGGGCCTGAAGCCGGATCCGGGTACCAGCAAGGCTCCATGGAGGGTCTATAATATCGGCAACAGTAATCCTGTTGATCTTATGGACTACATCAAGGCGATTGAAGATCAGCTTGGCAAAACTGCCGAAAAAGAGTATCTGCCGCTCCAGCCTGGAGATGTGCCCGACACCTATGCCGATGTGGATCAGTTGATGCAGGATGTTCACTACAAGCCTGAAACAACGGTTCAGGAGGGAATAAAGAAGTTTGTGGCGTGGTACAAGGAGTACTACAAGGTGGAGCTGTAGGAGAAGGGGGAGAGCGCAACACTCTCGTAGAAACCGCTTCAGCTCTTTATAGTACCTATAGGTCTTATGGGTACTATAGGTACTATGGAAGAATAAAGAGTGCAATACCGGTGGGCATAGTTAAACTGTGTTCACCGGTATTTTTTTTACTCCGGCTTCATGTGGGGGAAGAAGATGACGTCCCTTATGGAGTCCTGGCCGGTAATGAGCATAACCATACGGTCGATGCCGATACCGAGTCCTGCGCATGGGGGCATGCCGTACTCAAGGGCTCGAAGGAAGTCCTCATCAACAATCATCGCCTCTTCATCACCACGCTGGCGCAGTTTTGCCTGTGATTCAAGCCTTTCGCGCTGAACAACCGGATCGTTCAGCTCTGAGAATGAGTTGCACACCTCTTTTCCGCCAACAATCAACTCAAAGCGCTCAACAATTCCGGGCTGTGAACGGTGCTCCTTGGCAAGGGGCGACATTTCGGTGGGGTAGTCGGTGATGAATGTTGGCTGTATGAGCTTGTGCTCTACAAACTCGCCGAATATCTCATCAATAATCTTGCCGCTGCTGATTTTCGGATCAAGTTCGAGTCCGAGATCCTTGGCAATCAGACGAAGCTCCTCTTCGGATTTACCCCTGATATCCCTGCCGCAGTACTCGGCAATGGCGTCAATGATGGTGATTCGTTTAAACGGCGGTTTCAGGCTGATTTCGTTGCCGAGAAAAGTTGTGACGTCACCTTTGTTGACCTCAAGCGCTGTGCGGTAGAAGAGCTCCTCGACCAGCTCCATCATCCAGTTGTAATCCTTGTAGGCAACATAGAGCTCGACCTGGGTAAACTCCGGGTTGTGGAAGCGGTCGATACCCTCGTTACGGAAATCCTTGGCAAATTCATAGACACCGTCAAATCCACCAACAATGAGCCGCTTGAGATAGAGCTCGTTGGCAATGCGCAGATAGAGCTCCATATCGAGCGCATTGTGGTGCGTCGTGAAGGGTCGGGCGGCCGCACCGCCGTAGATCGGCTGCAAAATAGGCGTTTCAACTTCAAGCCACCCTTTTGCGGTAAAAAACAGCCGCATGAAGGAGACGATGGCACTCCGCTTTATAAAGGTTTCGCGAACTTCCGGGTTGACAATCAGATCAACATAGCGCTGACGGTAGCGCTGCTCGCGGTCGGTGAATGCATCAAACACCACCTTTTCGCCATCAACCTCTTTCTCCTTGGGAACGGGAATTGGTCGCAGCGATTTGCTGAGCAGTTCAAATGATTTTGCGTGAACCGAGATTTCGCCGGTTCTGGTTTTGAAGCTGAATCCTTTCACGCCTACGATATCGCCGATATCAAGCAGCTTGAAGGTGTCGTATGCGACGTCGCCGATTTCATCCTTTTTCATGTAGATCTGGATTTTGCCCTTCGAATCCTGAATATGGAAAAAGGATGCTTTGCCCATCTTTCTGATGGTCATGATCCTGCCGGCAACAGCAACCGCCTCTTTGGCCTCTTCCTGGAAACTGGAGATGATATCCAGAGAGTAGCTGCTGACATCGAAATGACAGGGGTAAGGGTTAATTCCCGCGTCAAGAAGGTGCTGGCGCTCTTCAAGACGGCGCAGCATCTGGTCGTTCAGCGAGATTTGCGGCGACTGGTCTGCTGTATTTGGACTATGCTGGTTCTGTTCGTTTTCCTTGGTCATGATTGCTTTTGCCTTGAAATTCTGGGGGTGAAAAAATATGATTGGCCCCCGAAGAGATCGCTCTTCAGGATGCTATACGGGTTTTATACCAGACAAATGGAATGGTGCTGATTTTTTGATAGAAAGAGCGGTAGGCGCGTTTTGAAAACACATCGTATCCATTCTTTTCTATCGCATTTAAAATATTGCCGTAGTTCATGCTGCTGACGCCGACGGCAAATCGGCTGTGCTTTTCAAGCATGGGAATCCCTTTTTCGGAAGAGCGGTAGTAGCTTCTTGCACGCTCAATCTGGAACTTCATGAGATTCCGGAAGTTTTCGTTATTGACCTTTTTCATGAACTCATCCTCTGAATAGTTGAAGCGGCGGAGATCTTCAAGCGGGATGTAGATTCTGCCCCGGTCAACATCTTCTCCGATATCGCGCAGGATGTTGGTGAGCTGCATGGCTATGCCGAGTTCTATGGCGTGCTGCAGCGCTCGTTTATCCTTGTAACCGAAAATTTCGGAGGTCATAAGCCCGACAACGGATGCGACCTTGTAGCAGTAAACATAGAGTTCATCAAAGGTCTCGAAGGGCTTGAACTCAATATCCATCGCTACACCGTCCATCAGGTCAAGCGGGTACTCTATCGGTATCGGAAAACTTTTGAGCGTATCCTGCCAGGCCATCAGGATGGGGTCATTTTCACTCTTCCCGGCATAACAGGCTTTGAGCCTTGACTTCCACTCTTCAAGCAGCCGCTGAATCTCCTCTTTGGTAATCAGGCCGTTCGTCAGCTTCTCCTCTGCCGTATCCACCAGGTCATCGACCGTGCGCAAGAGGGCGTAGATTGCGAAAATCGGATTCTGCTGCTTTTTTGGCAGAAAAAGGGTTGCAAGGTAGAATGTTTTTGCGTGATGTTGTGAAATCTGCCGGCAGTATTGATAAGCGTTTTCAAGCGTTATCCTCTTTTCAGGATCCTTGATGGCAGTTTTTCCATTATAGCTGTAGTTCATCTGACATCCGCGCTTATATTAGCCTGTTCCTGTCATCACAGCACTTTTACCCGTTGACGGTATGCTGTGAAAGAATAATATGTAACTTTTTGCGTAACGTATTTGTTTACAAGAAGAGTTGTCAAGATAAAACAATGGTTGTAATATAGCAACATGCCAAGTTGCAGATCGTTTTCATTCAAATAGTTACATAATTTCATTGCCCTTTTGAATACTGTCCCTTCTGATAACAAACGGGAAAAGGCTGTGCTCGTCGGCCTCTCTTCAACCCCGGATACACCTCGTGCTCTTGTTGAGGAGTATCTTGCTGAACTTGCTTTTCTTACCGATACCGCCGGAGCCGATGTCGTAGAGTCGTACATACAGGAGAAAAAAAATCGCGATCCTGCCTTCTGCATAGGAAAAGGGAAGGTTGACGAACTGATACCGTTTATCAAAGAGCATGAGATAGATCTTGTTATTTTTGATGACGATCTTACACCCGGTCAGGCAAGAAATCTTGAACGGGCGCTTGAGTGCAAGGTTATTGACCGTACAGGTCTGATTCTGCAGATCTTTGCCATTCGGGCGCAGTCTGCCCAGGCCAGGATGCAGGTAGAGCTTGCCCAGCTTGAATATATGTTGCCCCGCCTGTCAGGCGCGTGGACTCATCTTTCAAAACAGAAGGGAGGTATCGGAAGCAAGGGACCCGGAGAGACCCAGATTGAGACTGACCGTCGTCTGGTTCGCAACAGGATCTCCCTTTTGAAAAAAAAGCTTGGTGAGGTCTCTCTCCAGCATCATACCCAGACCAGGGGCCGTCAGACAGTGCCGAGAGTTGCGCTTGTAGGGTACACCAATGCAGGCAAGTCTACACTGATGAATACGCTCTGTCCGGAGGCAGAGGCTTTTGCTGAAAACAGACTTTTTGCCACGCTCGATACAAAAACCCGCAGGCTGGAGCTGAGTATCAACAAGCTGGTTCTGCTCTCCGATACCGTTGGTTTTATCCGTAAACTGCCTCACCATCTGGTAGAAAGCTTCAAATCAACACTTGATGAGGTTTTGCAGGCTGATTTTCTGCTTCATGTCATTGATATCAGTCATCCCGGCTTTGAGGATCAGATGCAGGTGGTGCGGGAGACCCTCAAGGAACTTGGTGTTGATCATGAAAACTTCATTGAGGTCTTCAATAAGATCGATGCGCTTCAAGATCAGGATGCACTCCAGGCAATCATGGCAAAATATCCTGATGCGGTTTTTATTTCAGCCGCACGGGGTGTGAACATCTCCGTTCTCAAGGAGATTATCGGCAAATATGTTGCCCGTGACTACAAGGAGCGGAAAATTCTGACGCATGTTTCCAACTACAAGCTGATCGGTTATCTTTACGAAAATGCCGAAGTGCTTGAAAAGAGGTATGTTGATGAGGATATTGAACTGACCTTCAGGGTACATAAAAATCAGATCAAACATATTGATGCGCTGGTCAATGCATCAGAACCAATCCATTATGACATTACAGATTCATAATACCACCAGAAAAGAGGTTCCCGAGCAGTTACTTTCCGATGCGGTTCGGCTGGTGCTCGATGCCGAGGGGTTTACGGTTGACTCTATTGTCGGAGTCTATTGTGGTAATAAAATGATACAGCGTATCAACCGCGAGTTTCTCGGTCATGACTATCCTACCGATACGGTTACCTTCCGATACAGCAAGGAGCGTGAGGTGGATGGTGAGTTTTATATCTCACTTGATGTTGTGCGTGAAAATGCCCTCCGGTTCAGTACAGAGTTCCAGCAGGAGCTTCTGCGCGTAACGATTCATTCCGCACTTCATCTCATCGGCTACGATGATCAGTCGCCGGAAGAGGGGAGTATCATGCAGGAAAAAGAGACATTCTATATCGGTCGTCTTGTTCAGAACCAACCCGCTTAAATTTTTTGAGCATTGAAGAGCATTGATTTTTCTGAAACCACGAAGCCAAAGCCATCGTTCTGGCGCCGTTTTCTTCTTGTTACCACCTCCGTTGTTATTCTGCTGCTTGCCGGAGGGGTTGTTGTTGTTCGGTGGCTCGGAGAGAAGAAACTACAAGAGCAGGCATTGCTTGCCGAAAGCCGGTTTAACACGGTGCAGCGTCAGGATCTCGCCCTTTTTGCTGTTCCTCTCGCCTGGTCGGTCAGAAAGGAGCTTATCAAGCAAAACTATGAGCAGATTGATGAGTATTTCAGTCAGCTCATCAAAAGAAAAGGGTTTGGTTTGATCATGCTGGTCGATCCATCAGGATTGGTCAAGGTCTCAACCGATCGCAAAATTCAGAGCAGCTCCTTCTACCGCCTTTATCCCGATTTCCGCCTTGATGCCACGGGTACGGTATCGTATCGTGTGCAGGAAGGAGAAAGTCTCTACCTTGTTCCGGTTATGGGCCTGAACGAGAAAATCGGTACCATCGCTTTTCTTTACCGATACCGGACGTTTTCGCTGCCCTGACCGATGTGAAGGGCTCGCAGCCGGGAACGGGAGTTCTCTCCAGCCGCTATTCCGACCACCCGGCTTGCCGGGTTTCAACCTCTTTTGCGTAATTCCCCGCTTTTGCCGACAGAGTGCTATTACCGGGTCAAGCCTGAATTCTTACAGCAGGATGGCGACCTGTTTATAAAAGAAAAAGCCTGTTTTTTTGGGGGAGAGTACGGAAAAATCCTTGCGAAATTATTAGATTGAGCGTATTCTTTTCTGAAAAGAGATAGAGCGAAATGGTGTTCTTTTAATGCATTAACAATAAAAATAAAATAAAAATGAAAGCAGTTAGCCCTTTATTTAAAACCCTGATTATTCCAGCAATGCTTTTGCTCGGAGCCTGC
Organism: Chlorobiaceae bacterium; assembly: GCA_013334485.1. Taxonomy (GTDB): domain Bacteria; phylum Bacteroidota; class Chlorobiia; order Chlorobiales; family Chlorobiaceae; genus Chlorobium. Next base: position 3,790 of record JAAXXL010000058.1, on the reverse strand, counting down.
GGCAGTGAAAAGGAAGTTGTGGTTGCACCTCCTCCGACCCCGCAGCCAGAGGTTGTTGTTCCCGTTCTCGGCGATGTATTTTTTGATTTTGATAAATCAGATGTTCGCACCGATGCGGTTGATCAGCTCAAGACCAATGCCCGGTGGTTACAGGCAAATCCCTCCAAAAAAGTGGTTATTGAAGGCCATTGCGATAATAGAGGTACTGCCGAGTATAACCTTGCGCTTGGCGAACGCCGTGCAGTTGCCGCCAAAGATTTCGTCGTTAACCTCGGTACTGATGCTTCACGTTTGAAGACGGTAAGCTTTGGTGAGGAGAAGCCATTTGCACAGGGAAACACCGAAGATGCCTGGGCTCAGAACAGACGGGCTCACTTTGTTGGTGAATAAGAAGATCCGGGTGTAAATGCACTCTTTGGGGCAGGCAGCAAAAATGCCTGCCCTTTTTTTATCCATCGAACAGCGTTCCCGTCAGGTGTTCAATGGTTTGCTGCGGCTTCGTGCGCATTTTCCCCCCCGTAACCGCATGGTTTCTCTTCTGATTTTGTAAGTTCTTCTGATTGATACTAACGAATTAACATTCAAGGAGTGGGTACGATGAACAACGTGAAAAATCAGGACGCAGAGAGAGTTGTGGTGACTGACATCCGCATGCCTTTCTGGTCAATGGTTATGTTTATGGTGAAGATGGTTTTTGCAAGCATTCCCGCGCTTATTATTTTTTCAGCAGTGATATCCGTGATCATGACACTTTTGATGGCACTTTTCGGTACCATGTGGGGATTTCACGGCATGTTTCAGAATGGGCCTGCATTTTAAGTGTCAGCACAGAAGTTTCAACAAGCATAAAAAACGTTATGGCTCTTACCTTAAGCGAGCGTCACGGATTCGTGATGCAATCGGAAATTCGCAATATGTCAAATGAGTGCCGGCGTGTTGGCGGCATCAATCTTTCGCAGGGCGTCTGTGATACACCTGTTCCTGATATCGTTCAGAAGGGGGCTCGGGAGGCAATCAGAGAGGGGATTAATACATACACCCACTATGCCGGTCTGTTGGAACTTCGTGAGGCTATTGCTCTTAAGCAGAAACGATTTTCAGGCATGAGTGTAGACCCGGAGTCTGAAATTATTGTCAGTGCCGGTGCCACGGGATCTCTTTATTGCGCGTTTCAGGCCTTGTTGAACCCTGGGGATGAGGTGATTCTGTTTGAACCCTACTACGGTTATCATGTCAGTACACTGCTTGCATCGGAGGCGGTACCGGTCTATTTGCCGCTAACCTTTCCTCAATGGTCATTCACCAGCCACGATCTTGAGAGTCTTGTAACACCCCGAACAAGAGGCATTATTGTCAATACCCCGGCCAACCCGTCAGGAAAAGTTTTTACCCGTGAAGAGCTTGACGTTGTAGCTGCGTTTGCGGAGCGATATGATCTTTTTGTTTTTACCGATGAGATTTATGAACATTTCCTCTATGGTGGCCATACTCACCACTCTTTTGCTGCCCTTCCGGGCATGAAGGAGAGAACCATTACCGTATCGGGAGCCTCAAAAACGTTCAGTGTTACCGGATGGCGGATCGGTTATGCTGTTTGTGATGCCCGGTGGGCACAGGCGATCGGCTACTTTAATGATCTTGTCTACGTCTGTGCGCCCGCCCCGCTCCAGATTGGTGTGGCAAAAGGATTCCAGGAGCTTTCTGATGACTATTACCGGGCGCTTTCAGTGGAGTATGAAGCCAAGCGTGACCTGTTTTGCCGGGCACTTTCAGCAGCAGGACTTGCTCCCGCTATTCCCGATGGCGCCTATTATGTTCTTGCTGATGTATCGCAACTGCCCGGAAAAACCGCGAAAGAGCGGGCGATGCACATACTCCAAAAGACAGGGGTAGCCAGCGTGCCTGGCAGTGCCTTCTATCATGACGGAAGGGGAGAGGAGATGGTTCGCTTCTGTTTTGCCAAAGAGGATGGTGTGCTGGAAGAGGCTGGCCGCAGGCTTCAGCTTCTTGTTTAAATGTAACAGATCTCTACAACGGACTCTTTTTCTCTCAGATGAAACCCCTCAGCACTCATTGTTGTTACTATTATCTGATCGTCGGAGTGAGTCTGCTCTTTTTATGGCTGTGGCAGAAGTTGCGGCTGGCAGAGCTGGTAACCAAACAGAACGGGGTGTAGCGATGAAAATTGAGGAACGGGCATCAGTGGCATGTCCATACTGCGGAGAGCTTATGGAGCTTCGAATCGACTGCTCGGAGGGCAGTCAGGAGTTTCAGGAAGATTGTCCGGTATGCTGCAAATCAGTCACCATTTCAGTGGTATTAGCAGAGAGTGGAATATCGTCGGTGGAGGCCAGGCCTGAAGAGTAGTCTGGTGAGAAGCGTCTCAATTGAATCAGGATCGCTTGAGCATTGAAGGAGAGGGTTAAAAAAAAAGCCGAAACCGAAGCTGTAAGCCGAATTCTGTGGATTATCCGGGGTCCGGATAAAACTGCAGCCATTTATCTGATGCGGCTTACCCGAAAACTCTCCTTTCGGAATTGAGCGGGCCGCCCTCTTTCCCCGGGGGGAAAAGTTTTCCTATTTAGCCTTGCTTCGGGGAGGTTTGCCAAGCACAGTGCATTACTACACTGCCTGGTGGTCTCTTACACCGCCGTTTCACCCTTACTCCGGCCATCCGGAGCGGTTTGTTTTCTGTTGCACTCTCTGTGATAACCGGCTTGCGCCGTCATCCCCGGGCTTGAGTCTTTCGACTCTCGACCGGCACCCTGCCCTATGAAGTTCGGACTTTCCTCTGTGCAGCCTGATGCTGCACAGCGACTGCACACTTGCGGTTTCAGCAATAACACTAACTCTAACAAAACTACGAACGTTCCTGCACCGGGGTGCGCGCTCTTCTTTTTATAACTCGGCTTCTTCAAAAAGTCGTTCGTGAACCACAAGCCGTCCGCATGATTCACAAAGATAAAATCCGCCCTGTACAATCATGGTGTGACGATTGGTTGGAACTCTGGTGTTGCATCCTGAACAGGCATTCCGGTTAAGCCTGACGACGGCATTCTGCAGGCTGCCGCTTCTGAGATGGTCGTACTTGTCAAGAAGGCGTTTGGACTCTTTAGTGATAAGTGCTCGCTGAGCAACAACCTTTTTCTTCAGTGATTCAACATCCTCAGCGGTTTCAATAACAATTCCCTCAAGCTCCTCTCTTTTCTGTGCAAGCTGTTTTGTCAGATCTTCGAGCTGCTGTATGAGAATATCATCAGGCATCATATCTTCGGAAATTTCGTCATAACGGTTTTCCGTGATAAGCTGACGGCCTTTCTGCTGGATCTCCTGAGCGCGCTGTTCAGCATGAGCAATGTCCTGAAGCTGTATTTCCGCCTGGGCTATCTCTTTCTCTTCATATTCAATCTGCTTGGAAAGAGCGTCATACTCCTTGTTGTTACGGGCAAGGGTCTGCTTCTCCTTGAACGATCTTATTTTGTCCTTGCACTCGTTGATGGTTTCCTGAAGGCGCTGGCGCAGTTTCAGGTGATCATCGGCAACTTTTTTGCGCGACTCAATCTGACGTTTGGTAAAGGCAAGGTCTTCATCAAGAGCTGTGATCTCCTCCGGAAGCCCTTTTTGAAGGCTGATGATGCTTTCTATCTGATTGTCAAGATGCTGAAGCCTGACAAGAAGGTTTATTTTGGTATGATCCACTACGGCTGATGGTTTGGATTGTTAAATCATAAAAAAAGCACCTTCCCGAGAAAAGGTGCGCACCCTGTTGTATATGTAAGAAAGCCTGTCT
>JAAXXL010000057.1 GCA_013334485.1 Chlorobiaceae bacterium | reverse complement strand
AGAACATGGGTGTCCATGCAGGCGAGATGGTGAAAAAGTCAATCGAGGCATTTATTTCCAATGACCGCAGGCTCGCCGATCAGGTTTGTGCTCTGGATGAAGAGATTGACGTGATGCACCGCACGGTTTTCAAAAGGGTAACGCTTTTGATGAAAAGTCCCGACTCACCGGTTGATGAGCTTATGGCAGTGTTGAGTATTTCACGCTACATTGAGCGTATGGCTGACCATGCCACCATGATTGCCCGTGAGGTGATCTACCTTGTTACCGGCGAAATTGTCCGCCACAAGGGCGATTTCTATCAAAACCTCATCGACTCCCTGAACGAGTAGCTGCGTGAGAAAAACTATTCAATGGTAATTTAGGCGGAGAATAAAGCGATGGAATTAGCATTCAGGGAGGCCATGATCGGCTTCGAAGGCAAAGAGAATATCGATTGTTCAAATAAAGGCTTAACCTCTCTTGACGGGTGTCCGGAGATAATATATGGCCATTTTAATTGCTCGGGCAACCGTCTGAAATCACTTGAAGGCGGACCGGCAGAGGTACATGGAGATTTCGATTGTTCAAACAATCATTTGACTGCGCTTGAAGGTCTTCCGCATAAAATTCATGGAGATCTCGATTGTTCAGGTAACCAACTGACGTCACTCAACGGTGCGCCCAAAAAAGTAAAAAAGAACTTCGACTGTTCAGTGAACCAACTGAAAACACTCCTTGGCGGTCCGAATAAAGTAGGGGGTTATTTTATTTGTTCAGATAATCGATTGACCTCTCTCGAAGGCATTCCACACGAAGTGCAGGATTGTGATTGTTCAAATAATCAGTTAACCCTGCTCTACGGAGCTCCGGATGAGATTCGAGGAGATTTTGATTGTTCAACCAATCAACTCACCTCTCTTGCTGGAGTACCGGAATTTATTCCCGGTGATTTCTCCTGTGACGGCAACATGTTAAGCTCACTCAAAGGTGGACCTGTCAATGTTTATGGCGACTTCATCTGCTCAAACAATCACCTTACCTCCCTGAAGGGGGCTCCGAAAGTGGTCGGGGGGAATTTTTCCTGTGCCTCGAACCGCATCACCTCCCTCAGCGGAGCGCCTCACGAAGTTGTTGATTTCGATTGTTCAAACAATCAGTTAACAAAACTCGAAGGATGTTCTGATAACGTAAGTGGCCATTTTATCTGTTCAGATAATTTTCTGACTTCACTTAAAGGGGCGCCTCAAAAGGTCAAGGGAAATTTTGACTGTTCAAAAAACCGCTTACTATCACTCAAAGGCTCGACAAAAAAGATCAAAGGCAATTTTGACTGCTCAGGAAATCCACTCTTGACGCTTGACGGCTCAATAAAAAAAGTAGGGGGGGATTTTATTTGCACAGAACCCGACGGACTTATTAATGAGGAAAGAGTTCGAACAATTTGCAATATAAAAGGCAACTTTATTGGGACAGTTCTGTAGCCTTGATGATTAACAACTCCTGATTTCCGCAAGAGATGGATGCCACTCCGAAAAAAATCATAATCACTCCCGGCCATCTGCTCCATACGTGGCCGACTCCGGAGCAGATGAATGCTGCCGGATGGAAGCTGGTGCAGCTTTCATCCCGACAGGAAGAGCGGGTTTTCTATGACACGTTTGACTGGCTGGCATTCGAAAAAGCGTTTGCTGTAATAAAACAAAAGCGAAGCCTGCACCTTGCTGATCTGGATACCGGTCATGAAATTGACAGCACCCCTTTTCCCGGAAACCCTGCTCTGTTTTTCCCCAACCGTTTAGCTGACAGCAAACTGAAAAAGCTGCTTGACTCATGCGGTGATATGAGAGCATTCATCAAACTTTGCACTGTAGAAACCACTACGCAACAATACCAGCTCCTTGACCGTCAGGATAAAACTATAGGAACGCTCTCATCGGAAATCTGGCATCTTGCTGAAAACCAAAGCAAGAGAGCTTTTTGTCATATCTATTCGATCAAGCCGTTCAAGGGGTTCGACGAAGAGGTAGAGGATTTTGAATCGTGGCTCTCCAGTCATGATGACTTTCAAAACAGTGTGCAGTTCCGGGATCTCTTTATGCTGCTGATGAAAGAGGCCGGGCTGAATGTCAAGGGATATTCATCAAAAATCCTTTTGCAGCTTGACAAGGATGTGACAATTCATGCAAACGCCCTGAAATTGCTGCGCTCTACCATTACCATCATCCAGCAGAATGAAACCGGCATCAGCAGGGATATCGATTCCGAGTTCCTGCACGACTATCGTGTTGCCATCCGCCGCACCCGGTCAGTGCTGATGCTCCTGAAGGGAGTGTTCGATCCTGATGAGACCGCACACTATCTCAATGCTTTCAAGGAGATCGGCAAACTCACCAACGCACTTCGGGACATGGATGTCTATCTGCTCCGCCAAGCGACCTATTTTGACTATCTCCCGCCGATCCTGCATCCGGCGCTCAAAGAGTTCTTCCTTGAAATTGCAGCAAAACGCAATACACTGCACAAACAGTTCTGCCGTTACCTTGTATCCAAAAAGTATCAAACGTTCCTGAAAGAGTGGTCCAAATGGATCAGCCAGGGAAAGCTCCCGTTGCATGACAAGGCGCCAAACGCAACACTTCAGACTTCAGCAATCGCTGCTGCAACGATAAAGAAAGCCTGGAAAAAAGTGATTCGGCATGGTCGTCAAATTAACCGGGACGCAACTGACAGAGATCTCCACTCCCTGCGTATAGAGTGCAAAAAGCTTCGCTACCTGATCGAGTTCTTCTCATCAATTTTCCCGCACAAAACAATAGCGCCAATCATAACGCAGCTCAAGACACTTCAGGAAAACCTTGGCAACTTTACCGATTTTGCCGTGCAAATCGAATTTCTTGATAAACGTCTTGTATCGATGCAAACCCAAAAAAACGATATATTAATGGCAGCTACCACTGGTGGGTTAATCGCTATCCTCTACGAGAAAAAGGAAGATACACGCCGGAAATTTCACAACATCTTCAAAGCTTTTGATGATGAGGAGACCGCGAAATTGATGCATGAAATACTCTTAACCCTCCGAACGCAGCATGAAAACCATAGCACTTTATAGCATCAAAGGCGGAGTTGGTAAAACTGCGGCGGCAGTAAATCTCTCCTATCTCGCATCGCTGAACTCTCCGCCAACACTGATCTGTGACCTTGACCCTCAAGGAGCAAGCTCATACTACTTCAGGATTGCCGCCTCAAAAAAATATAACAGCGAGAAGTTTCTCAAGGGAAGCAACAAAATATACAGCAACATCAAGGCTACTGATTTTGACCAGCTTGACCTGCTCCCTTCAGACTTTTCATATCGAAATCTCGACATTGAACTCTCCGAAGAAAAAAATCCAAAGAAAAAACTCAGAAAAAATATTAAAGAGCTCAGTGAAGAGTACCAGGTTATTTTTTTTGACTGTCCACCAAACCTGACACTGCTTTCAGAAAGTGTATTTGCCGCCTCGGACCTGATTCTTGTTCCCCTGATCCCTACAACGCTCTCCATCCGCACTTACAACCAGTTGAAAGAGTTCTTCGATGCCCATAACCTTGACAGCTCAAGGATCCGGGCCTTTTTCACCATGGTGGAACAGCAAAAAAAAATGCACCGCGATATTATCACCGAGTTTCGCGACTCTCCGGATATTCTCGCTCAGACAATCCCCTACAGTTCTGCGGTCGAGAAAATGGGGCTCTACCGGGCACCGGTCAATGCCGTTTTACCAAACACTCCTGCTTCAAAAGCCTACAGTAAACTCTGGGAAGAGCTGAAGGGACACCTTGATAAAACTGAAAGTGTTTATTGACCTTTGAAGGTCCTTCATTCACGGTAAAGAGGTTAAAACGCGACTGATCGGATTTACGAAGTATATGAGATACCCCGGATACATTCATCAGTATTCGTCTATCGATTGAACAGGTAGAGGCCTTGTAATGAACACTCTGCGAAACATAACCGTCGAAGCGGCAGGAACCACTCCTGCCGGAATGCGGCAGATTGAACTGATCGAACGAAAGGGAACCGGACATCCGGATACCATCTGCGACTCGATAATGGAGTCAGTATGCCTGAGCCTCTGCCGGGAATATATTGAGCGAACCGGAAAAATCCTGCATCACAACATCGACAAAGGGCTGCTGGTAGCCGGAAGAACCGTTATAAAACCGGGTGGCGGCCGTGTGCTGGAGCCGATGAAGATCATTTTCGGCGACAGGGCAACCACTAATTTCAGAGGAGTGCACATCCCTGTCGGCGAAATCGCAGAAGAGGCAGCAAAAAACTGGCTGAAAAAACACCTGCGCTTTGTCGATCCTGATATCCATGTCCGATTCCAGAACGAGATCAAACCCGGCTCGGCAGAGCTTACCGACCTGTTTGAACGCAGCGTTATCGGAGCAAATGACACCTCTGTCGGAGCTGGCTATGCGCCGCTCAGCAATGCTGAAAAAGTTGTGCTTGAGATTGAACACTATCTCAACTCACCGGGATTCAAGCAGGCTTTTCCTGAAACCGGTGAGGATATCAAGATCATGGGGTACAGAAACCGCAACCACCTCACCCTTACCATTGCCATGGCTTTTGTTGACCGCTTTATCACCTCTCCCGCACACTATTTCGAACGGAAAGCAGCAGTACTTGACGCCGTGCAGCACGTTCTTGCAGCAAAAAGCTTACCTTTCAGTGAAATAACCGTTGAACTCAACACACTCGACGACCCGACGAGGGGTGAAGGCGGTATCTACCTGACGGTGCTCGGCACCTCGGCAGAGGGCGCTGACGGAGGAGAGGTCGGACGCGGCAACAGGGTAAACGGGCTTATCGCATTCGAGCGACCCCTCACTCTTGAAGCGGCTGCAGGTAAAAACCCGGTCAGCCATGTCGGAAAAATCTATTCTGTGCTTGCCTCTGAAATTGCCCGGCGCATCTACCATGAAGTGGCCGGTATAGAGGATGTTTCGATCCTGCTCTGCAGCCAGATCGGAAAACCGCTCGATCGCCCCCTTTCCGCTTCAGCCCGAATAATAACCGGTTGTGATGTCACCGTGGATGCGTTAACGGATGAGGTCACTGCCATTATCGACACCGAACTCGCCAACATCACAAAATTCACCGACCGTCTTGCTCACGGTGAATTCCCGATATGCTGAAGGGGACCTGAAAAAAATATGAGTTGTCTTTCACTCCACCTGCATACATTCCAGACCGGTATAGAGAGATGCAGCGCACGGTAAACCACGTTTTGAAAACAGAGAAGAGATGGAACACGCTCACAAAAAACAACAGGTAGCCATAAGCTCTGTAATAGCAAGTTTCCTGCTTACAGCAATGAAGCTCATAGTGGGTCTGTCAACCGGCAGCATAGGAATCATCTCCGAAGCCGCACACTCCGCCCTCGACTTCGGGGCCGCCTCACTCACCTGGTATGCCGTCAGTATGAGCGGAAAACCAGCAGACAGCAAACACCACTTCGGACACGCGAAGGTTGAAAGTGTCTCTGCATTGATCGAAACCGGACTTCTTGTCGTAACAAGCACATGGATCATCTATGCCGCCATTGAACGACTGATCGCAGGAACAACTGAGATCGAGGTCACCTGGTATGCTTACGGCGTGATGGCCATCTCAATTGTAGTTGACATCTCACGCTCCATCGCACTGAAAAAGGTTGCAAAAGAGACCGGAAGCCAGGCGCTTGAAGCCGATGCGCTGCACTTCAGCTCCGACATTCTCAGTTCAGCGGTGGTGATCATCGGTCTGATTTTCGCGTCGATGGGCATCGCATGGGCTGATGCTTTGGCCGGTATTGCCGTTGCTCTGGTGGTAGCATGGGCCGCGTTCCGACTCGGAAAAGAGACCATTGATGTGCTGACCGATGCTGCTCCAGAAGGGCTTGCCGACCGGATTGAAGAGGTGACCATGAGTGTCGGCGGAGTAATCGCTATTGAAAAACTGAGGGTGAAACCGAGCGGACCACAGGTATTTGTTGAACTGGCGATCAGTGTCAACAGAACCCTTTCGGTTGAAAAAGTCCAGAAGATCTGCGGCGAGATTGAACGCAAGGTGAGAGAAGAGTTCACACTGGCAGACATGATCATCAACACCCGCCCCATAGCTCTTAACAGCGAAACCATTGCCGAGAGAGTCCATGTGATCGGTCTGAACCATAACCTTCACGCTCATAACATTTCAACCAATCTCTCTGAGCAGAAAAAACATATCACCTTTGATGTTGAGATCGACCAGCAGCTTACCATCAAAGAGGCCCATGAGACGGTAAATGCACTTGAAGAGGAGCTTCACCGCGAATTCGACGGAGAGCTTGATATCTGCATTCATCTCGATCCGCTCCGCAATGAGGAACACAGCACCTCCTCCCTGCCTGCCGGAGAGGAAGCCCTTGTTCGCGAAACAATCGTCAACGTCTCGCAAGGCATTAATAAAATTCAGGATGTTCACGACATCCAGATCCGCAAAACCGATACAGAGAAGCTCTTCATCACCCTGCACTGCTCTTTTCATGATGAAGCGCTGCTTGAAGAGGTACACTCACTCACCAGCCAGCTCGAAGGTGCTATCTATCACTCCCTTCCCCATGCGTTCAGAGTCATCATTCACGCAGAACCGCTCTACGGCTGAGGTATGAAAAGCGATTCTGAAAGGTATGGCGGTGATGATGTCGCTGGTCGCCCTTTCGATTGATACCATGCTGCCTGCGCTCGCCCCTGCAATCGGCCAGAGCTACAACGGTACCGTCATCCCCCTTACCACAGGGTTCTTCATCCTCACTCTCCTGTCACTCGGAACAATGCAGTGGGCAGAAAAAGATAGATGCGTATCTTGACAGAAAGAAAAGCGCTTCTACAGAGCAGAAGGAAAAATGAACGCTAAAAGGTATAACCATGAGTGAAAAAGTCACCATCGCGTTTGATGTTTATGGCACCCTTATCAATACTCACGGCTTGATCGGCATGCTTCAACACCATGTCGGAGATAATGCCGCACCTTTTTCAAGGCTCTGGCGGGAGAAACAGCTTGAATACTCATTCCGTCGCGGCCTGATGCAAAAGTACCACAACTTTGGTATTTGCACAGCACAGGCTCTCGATTATACCGCTCTCTTCTTCGGTGCGTCTCTCGAAAAGCAAGAAAAAGAGAATCTGCTCAATGCATACAAGGCTCTACCGGTTTTTGATGATGTAATCAGGGGGCTTGAGAATGCAAAAAATGCAGGGTTCCGGCTCTATGCCCTTTCCAACGGGACAGCATCCGATATTGAGCTGCTGCTCGACCGGGCCGGAATAAGCATTTACTTTCTCGATATCATCAGCGTTGATGAAGTTCACTCCTTCAAACCCGACCCGGCGGTCTACAACCACTTTCTCGACCGAACATCCTCAAAAGCCACAGAAAGCTGGCTGGTGTCAGCAAACCCGTTTGATGTCATTGGTGCAAGAGCAGCGGAGATGCAGTCCGCATGGCTTCAGCGCTCCCCGGAGATGCTCATGGACCCTTGGGAAATCAAGCCGACACTCATCATCAAGGGCCTTGAAGATCTCGCTGAATCCATAACCTCCTTTCAAAACAGATAACTCATCACCTGGGCCACAGATAAGCTTTTCACCCAATCATGCAGGTCCTGGAAACTTGACCACCATTGATCCTGAAACCCGAAAAGCGCATACAGAAAAACCAAACCGGAAACGAGAAGGAGAATAACCAGAAAAGCTCCAAGAGATTTCAAGAGCCTGCTCCAGCTTTTCCGGAACATGATCAGGCTGTTCAGCCACGATAGCGCAATATGAACTGAGGCAGTCAAACCAAAAGCCGTAATGGCAAATCGCTGCACAGAGTCGTTCACAAAAACAAATCCCCCGAAGAAGAGCACTACCTCAAACAGATAGAGCAGCTTCAGCCAGTGCATCGTAACAAGGTTGAGAAAGCTGCGGGGAATGGCCGCTTCGACAAGCCATAAAAAAAAGCGCCCTGAAGTTGTGACAAGCGGAATGTACTTCTTTCCGGAAAGATTTTTCTGATTAGCAATCCCGGTAAGTATTTTGCCAGTCACGCTGGTTGCCCTTGCCGCATTCCTGAACGCACCCTCAGGATCAAGTGATTTGTTTTTTGGAAATATCGTGAGATAGTGGTCACGAAGAGCCTTGTCGCTGAAAGCCTCTTCAAGTTTTTTGCGCACTCCTTCACCGGCATTTTGCTTGAGCGCACCGGTGAATTTTGAGAGCGATTCCGGATCGGGTTGGTCGTTGTCTGGCCTCATAAAGGGCTCAACAAGCAGATCCATGGACTCCTGCTGACCCATGGACGCAATAGTGTCAAGAACAATGGCCGCCTGAGCTTCACCGGTAAACGTTTTTGCGGCCTCTCGGTCAGGCATGAGCGCAGAGATAATCCGCTCGGCTCCATCAAGCTGCCCCCACATGATATCGTTCTGTCGCCACCTTTTTTCCATAAAAGCGCCAAAATTACCAAGAGATGTTCCCGCAAGCTTGCGGAGCCTGCACGAACGCTCATCAATCAGTAGTTTGGCATCCTCCGGACTGACACGTGCAACATCAATTATTCCCCCCTCACCTCCTGCCGTTCCATAAGTGACAGGAAAAATGATCATATCAAAATCACCGTATTTACGATAATATGCCCGAATCATCGAGCGGGCAAGGATAACCGCAGACGCTGAACTTTCGGCAACATTATCCGTTGCAAGTACCTCCCTGCAACGATTGTCACTCGCTTCAATTACAGGCTTCAACCTGCTTTCAACCACATCACCGATCATGGAGAGATGCACCTGAAACTCCTTGTGTAAGTCAAGAAAACAACGAGCTTTTGCCTCCCCATCAAGTTCATCAGCCTCCCGACACTTCTCCACTGTTGAGCGCGTTCGTGATTGGCCGAGAAAATAATCAATAACCGGTTCAAACTCTTTTTTACGGCTCTGCCCTCCCGATTGTCCATCACCCGAAGAGTAAGCAGCAGGGTTCTCTCTTTTTACTTCCTCTATCTCAGGACTTTCAACAAGCTTGGCAACCAATTGTGAAACAAGCGCATAGATAGGGCTTGGAGGAACCGGGTTCTCCTTTTCTGAACGATCTTCCGGGGGAGCAAAACGGGAGCGCAACTCCCTGCCAGCCTTCGTCATAAGATTCAACTGGACATTAATCTCTCTCTTGATTACAAGCAGCGCCGCCCTGAACTCGTCACTCCACGCTACACTGACTTGAGGCATACCACCGGAAGCAACTGACTTCGGGTCAATCCACTTGAAGTAGTTCTCGATTTCTTTGCCATGCTCGTTCTGATCAAGCAGATAAAGACGATCAATCTGACGAAGCAGAAACTTCAGACGCCGCATAGGATAGCCTAAATCAAAAGCATGGAGAAAACCATTCATCGTCGGCATTTTGCTCCCTGATTCACGGTATTCACAATAGTTCATCTCCCTCCACGCTCTCAAAAGATACCTGAAAACCAGAGAGTAGTCCGTCTCCTCGTCAAACCCCGCTACCCTTGTTAGAAGCCGGCTGAAATCATCAGTCACCACAGCTATTTCAAGCCGGTGATAGGCAACATAACCAGGCCCCTTGCGCATGGTCATCTCTGTAAGATCAAGCCGCCCCCACTCCTCATCACTCAAATTGGAGCTGGCCCAGAGAGGCTCAGGTTCTGAGGAATATGCAGGCTGCCACTTCTGATAACTCCCGTTATTTTCGTCAAAAACCGTCTTGTCACGCTCAAGATTTTTGATCATTCGATCAACCCTCTCTATCAACCGGTTTCTCTCGAATATTTTCTCAAGATCTTCGCGAATAGTTTCATACCGGGGCAATTTGAGCAGAGCATCCATCGTATTTTCAATAGCATCAGGCTTGCCTGCGTTTTCCACCTCAAGCTCGGGATGTTCAGGAACAGGCTCTATGTAGAGCAGCTTCCGGTCAACAGGGTAATCAGAACGTCGCTCTGCAATGGCATCAATTGCATAGGTAAATGGCTTGTTGTCCAGATAGCCGCCATCACCAAACGAGCGATCAGGATAGGGTACTGTTCCATTTCCGGAAACATCGGGGTAATTCTTGAAAAACCGCCTCCATCTGCGGTTAACTGCATAGGAATCATCACCATATTTCATACTGTCGAGCACCTCGTTAATGTCAGAAAGGCGCATCGGTTCAAAGGCAAAAGGAAACGAAGATGTGCATCGAGCAGCAAAAGCCAGCATCGGATTATAGCGGGAGGCAAAATCATTCCATGGAGGGTCACCCGGTTCTGAACGGGAAAAGGAGAAGCGGAAAACCGTCCGGTGTTTCCGCTCATAAACCGTAGCATCAGAAAGCTTGATCGGAAGAGTAAGGCCAAGAATATCCGTTGCTGTTACGAACAGATCAATCTCCCTGACATAGGAGTTCCCACTCTCCTCCATAGCACTCCCGCCCCCTGCTCCCGGCTTCTCCATGCTTTTAAAAGCTGTAAGAAGTTTCTGGTACATTCTCCGGCTGTTAAAGAGCGATGCCGGCTCCTTCTGGAGTTTGAGACCTGTTTTTTTTACCGAGTTTTTATCATTGAGAAGCAGATTGACATCCCCTTCAGTAATCCAGAGATTCTTGAGTTCATCCATATTCTGACCATTTGCCAGTGCCTTGGCCAGAAAAATACCATTGATACCACCTGCAGAGGTACCGGAAACAATATCAATTGTAAAGGTTCGGGTAAGGGGCGCATTACTTTCAAGCAGCTTGCGCTCCATATCACTTGCGAGGCGCCCGGAACTGCAATAAGCAAGTTTTCTGTAAACAACCTCAACAGGGTCAAGATCGCGGTAATCAATCAGGGGATTATTGTCACTATCCCGCGTAGCAGTTGCCCGAACCATCCGCAACAGCTCCTGCGCAATCCCGTTCATATAGATTGCAAGCGATACGCCGCCGTACATGACAACAGCAAAACGGACTTCGGTTTTCGGGGAGGAAATATCGGCCATTGATTGAAGCTGTTTAGTCGTTTAACAGGCTAAAAACCAAATCAAAATATTTTTCCGGCTTACTGCAACCCAGGCCGGAAAAATCGTAGCAGCACAAGAAGAGATCAACGCTATGAACCTTCACTGGAAGCACAAAAAAAGATACGTATTTTTATCGTACAGAAACACGACAAAAAGGATACGCAATCCACCTACAGCGCCCTGTTGAGAAAATCAATCATCGGTTTTGATGCGAGAAAGGTATCGGCAAGTCGGCTTACAAGCCCGGAATCGGTAACCTCCGTGTCGGAAAGAAACTGCTGGGTGTAATACCCCTTGAACTTGAGATACTCAACGGCAGGATTGGTGACATCATACCCTTTTGGCGGCCTCTTCAAACTGCCTGAAGGCTCAACACCTTTCGGAAAACGGGCGATGAACTCCGGCGTTGAAATAATGGCGTGCCACTCGCTGAAATGTCGGTCAATTTCACCTCTCAACTCTTCAAGCACAACCGGTTCCGGCATATAGATTCCTCCACCGACAAACGAGTCTCCCGGTTCGACATGCAGATAATAACCACCAAAGGGACTTTTTCGTCCTCCCCTGTTGATAAAGGCAAAAAAGTTGGTTTTATAGGGTGACTTGTCCTTTGAAAACCTGACATCACGGTTGATTCGCATAATGCAGGATTTCGGATCTGGATGCGAGCTTGCGATATCCCGGTCAAACTCGCCAATTGCCAGAATCAGCTTAACCACCGTATCGAAAAAATCGCCGTAGGCTTTCTGATACTCTTTTTTATTCGCTTCGAACCAACCCCGGTCATTATTCAGTTTCAGCTCCCGGAGAAAATCAAGTGTTGCCGCAGTGATCATACTAAGAGGGGTCGAAAGGTGTGATAAAATGTAACAGTAAAGTAACACAACCTTTTACTATTCTTTACTATTCTTGAAACCGGTAAACACAAAACAGTCAACCCTCCGCAAAAGAAGTTCCAGGAAGCTTTTCCCTTGCAATTCCACAGGTTGAAGTTTATCATTCAGGCATCAATGAAAGAGCCAGCTTCGTCGGAGTGTATCATCACAAGAAAAGCCCAAATAAAGCGCATTTCTGCTACATGACCAGATGGAGCGATAGCAATCAGAGTGCGAACCAGGAGCCGATTCCTGAACGCATACTCATGTAGCATATAACAGTCAGAAATCTACTTACGTACAGTTTATCTAACAACAAGGGAGGGACAATCGTGATTAATTTTAACAAAAAAATACTCATTATTGGATTTGGTTCAGTATCTCAATGTACAGTGCCTGTTCTTTTCAAACACATCAAAGTCGATTATTCTCAGGTAACGATTATGGATTTCGAGGATATTCAGCAAAAAGCAGCTCCATGGACCAAACTGGGAGTTAACTGCGTCAATCATAAAATCACACCGGATAATTTAACGCAAACCCTTGCCGCTCATGTTTCAGAGGGCGACCTTATTATAGATTTGGCATGGAATATCGATTGTTGCGAGATTCTCCAATGGTGTCATGATCATGGTGTTCTCTATATCAACACCTCGGTAGAAGTTTGGGACCCTTATGAAGGCGCTGTCAACCAGCATCCCACGGAACGAACACTTTACTGGCGGCATATGAACATCCGCCGCATGACTTCACAATGGAAGGATAAAGGCGCAACCGCTGTGCTGGAGCATGGTGCCAATCCGGGATTGATATCGCATTTTACCAAACAAGGGCTACTTGATATTGCAAATGAAGCAATTGCCCAAAACAAAGTCAGCAACGCTCAAGCCGAAATCATTAAAGAGTTATCGAAAAAAAGGATTTTCAATGAACTGGCTATGGCGCTTGGCGTGAAAGTGATTCACTGCTCTGAAAGGGACACCCAGATCTCCGATGTTCCAAAACAGGTCAACGAATTTGTCAATACCTGGAGTATCGAGGGATTCAGGGAAGAGGGTATGACCACTGCTGAAATGGGCTGGGGAACACATGAAAAAGAGCTTCCGAAATTTGCCTATACCCATAAGGAAGGACCGCAAAACCAGATTTGCCTTGCAAGAATGGGTCTCAACACCTGGGTGCGCTCATGGGTGCCTGATTACAATATCAATGGCATGGTGGTCCGCCACGGCGAAGCATTTACCATTTCCGACTATCTGTCAGTCTATAACGATGGAAAAGCCGTTTACCGCCCTACGGTACACTACGCCTATTGCCCGAGTGATGCCGCTATTATTTCTCTTCAGGAGCTGCGTGGTTATGATTACAAAATTCAGCCTACCTTCAGGATTATGAATGATGAGATCACCGGGGGTTCGGATATTCTTGGTGCACTGCTGATGGGCCATTGTTTTAACTCCTGGTGGACAGGCTCGGACCTGAGCATAGAACAATCCAGAGAACTGGTACCTCATCAGAACGCTACCACGTTGCAGGTGGCTATATCCGTAGTCGCCGCATGTATGTGGATGATAGAAAATCCTGACAAAGGTGTTGTTGTACCCGATAATATCGATCATGAATATATTCTCGGCATTGCAAAACCGTATCTCGGCAACTTCATCTCAAAAGCTTCCGACTGGACACCGTTGACAACGACTTCAAACCATTTTGCAGGCTTTAACACCCCGGATATTGATAAAACGGATCCCTGGCAGTTCAAGAACTTCATTATTACCGAAAACAATTAACAAGGGATACTCCTGATGGACGTTCAAAATTTAAAACAATTGGCTTTAGAGCATGGTACTCCTTTGTTTGTGGTAGACCATGAGATTTTGCGTGCCAATTACCGTGAGTTCAAGCAGCATCTGCCAAGGGTTCAGGCCTATTTTGCTGTCAAAGCAAACTCATCCAGGGAAATAGTTAAAACCTTCTATGACGCAGGAGCCAGCTTTGATGTTGCATCAATGCCTGAGTTTCTCACTGTCTATGAAAATATTAAAAGCCTGACGCCTGTCGAGCAACAGGATTTTATCTGGGATAAAATCATCTATGCCAATCCCATAAAGCCAATACCAACGTTAAAGGAGCTGGATCAATACAAACCGCTGGTCACCTTTGACAATGAAGATGAAATAGCGAAAATCGCTACCTATGCACCGAACACGGGCCTTATTTTACGCATAAAAGTCCCTAACACCGGCGCGATGGTAGAACTCTCTTCCAAATTCGGTGCCGATCCGGGCGAAGCTGTTGACCTTATTGACAAAGCGTTCAAGAGTGGACTGGTGGTTGAAGGGTTAAGCTTTCATGTCGGCAGTCAATGCACAAATTTCCAGAATTATATTCAGGCCCTTAATCTGGCATCCAATATTTTCAAGGAGTCGTGGGAGAGAGGATATAAAGAGGTGAAAATTCTCGATATTGGCGGCGGTTTTCCCGCTCCCTATGACAAAAACGTAAGACCTTTTGCCGAGCTTGCTCAAATGCTCAACTCCGAATTTGACAGGCTCTTTCCGCCCGACATTGAAATCATCGCTGAGCCCGGCAGATTTTTAGTAGCAACTGCGGCCTGGGTTGTGGTTGAAATTATTGGCACAGCTTATCGTGACGGAAAAAAATGTTATTACGTGAATGACGGGGTTTATCATACCTTTTCAGGCATTATCTTTGATCACTGCGAATATCCTTTAAAATCCTTCAAGGAGGGCAACGAGAAGATTTGTGCCGTGTATGGCCCAACCTGTGACGCTCTGGATACGATCACTATGGCCAATCTCCTGCCCGAAGACCTCTCTATAGGGGAGCTGCTCTACAGTGATAATATCGGAGCATACAGCCATGCCTCATCGACCTACTTTAACGGCTTCCCTCCTGCAAAGGTTTTGCATATAAATCGATAAAGGCTCCATATTTTCAGTTGAGTGGTTCAGGGTGCAGCGCACTCTGAACCATTCCCTTACATTTCACCCTGTCAGTATCTCTTTTTTCAACTCCTCAGTTGAGACCGTCTCTCCACGTTCAACGGCTTCACTGCCTTTTTTGACTTTATCAATCACATAAAGCTCATACATGATATCCTCAATGCTGGCAGTATCAGGTAATGCAGAAATCACCCTGATTGCCTCTTGCTTCAGATTTTCCATATTGGTATCTCCATTTTTCTTTACCTGATCAATGTAATAAAGTTTTTTGAAGTCACTATTCGAGGCAAAGCCAAACAGCCTTCAGAAAACAACTTGAAAGGAGTGCTCCTTTCCTGTAATGCTAACAATATCGCGTCACTGCTGGACTTAAGACAACGCTGCCGATGGTTCTTCTCATCAGCTCCAGAGGAAGGGCCTATTGGCAGAAAAATACGGGGACATTGGCAGCAAGGCATTGCTCCCTGATCTCCTGTACCCATTCCGGCCTCAAAGATCTCTCTTCCTATGGCAGCTCTTTTTTGCTGGAGCTCGTTACCAGTTTGTGCAGGATGCCGATCACGAGCAGGGATGCAAGCAGAAGTCCATAGTGCCAGGAATTGAAAATCTCGTCCACACTCTGCCCCGCTGTTGCACTTCTTACCGGTTCGGAGATGAGCTGGCGAAGAAGGGTGATCATGGCAACTTCAATGAAAACGACCACATGAAAAACGCCGGTCTGCACAAAGTTGATTTCAGCAGAGATCAGGCTTGAAAGTGTCCAGACAATAAAGAGCGTACCCAATGCCTGCAGGAACCCGTGCGCAAGGTTGTTATTCTGAATGGCATGAAAGACCGAAACGGAAAACTCCCAGACAACCATCATACTGGCCAGCACCAGAGCAACCGCCAGAAAGGCATGCAGGATATGGTTAAATGCCCGGAGGGCAACTAACAGGCGCTGCTCGAACTTTGCGATCATGAGCCCGAATTAATAGGGTTACCCTTAAAAAAACACTCCCCATAACAGGACGAAACTTCAGGAAAAACTCGCTTGCTATATTGTAATCATATATAAGCGACTTTGCAAAATAAAGCGAGGTGCAGCAAACAGGCGTAAGGGTTGACATTACTTCACTCTGTATCATTTTTTTCAACAACGCCCGAAGAGAGAGTGTGTGTCATGAGCAAGAAGCGGTTTTCCATAACCATCAGGGTGGAGCCGGAGGATATCGACATGCCTGGTCTGGTCTATCTGCGTGAGCCTCTGCCCGCTTGCCATTGTCAGACCAGTCTTGTGCCCCATTGACCGCAAAAGCAGGTGGCCAACCGATGTCAGCCCCGCCATCCGGAAACTCTTTTCTGTTGAGCCTCTACAGTAGCTATCCCTTCCACAAGGGATAGAACTCACCGCACCGTTCTGAGCGAGAACTATTCTCAAAAAGCCATTGTTCATGACGTTTGATGAAACAAACGTTGCAGGGTATCCCTGATGCTTGTACATTGAAATACAGAGGGCTTCCGTGCAGTAAA
>JAAXXL010000056.1 GCA_013334485.1 Chlorobiaceae bacterium | reverse complement strand
CTCTTCAAGAGTAATAGTGCCGGAAACCTCGCCTTCGGCAAGATGTTCAAAGAGAAACTGTTCACCGTTTTGAGACGGGATTCTTCCTTTGAGCGCAATGACGGTTCGGAATTGAGCATTCCGGTTTGAGCAGCCCGCCATGTTTGCAAGCAGATGACGGACGTTATCCTGATATGAGGGTGACTTCCCCTCCGGCATGGGCGCGAACCGGGCAGAGTAGACTCCCGGAGCTCCGTCAAGGGCGTCCACTTCAAGGCCTGTGTCGTCAGCGAGAGCAATCATGCTGGGGAAGCGCTCCGAAAGCAGTTCAAAGATGCCCCTTGCTTTCAGAAGTGCGTTTCCTTCAAGCGTCTCTTCGGTCTCCTCAATCTCGACCTCCGCACCAAGTTCCCCGAGTGTGGTGACCCTGATGAGGGGAGATATCTCTTCAAGCAGCGGGCGCAACTCTTTGACCTTGTCGCGATTGCCGGTTGCAAGGATAATGGTAATGGTGTTGTCGGAAGTCAGTCTCATGGCAGGCTACTTCTACTTAATAATACTGATCATCTCTCTTACAGCAGCGTCAAGACCTGATAACACGGCGCGGGCAATAATGGCATGACCTATACTGACCTCCTCAATCTCCGGGATGGTTTTAAACGGAGCTATGTTCAGGTAGTTGAGTCCGTGACCGGCAACCACTTTCAGCCCAAGACTTTTTGCAAAGCTTGCGGCTTCACGGATTCGCTGCATCTCCTTCTCTCTTTCAGCCGCATCTGTTTTCAGCGCGTAGGTGCCGGTATGGAGCTCTACCAACTCGGCTCCTGCCTGAGCGGCAAGGGTGATGGCGCTCTGTGAAGGCTCAATGAAGATGCTGCTCTCTATGCCTGCTTTTTTAAACGGTTTGAGGAACTCAACCAGCGTTTCGAAATGCCGGGTAATATCAAACCCTCCTTCAGTTGTCAGCTCCTCGCGTTTTTCAGGCACAAGGGTAATGAGTTCTGGTCTTGTTTTCAGGGCGATCTGCTGCATCTCCGGCGTCATGGCCATTTCAAGATCAAGCTTGGTGGTTACCGCTTCGCGAAGCCGCTGAAGGTCGAGATCCCTTATGTGGCGTCGGTCTTCACGCAAATGGCAGACAATACCCGCCGCTCCGCATTTTTCAGCAAGGAGCGCTGCTTCAACCGGGTCAGGTTCATATTCATTGCGTGCATTGCGCAGCGTGGCAATGTGATCAATATTTACAGCTAATCGCATGGATGGACGATATCAAAGGAGTTAAAATCTTGACGCTCTTTTCGTCGGCAGCATTACTGCCAAGTGATTAAGCGAAAGTAATGAAAAAATGGATGAAAGGGCAAAACTACACTGCAAACGCAATCAATTAACCGGATTGTGCTCAAGAAATGTAAGAACCTTTCAGAAAATGAAAGTTTTGTGCATGAATAAAACTTGATCCTGTTACGGAGTGCAGCCACTTTCATAATGTTTTGTCTGGACGGAATCGAGGTGTTTATCCTGGTACTGGCTTTGAAATGTTATCCTTGTTTTTTGCCGAGCCGGGGTTTGGCGTTCCCGAAGTAGCTCCCGGCTTTTTTTATGGGGGAAAACGGGCGCAACTTTATGGAATTTTGGTAAGTTGGCTGAGAGAATATTGAAGGTAAATGACAACAGGGGTATAGGGTGCTTATGAACAGCTTGAGCCTGAAAAAACTTGAATTTGACCGGGTTGCCGGGTATACGGCACAGTTCTGTCTCTCTGCAATGGGGCGCGATGCTCTTATGGCGCGGGTGCCGGAGGTGCGGCGGGAGGTGCTGCTTCGGGAGCTTGAACGGGTGCTTGAGTTAAGAAATCTTTTGCAGGAGGAGCAGACACTTCCTATTTCATATTTACCTGATACCCGGCCGCTGCTTCAAAAACTTGAGGTGCTTGAGAGCTTTCTTGAGCCTGATGAGCTACAGGATATCTATCATCTTCTTTACTCCTCCGTGCAGTTACGCAAATTTATGTTCAACTGCCGTGAGGTCTATCCGCTGCTCAATGAGTTTACCATTCAGCTCTGGCTTGAAAAGAGTATACAGGCGGCTATTCGCAGGGTTATCGATGAGCAGGGCAGGGTTCGGGATACGGCGAGCGACGGGCTTCAGATGATTCGCAGGGAGCTTGGTGAGAGTCGTGAACTGCTTCGCAGGAAGATGGATCGTCTTCTTCGTCGCTGTCAGGCAGAGGGGTGGCTGATGGATGACACGGTTGCCATCAAGAACGGCCGGTTGACACTCGGGTTGCGGGTGGAGTACAAATACAAGATTGCAGGATATATACAGGACTACTCCGGTACCGGGCAAACCGTCTTTATCGAACCTGCCGAAACGCTTGAGGTCAGCAACCGTATACAGGATCTGGAGATCAGCGAGCGGCGTGAGATTGAGCGCATTTTGAAGGAGCTTTCCGGCGAGATACGCCTTGAGCTTGAAAACCTTCGCCATAATGAAGGCCTTCTCAGCGAGTTTGATGCTCTCTATGCCCGTGCTCGCTTTGCCGTTGAAACATCCTCTCTGCTTCCGGGAATAGCCGAGGGCCATACACTCCGCATTGTCAAGGGGTTTCATCCCTGGCTGCTTATTTCTCACCGCCACAAGGAGGTTTTTCCGCTTGACCTTGACCTGGGTGCCGATGATCGGGTTCTCGTTATTTCCGGCCCGAACGCAGGGGGAAAATCGGTAGCAATGAAGACCGCCGGAGTGCTCTGCTGCATGCTGGTGCACGGTTATCTGCTCCCGTGCAGTGAGAGCTCGGTGTTTCCGCTTTTCAGCGATATCTTTATCGAAATCGGTGATGATCAGTCTATTGAAAATGATCTTTCGACCTTCAGCTCCCACCTTGGAGCAATCCGCAAAATAATTGAAGCGGCTGGCAGCAGTGATCTGGTGCTGATTGATGAGCTGTGCGCCGGTACTGATGTTGAAGAGGGCGGAGCAATCGCCCGTGCTGTGATTGAGGAGTTGATAGAGAGGGGTGCAAAAACTATTGTAACCACCCATCTCGGTGAGCTGAAGGCTTACGCTCATGAGCGCGAAGGTGTTGTCAACGGTGCGATGGAGTTCAACCGGGCGGGCCTGGTGCCTACTTTCCGCTTTATCAAGGGCGTGCCGGGCAACAGTTTTGCTTTTGCCATGATGCAGCGGATGGAGTTTCCTCGTACGATGATTGAGCGTGCTGAAGGGTTTATGAAGGGTGAGCGTATCGGCCTGGACAGGATGCTTGATGACCTTAATCAGGTGCTTGAAGAGAATCGTATTCTGAAGCTGCGTCTTCAGGAGGAAACTGAAGAGCTTGAAGAGCGTACGCTTGCTGTAGAGAGATCTGAAGCCGGGCTTGAAGAGAAAGAGAGAGCGATGAAGCTTGGGGCATCAAGAGAGTTGCAGAAAGAGGTGGAGCATGCCCGAAAAGAGATTCGCGAGATTCTGCATGAGGTGAAAAATGCGCCTGCAAATGAAAAAGCTGTTCAGGATGCAAGAAAAAAACTGGAGCAGAAAAAGCATGAAGCAGTAAAGAGTGAGTCGGCTCTGCTTGCTGAAGCGGAAGTTCCAGTTGACCACACCATTCGGGCAGGTGATCTTGTCAGGATTCTCGATACCAATACTTCAGGAGAGGTTGAGAGTCTCCAGGGAAGCAGCGTGGTGGTTCAGTGCGGGAATTTCAGGTTAACCACATCACTGAAAAATCTTGAGAAAACCTCAAAAACCCGGTCACGCAAACAACTCCGGGTGCCTGCAACAGGAGCCAAAAAAGGTGCATGGTCAGCCCTGACCGGGGAGATTGAGTCTACCCGCCTTGATCTTCGCGGGCTTACCGGTGATGAGGCTATCATGAAAATTGATCGCTTTCTTGATACCATGCGACTTAATCGGATCCACTCCGCAACCATTGTTCACGGCAAGGGGACCGGCTCCTTGAGGCAGAAAACTGCGGAGTTTCTCCAGAAACATCGGAACATCAAAAGTTTCCGTCTCGGAGAGTGGGGGGAGGGGGGTGCTGGAGTCACTATTGTAGAACTCGAATAAGGGGGAGGTTACGCTCACTACGATTTATAGCAGAGCCTTTCCGCGATATGATTACTTCGTTGGGCGGTGCTCAAAATCCTTTCCCAGCCCCGCATCGGGACTGCGCTACTGATATGTCGCCCCCACGGGGCTTGAATCTCAAATCATCCTTGACAATTTATAGCGTTGTTTTTCTTGCATTGAAAATCAGGGTTCAAAACCGTATCTTGTGCCGAAGAGTGCCAGCTATTGGCCTTGCGCCGTTTTTTCGGCTTTTAACTATGAGATTATTGTGAAAGAAACGTACCAGGAGCTCCTCACCGTACCCAATCAACTGACCGTCTTGAGGATTCTGCTCGTTCCGGTCTTTGTTCTGCTGCTCCTTCAGAGAGACCCCTGGCTCCAGTTGATCGGAGTTATAGTTTTTGTGTTTGCCTCGCTTACTGATCTCTATGATGGGTATCATGCAAGGAAATATGGAGTGATAACACGTCTTGGCGCCTTTCTTGATCCACTTGCCGACAAATTCCTTATTACCGCTGCCTTTCTTCTCTATGTCTGGATGGGCTATCTTGTCCTCTGGATGGCAGTTCTTGTCATTATTCGCGATGTTCTCATCACGGGGTTGAGAATTTATGCCGAGATCAAGGATCGGCCTGTGGTTACCAGTATGGAGGCAAAGTACAAAACACTGGTACAGAATATATTTGTCTACGTGATTATGCTGCTGGTGCTGATGAAGGAGCCTGCATTTTCCGGAAAGGTTTTTGCCCGGTCGATCAATACCTTTCTGCTTTCCGATACTCTCGACTATATCATGCTCGGAGTTACCGCTTTTACAGTCTATACCGGCATCTCCTATCTTGTCAGCAACTGGAAGGTTTATTTGCAGAAACCGCTTTAGAATCAGTGATGCAATGAAGCAATTGGCTGCCAGAGTTATCTCTACCTGTTTTGGGATCGGATATTTTCCAGTGGCTCCAGGTACCGTTACCAGTATCGCTGCCGTGCTCTGTTACCTCTTTATTCCGGGACTGCGCGAACTGTCGGTTCTCCTTCTGCTGGTGTTGCTTACTGCCTTTGCCGGTGTATGGTCAGGATCAGTGATGGAGGAGCGTTACGGGAGTGACCCCTCAATCGTAACTATTGATGAGCTTTCGGGTCAGTGGCTGGCTCTTGCCGCACTGCCAGCCGGCATTCTGCCTGCGCTGCTTGCGCTCGCTTTTTTTCGCTTTTTTGATATTGCAAAACCCGGCCCGATCGATGCCTTACAGCGCCTTCACGGAGGCTGGGGCATCATGGCCGATGATCTTCTTGCCGGCTTATTTGCCAATCTTTCCGTGCGTGGTGTGCTTCTGCTGCTTCCGCTTCTTCATCTCCCCTCATCGTTGTAAAACCGCTTTATGTTTGCAGCCATGGTCAGAGTGTCAAAACCGATCTCCCTGTAGAGCTCCGGCATACTTCCGTGCGTTACAAATGCATCTGGCAGCGCAACTTTCAGTACGGGTTTGTTCAGTCCTTTTGCATTCAGGTGGTCGATAACTGCGCTACCGAGTCCTCCGATTATGCTGTTCTCCTCAATTGTCACCAGATGGGTTGAGCGGGCTGCTATCTCCTCAATCAGGGCGGTGTCGAGCGGTTTCAGGAAGCGCATGTTGACGACCGAGGCTTCAATACCCTCTTTTTGGAGTACATCGGCAACTTCAAGCCCTTTTGCTGTCATGTTGCCGATACAAAGAAGCGCGATTCCACTGCCCTCACGTACGATGTTCCCCTTTCCTATAGCAATGGCTTCGAAATTCTTTCGAAGGTTGATTCCTGTGCCGCTTCCTCTTGGATAACGGATGGCTACCGGTCCATTCAGGTCATAGAGGGCGGTGTAGAGCATGTCGCGAAGTTCCTGCTCGTCTGCCGGAGCCATGATGACCATCCCGGGTATGGTGTGCAGATAGGAGAGATCGAATGAGCCGTGGTGAGTCGGGCCGTCCTCTCCGACCAGCCCGGCCCGGTCAATAGCGAAAACCACATGCAGGTTCTGCTGGGCGACATCATGGATCAACTGGTCGTAGGCGCGTTGCAGAAAGGTGGAGTAGATCGCAAAAACCGGCTTATAGCCTTGCAAGGCAAGTCCGGCGGCAAAGGTGACGGCATGACCTTCGGCAATGCCGACATCATAAAATCGCTTGGGCAGAGCATTCTGGAAGAGGTCGAGCGATGTTCCTGTCGGCATTGCGGCGGTGATAGCCGTGATCCGGTGATCCTTAATGGCGAGTTCTACGAGTGCTTCACCAAAGATCTCCTGATATTTCGGGGGTTGCGAGGTATCAGCTTTTTTAAGTGTTTCACCGGTAGTGGTATCGAAGCCACCGCTGTGCGCATGCCATTTACTCTGGTTCTGTTCTGCAGGCATGAACCCTTTTCCCTTTGTTGTGATAATATGGAGCAGCTTGGGGTGAGGAAGCTCCTGCATCTCTTTGAGCGCTTTGACAAGCTGCTCCATGTTGTTTCCGTCAATCGGGCCGAAATACCTCAAGCCGAGTGCCTCAAAAAATGCTCCGGGGGTGAATGCGGCTTTAAATCCATCTTCCAGTTTCCGGACAGCGTTTTTAGCCGCATCGCCAAGCTCATTGTTGAGCAGGGAGATCGAATTCCAGATGAACTTACGGGCCTTGTTGTAGGTTTTGTTGAGGGTGATGTTGATAAGATGGGTTCTCAGCCCTCCGGTACTTGGAGAGATGGCCATCTGGTTGTCATTGAGGATAACCAGCACATCGCTTTTAAGTTCTCCAAGGTGGTTCATGGCCTCAAAGGCCATCCCACCGGTCATACTTCCGTCTCCAATGACGGCGATAACTTTCTCTTTGCCTCCCGCCAGATCCCGTGCCGCAGCAATTCCTGCGGCAGCAGAAATTGAGGTTGAGGCATGGCCGGTTCCGAATGCATCATGGGGGCTCTCCGATATTCTTGGAAATCCGGCAAGACCACCATACTGGCGGTTAGTCTGCATCCGCTCTTTTCTTCCGGTGAGAATTTTATGGACATAGGCCTGATGGCCGACATCCCAGATGATTTTGTCGCTGGGAGTGCTGTAGACATGATGAAGTGCCACAGTCAGCTCCACGACACCAAGCGTTGATGCAAAATGGCCTCCGTTGACCGAGACAAGTTTGATCACCTCATTACGGCACTCATCGGCCACACCCTGAAGTTGAGCGATTGTAAGGTTTTTAAGGTCTTCAGGAGAGTTGATCTCGGAAAGAGGAATCAGTGGCTGTATGACTGCAAGTTGTTTGGAGTCCGGCATAGTGTGTTACTGCTTGATATTATCATTCATATTGAGTAGATGTAACCATGCAAGAGCCTTCCCGGTTCCATGCATTTTACCGATTTCTGTAGAGTCAGATCCCAGCAATTTGCATCAGAACGCTGCGTTCCGTTCTTGGGCCGTCAAGTTCGACAAGAAATATCGATTGCCACTCTCCCAAGAGCATCTTTCCTGCTGCAAAGGGAATGGTTTCAGAACTGTTCATGAAGATACCGAGCAGATGGGAGTGTGCATTGTCACGACCATCTATCGGATTCAGGTTGTGCTGATAGTTTCCATCTTTAGGAACCAGCCGTTTGAGAAATGTTTCCATATCTTCAATCAGGCGCTCCTCTTTTTCGTTGATATTGATGAACGCCGTTGTATGACGGCTCAAGAGCGTTACCTGTCCGGAATCCAGTCCTGAAGCAGCAAGAGCTGCGGCAACTTCTGCGGTTATATCAATAATTTCAACCGGCTTTACGGTTTTTGCCCTGATGGTGACTGTTGTGAATTGCATGGCAATGCCCTCTTCATGTTTTAGTTGTTCATTTCTCTGTACAGAAGGTTATGACCACCCCTTCATGAGGAGAGAGGTGCACTCGTATGGAATGGTCTGAACCATGGATCCCGCTCGATTTATGCTCGGTGGTGGTGCTGAGTATGTTGAGCATATCGATGGTGACTCCATCAATGGCAGGGTGACGGAAATCAAGGGCTATGCCGGTAGCATTGAAATTGGCAAGAATGAAGGCATGCTCCTTTGATGTAAATCGGTGAAATCCAAGACAGTGAGAGTAGTTTGCCACATTCAGGTCAAGGCGTTCTATCTCTCCTTCCTGAAAGAGTGGCGTTTTCTGAAGTGCAAAAAGTTTTTTATAGAGCGTTGCAAGCGATTTGTTTTCCGGTTCAGGTGCCTGCCTGACGAGCTGGACCGGGATTTTCTGACGAAACCCCTCCATCTGATCCTGATGCAGGAGATGCATACCTGGAGAAGAGAAGAGAATCATTGCTGCAGCTTTGTTATTCAGGCCGATTTTGCCTGCGGCTCTTGGTTCATCATGGTTTTCAATGAACCGGCAGAGCTTTTTCTGGTAGCCCCATTCGGCACCAAGATGTCCGGCAAGTTTTTCTGTATTCACCGGGGCACTGGTGATGAAGTCGTAAAATGGTTTGTCGTAGGCGTAGTCAAATCCCTGTTGCTGGAGCTCCCACTCTTTGCTCCAGTATGATTCTGCGAGAAAAAGAAAGTCAGGATGTCGCTGTTTGACTGCGGCAATGGCAACTGACCAGAACTCTTCCTGCATTGGGCCACCGAGATTACTCCATGTAGTATTGAAGACACTTTTCAGAATCAACATGGCCATATCGCATCTGACGCCATCGCAAAGGTCGCTGATTTTTAAAAGGGTTTCACTCATCATCTTCTGCGTTGCCTTGCTGGCATAGTTGAGCTGCAGGGTGTCGGTCCATGGCGGAAAGTAGGGGTCTTTGCCGTAAGCAAGGTATTGACCCTGGGCATATTCAAACCCTGATTCGGGATCATGGCGCAGTTCATCCGTCGAAACAGGAATAAAAAATTCCGGGTGTTCGGGGAGCCATTCGTTGTCGAGTGCAAGGTGGTTTGGAACAAAGTCGAGCATCAGTTTTATGCCGAGCTTGTTCAGCTTTTCACGGAACTGGATCAGCTCCTCTTTTCCTCCAAGCGTTTCATTGACCGTGTATGATGGAATAGAGTAGGGGGAGGATGCTATATCGTCAGGCTGCACGGTTTCAAGGTGTTCAAGAAACGTGGTGCGCAGGCAGGGATGTGCGGTTGCTATCGCCTTGCTGTACTGGCTGGGTTGCCAAACCCCCATAAGCCATACCATATCAAAGCCTGAAGTAGCGAAAAAGGCGAACTCTTCATCGGGAACAGTACCGAGTGTAACAGAACAGTTATGTGTTGTGCTGAGCTTTTTTAGCCAGATTCTTGTGTTGATTTCGTATACGAGAGGGAACATTGAACGGGTGTTATTGGTGGGCAATAGTTTGTCTTTTAATATAGCAACTCTGGACGCAATACCGTGAGTGAGTGGGTCTGAACAAAACAAAAATCTTCAATCGAAGGGGAACAAAGCTGCGTCCTGGAAGCCTGCTCTTCTCCACACTTTCTGAAAAGATATCCTCTCTGTTTGTGGTCACATCAGGGTAAGATCTTTTGTTTTCTTTACGGTTTGTAAAAAGGGGAAAGTTATACGAAATTCAACTGGATATTTCTGCGTTGTTCAGCTCTTTGGGGTTTATGTTTTTGCCAATAGAGAGCGGCTCCGCTATAACAGTTAACAGGTGCTCAGAAGTTTTGACGGATTTTTTACACGATCTCAATGAGGTTCAGCGCAATGCTGTAAGCGCGACCGAAGGGCCAGTAATGGTTCTTGCCGGTGCGGGTTCCGGAAAAACAAGGGTGATCACCTACCGTATCGCATATCTTATCAGAAACGAAGGGGTCGCACCAGGCAACATTCTTGCGCTCACCTTTACCAACAAGGCAGCAGGAGAGATGCGTCACCGTGTCGATACATTGCTGCATGCAGGAAGCTCCAACGGCTTGTGGATTGGTACGTTTCATTCGATTTTTGCCCGTCTGCTTCGTACCTATATTCATCTTATCGGCTACGATCGGAACTTTTCGATTTTTGACAGTGACGACAGCAAGAGCCTGATTCGCCAATCCATGACCGAACTGAATATTTCCCAGGACTCTGTGCCGGTCAACACTGTTCAGAGCCTTATCAGCCGGGCAAAAAACGGGTTTATCCTTCCGGCTGAATTTCACCGGAATGCCGGAGACTATAACCAGCAGAAGGCCGCCCAGATCTATGAACTCTATACCCGCAAGTTGAGGGAGAACAATGCTCTTGATTTTGATGACCTTCTTATCAAACCCATAGAACTGTTCAATGAGCGTCCTGAGGTGCTTGAAGAGCTGCAGCAGTTGTTTCGCTATATCATGATTGACGAGTATCAGGATACCAACAAGGCTCAGTACCTTGTTGCAAAGATGCTTGGCGCACACCACCGGAATATCTTTGTTGTGGGTGATGATGCCCAGTCGATCTATTCATGGCGGGGAGCCGATATTTCCAATATCCTGAACTTTCAGGATGATTATCATGATGCCCTGACCTTCAAGCTCGTCGAGAACTACCGCAGTACGGGGAATATTCTCAAGGCGGCAAACAGTATTATCAGCCGAAACCAGCGTCAGATAAAAAAAGAGCTGATTTCGCATCGCAACGAGGGAGATCCGCTGACGCTTATCGAGGCATATAATGAGCGCAACGAAGCCGAAAAAGTAGGTGATCATATCCGCTCGATGCGGATGAAACAGGGTTATGAGTTCAGAAGCTTTGCTGTGTTTTACCGGACTAATGCCCAGTCGAGGGTGCTTGAGGATGTGATGCGCCAAAGCAGGATTCCATACAGGATTTTTGGCAGTGTCTCGTTCTACAAACGGCGCGAGATCAAGGATGCTGTAGCCTATCTCCGTTTTATTCTCAACGAGCGCGACAGCGAGTCGCTGTTGCGGATCATTAATTTTCCCCCCCGGAAAATCGGCGATGTCAGTATCGGCAAGCTCAAGGATTTTGCTGAATCACAAGGGATAAGCCTTTATGACGCTATCAGGAGGGCTGCAGAGGGTAACTTTCAGGCTCGCCTTGTGAGTGCTCTGGGCTCATTCAGCACGGTTATTGAATCACTCAAGGAGATTGCCGAAAACGGTACAGTCTATAATGTGTTGTCGGAACTCTTCACCTTGACCTCCATTCCGATGCTGCTTCAGGCAGAAAATACCCCTGAGTCGCTGGCGCGTCATGAAAACCTGCAGGAGTTGCTCTCCATGGCAAGGGACTTTTCCGATCATAACCCTGACGCAGGTTCTCTCGGAGATTTTCTTGAGAATATTTCGCTTGCTTCTGATTATGAAGAGACTCAGGATTCTGATAACTATGTCTCTCTTATGACGGTTCATGCTGCCAAAGGTCTTGAGTTTCCGGTTGTTTTTGTTACCGGTCTTGAGGAGCGGCTCTTTCCGCTGCACGCCCAGGAGCCTGAAGAGCTTGAGGAGGAGCGAAGGCTTTTTTATGTTGCTGTCACAAGGGCACAGGAGAAGATATTTCTCTCATGGGCACAGAGCCGCTATCACTATGGCCAGCCTCAGCACTGCCTTAAGTCGGTCTTTATCAGTGAAATCGACTCTTCAATTGTTCAGAGCGAAGGTGGTGTTTTTCTTTCGGATCGTCCGGGGAAAGATGCTTCTCTGGCTTCGCCATCCCCTTTTTCAAGAGGATACCAGCAGAAACCGGCAGGTTATGCTGCAACACAGACCGCTTCTCCTGATAAGTCAAAACAGCCCCGTTCGGGACTTCGGTCGGGCAGCAGCGTGCATCATGCGGTTTTCGGGCCCGGAACCGTCCTCGATGTCACGGGAACAGGGGCAAAACAGAAAGTCAGGATCAATTTTCGCAGTGCGGGTGAAAAAACCCTTATGGTTCAGTATGCGAACCTTAAAATTCAATAATACCTTGTCACACAAGGGGAGTTTCATGTATAAACCTTCAGCCGTATGAAGATACTTTTTGGTGTCCAGGGAACTGGGAACGGACATATCAGCCGGAGCCGGGAGCTTGTTCGAAAGCTCAAGGAAGATGGTCATGATGTTGAGGTTATTATCAGCGGAAGAAAAGCCGAGGAGCTGAAGGAGGTAGAGATATTCGAGCCGTTCAGGGTGATGAAGGGTATGACACTGGTTTCGCACAAGGGAAAGATGAGCTATATCGATACCATGATTCACCTTGATCTGGCTCGACTGATGGCCGATGTGGCACTTCTTGATACTTCAGGCACGGATCTTATTATCACCGATTTTGATCCGATCACCTCTATGGCTGCAAGGGTCAGAAATATTCCCTCTGTCGGTTTTGGTCACCAGTATGCTTTCGGGTATGATATTCCGTTTGCGCATGGAAATGTTTTGTCAAAATTGATTCTGATGAATTTTGCCCCTGCCCGCTATAATGCAGGTCTTCACTGGCACCATTTCAACCAGCCTATTTTTCCCCCTGTTATTCCTTCATCGCTTTATGAAAAAACATCAAAGAGTGTCATAAAGGGGAAAATTCTTGTCTATCTCCCATTTGAAGAGGTTGAAGATATTACTGCTCTGATGACTCCGTTTGAGGGGTTCGAATTCTTTATTTACGGTAAAGTGAGTGAAAACCGTGAGGAGGGGCATCTGCATTTCAGGGCATATTCCCGTTCCGGTTTTCTTGGTGATCTGCTCGAATGCGATGGTGTTGTATGCAATGCCGGCTTTGAGCTTCCCGGAGAAGCGCTTCATCTTGGTAAAAAGTTGTTGCTCCGGCCGCTTGACGGTCAGATCGAACAGGAGTCCAACGCGCTTGCTATGGAGGAGCTGGGCTATGGTATGAGGATGCACAATCTGGACGGTGCTGTTCTTGCTGACTGGTTGCAAAAGCCCTGCAGGGACCCGTTACACTATGAAAAGACAGTGGACTATATTGCTGAATGGATAGGGAGCGGACATTGGGAAGAGCTTCCGAAATATGCCGCCGCATCCTGGAGTGAAAATGTTTGACAAGAGCACCGCCCAACGAAGCAATCGAATCGCGGAATAAATTAATAGAGGTGCCCTTGAACCTGCTGTTTGTACCAACTTCTGTCCACCTTCTGTGACCCCGGCAGGGTTTGCCACCTTTCTACCCGAACGTAGCGCAGAGGGCTTTTGAGTTTTCCGACACTGGAGTGCATGGCAAGAGTAATAGCTTCATCATCAGGAACGCTTTCCCCTTCGCTCTCAATGAATGCCACTGGTCGCTCGCCATATTCACTATCCTGAACCGGTACCACAACGGCTTCGCGGATTCCCTCGATCATCATCAGTGCTTTTTCTATCTCTTCGGGATGGATGTTCTCACCTCCAGAGATAAACATGTTGTCCTTGCGCCCTTTTACGGTGACCATACCCTCTTCAGAGACACTGCCAATATCACAGGTATGGAACCATCCTTCACTGTCGGTTTGCGGCTGAACGCCCTTTTCTGTAAGGTACCCCGAAAAAAGTGTTGCACCCCTGACCAGCAGTTCGCCATCTTCCGCCTTGCGTATCTCTCTGTAATGCAGAACCTTTCCGCTCTTCTGATCCGGGGAGCTAACCGGTCCGGGGGTCGTTGCAATCTGTGAGCTCATCTCGGTTGAGCCGTAACTGAGATAAAGCGGGATATGGTGGCGGATGGTCTCCTCGATAAGTGCCTTTGGGGCAGAGCTTCCGCCAAGCAGTACGGCTTTCAGGCGGCTCAGGGAGAGGGTGCTTCCAGCGTCAGCAAGCAGCCTGTAGAGTTGTGTTGGTACAAGTGAGAGATGGGTAAGCGGAAAGTTTCTGAGTGAGTTAGCGACGCTCTCTTCCGGTTCCGCAACAGCAAGGCTGCCTCCCGATACAAATGCCCGGAAAAGAAGTGCATACCCCCCAATATGGTAGAGTGGCAGAGAGAGCAGCCAGCAATCTCCGGGGCCGAATGGGAGATTTTTGTCGGAGCCGAGTGCACTGTACCAGTGATTGGCAAACGTGTGAACGGCGGCTTTTGCTCTTCCAGAGCTGGCCGAGGTGTGGATAATGGTTACCGGGCTCGATATCGCTTTGGGCGGTTCAGCGCTCATTGTTACCTCACAGCGTGAGGCTTGCTCAAGCAGGGCGGTGATGGCTACTGTTCGGCATCCGGAGTATGGCAGAGAAACGGAGCTGCCGGTCAGCAGCAGTTTCGGGCGCAGGTTCTCAAGTGTTCGCTGGAGCAGCTCTTCAGGAAAGCGGTAGTTGAGCGGAGCAGCAATCATTCCGGCTTTCAGGATGCCGAGCAGCGTGATAAGAAGTTCGGGGCTATTCGGTGAGAGCAGCGCGACAGTGTCGCTCGCCCGGAATCCCTCTTTGTGGAGAAGATTAGCAATCTGTACCGCCCTCTCATCACACTCACTGAATGAGAGGCTTTTACTTGCCATCAAAATTGCCGGAGCGCTGCCGAACCGTTTTGCCGCCCGGCCTACAAGGTCCATAGAGAGGTGCGTTTTAGCATATGCTCGTTGACCTTTTGCCCGCCGAGGTAAAGAACCTCTGCGTCGAGCATGCCGTTTTCCCCTCCGAAAGGTTTTTCAAGCAGATCGTACTCAAGGTAGCGGGAGGTATCAAGGCCGCACGCTGCCGGTTCAGGAGAGAGGGATGCTGCAAGCATGGTGTAGAAGCTTAGGCTGATACCGCTCTCGAAAGCAGAACTGAATACAGCTTTCAGATTGTTCTCCATGGCGTATCGGGCAAATTGAAGGGAAGCAGTGATTCCTCCAATACGGTTTGGCTTGAGTATGAGCGCGCTGAGAGCCGCAACGGGAATTTGTTTAAGCAGTTCAGGCTTTTGCCAGAGGGTTTCATCGAGGGCAGAGGGGATTCCTGTTTTTGCATGGAACTCTTCGATCAGCTCAGCCTCCAGCAAAGGCTCCTCGATATAGGTGATGCTCCCCGGAGGGGTGCTTTTTGCAAAAGAGAGTGCCTCTTCCAAGAGGAGCGACTGATTGGCATCAAGCCGAAGTTCGATTTGCTCGCCAAAGGTTCGGTGCAGCGCTTCAATGCTTCGCAGGGCGTCGTCGGTTTTTCCTGCGGATATTTTAAGCTTGAAGGTCCGGTATCCAAGCTTGAAGAGCATCTCTGCCCGTTCAAGGATTTTTGCACTGTCGCCGAAGAGCAGGGCATTGACCGGAACAAATTTAGCCCTTTTCTCCGGAGGAAACCACGATAAATAAGCACCTTTATCGGAGGTTTCAAGGTTGATCATAGCCATTTCAAGACCGGTACGTACTGAAGGGTAGAGATCTTCCTGCATTATTTGGGCAGCAGCAAAGTTATGTTTTGCCAGCAGCTCAATCAACTGGGATTCTGCGGATTGAAACAGCTCTTTGTGCAGTCCGGGAAGCGGGGCTATTTCGCCGTATGCGGTCTTGCCACTGCTCAGGCTTCTGAGAGCAAGAATGATCCCCTCTCTATGCAGAAGCCTGACTTCTTTGACGGTTACCGGTTCCGTGAATGGTATGCTATACCGGTAGAGTGTTACATGCGAGGCTTTCATGGTCTTTTGGGAAACTTGCTGAAGTCCGGCTTGCGTTTTTCAACAAACGCGTTTCTTCCCTCCTGCCCCTCTTCACTCATATAGTAGAGCATGGTGGCATTTCCTGCCAGCTCCTGCAGGCCGGCCTGTCCATCGCAGTCGGCATTCAGCGCAGCTTTGAGGCAGCGTATGGCCATCGGTGAGTTGGCAAGGATCTCTCGACACCATTTTACCGTCTCCTCTTCAAGTCGATCGAGCGGTACAACGGTGTTGACGAGTCCCATGGCAAGGGCTTCTGCAGCGTTGTACTGGCGGCAGAGATACCAGATCTCACGGGCTTTTTTCTGTCCGACAAGGCGAGCCATGTAGCTTGCACCC
This sequence comes from Chlorobiaceae bacterium, assembly GCA_013334485.1. Classification (GTDB taxonomy): domain Bacteria; phylum Bacteroidota; class Chlorobiia; order Chlorobiales; family Chlorobiaceae; genus Chlorobium. The sequence continues at coordinate 534 of JAAXXL010000056.1, read as the reverse complement.
CATCCGCCATCAAAAGAGCCGACTTTCGGTCCGGTCTGGCCGAAGATGGCATTTTCGGCTGCTATGGTAAGGTCGCAGAGCATATGGAGCACATGGCCTCCACCGATAGAGTAGCCTGCAACCATGGCGATGACAGGTTTCGGGCAGGTGCGGATGTCACGCTGGAAGTCGAGCACGTTGAGCTTGTTGACCCCTTTACCGTCATCATAACCGGCGTTCCCCCTGATTTTCTGGTCGCCGCCGGAGCAGAATGCCAGATCTCCCTGACCGGTCAGGATGACCACGCCGATCTCCTGGTCATTGCGAGCGTTCTGAAGGGCTTCGATCATCTCGTCAACCGTCTGGGGACGAAATGCATTGCGTCTTTCAGGGCGGTTGATGGTGATTTTGGCGATCCCTTCGGCTTTATGGTAGAGAATGTCGGTAAATTCACCGGCCGGTATCCAGTTTACAGCGCTCATATCAGGATGGTTGTTGCTTGTTGAAAAATGTTTTCAGGCGGTCGAGAAACAGTTCCCGGTTTTCAATGTGCAG
>JAAXXL010000055.1 GCA_013334485.1 Chlorobiaceae bacterium | reverse complement strand
GCCAGTCTTTCAGGTTCTGATTGCATAACATCCTCCTTTTCAAAGGGTTACAACTCAATTGACTCCCTTTAATATTACAACAGGATATTATGAATCGTGCCCATCTGAGTTCAAGCACTATATAACGTTGTGTAATAAGAGAAGAAGTTCGTGTATATTCTTACATTGCTCACAATACAGATTCAGTCAGCATAATATGTGAGGGGGAGCTGAAATAGCAAGGTGATGAACGGATTCCCGGGAGTAGCCTCTCCATTGCAGAATCAGCACATCACATGCTCTGCTCAGGAACAACAGTCAGTTTAACGCCAAGGGCATGCAGGACAGCCTTGATGGTTTCTGTTAGGGGATTTCATAAATTGAAACTATCAAGCACAAATTATTCCCGATTACACAATAGCCCCTCCGGTGCTGCCCGCAGCAAGAAAAAAGAGGCTGATTGCTCACTTTCAAGGAATCTCGTGCAGTATCGTCACCGCATATTTGACATGCTGATGAACGGCCCTCAAGCATCATTTCACCATTCCCTAACCCTCCGCCCCCATCCACCCAAACGCTAGGACGTACATAACAGCTTCAACTAATTTCCGCCATAATATTATCTAAAACCAATAATATCAATTAGATAGCATTAGGTGACGTGGTTTAGTAAGTCAAATAACTCTCTACGGAGGATTACAATTTGATCTCTCACTACAGCTTGTCAGGGAAGCTGACTCCTGTTGCATTTCAGGTGCAGTTAAAGGATTTTTACTTTCACTATGTGCTTCATCGACGATCCGAGCCAGACAGTTGCCCTTTCTGACTGGATTGATGCATTACTCCTGTCAGGCATCGCTAAAAGTCGATTCGATGCGAATAATGCAGGCTACTTCGGAATAACATTGAACACTTATTTACATTGCACATGTAGGCCGAATGACGTATTGTTTATTGTTCAATGTTGATCGGAAAACGTGTTCGAAATCGGCAGAACCACGTCTATAACCAGTTGCGAGTTGAGTTCCCTGATACCACTTTTTCAACCGAGATGTTTAAAAACGATGTGAGTGGCTATTCAGGCAGTTGGCTCGTTGAACTGAAGTGAAATCAATCTGAGGCGGTAATGATGGATCATGAAATGACAACCGGAGCAACCCTTTTTGATAGAGTTGTCCAGATTCTTGAACAGGCTCGCTCCAATGTGGTGCAGTCAGTCAATACCAATATGGTAACGGCTTATTTGCTCATTGGCCGGGAGATAGTTGTAGAGATACAGGGTGGCAAAGAGCGTGCTGTGTATGGGAAGCAGGTCATAGAAACGCTGTCGCAGCAACTGAGTGAACAGTATGGTAAAGGATATTCTACGACCAATCTCTGGTATTTTCGGCAGTTCTTTCTGGTATATGCTGATCGAATGGTAATTCCCCACCCGCCAGGTGGAGAATTGAGAGAGCAGCAAAAAAGCCTCCCGACGGGGGGCCAACTCCCTACATGTTTTTCTCCGCAACTTTCATGGTCGCACTACCGTGCTTTGATGAGAGTCTCGAAACCTTCTGCACGGGAATTTTATGAGCGGGAAGCCATTGAGTGTGGCTGGAGTAAAACGCAACTGGAACGGCAGATACAAACCTCCTATTATGAGCGGATTATTACTCATCATGGCGAACAGGGGCTTCTGACAGGAAATCGCGAACGGTTACCCGGTGAAAAAATCAGTCCGGTTGATGTGCTGAAATCGCCCATGGTATTGGAGTTTCTTGACTTGCCCGATGACCCGAATCTGCATGAAAGCGAACTGGAGAATGCCATTATTCGGAATCTGCAATTCTTTCTGCTGGAATTGGGTAAAGGATTTTCTTTTGTTGCCCGCCAAAAACATATTCGTTTTGACGACGATGATTTTTATGTGGATCTGGTCTTCTACAACTTCATTTTGAAGTGCTTTTTGTTGATTGAACTGAAACTTGGCAAGCTTACACATCAGGATGTGGGGCAGATGGACGGCTATGTTCGTTTGTTTGAAGATCAGTTTAAAGTGCAAGGTGATAATCCCACCATCGGTCTGATTCTTTGCTCTGACAAGAGCGAGGCTGTTGCCAAGTATTCGGTTTTACATGAGAGTAAACAGATATTTGCATCAAAATACCTCAAATTCCTTCCCACGGAGGAGGAGCTAAAGTTGGAGATTGAAAAAGAACGGAGGATGATTGAAGCAAATCTGGCTGACCGGAAAGGAATATCATCACTCAATGAAAACAGTGAGTTGAATGCAGAGTAAACGATAACGATTAGTCTACGTCCTATATTGAAACCATCAAATGCAAAGTTTTAGCGTTTGCCCAATATCCTCACCAATGCTGTCCGCAGCAAGAAAAAAGAGGCTGATTGCTCACTTTCAAGGAATCTCGTGCCGTATCGTCACCGTATATTCGACTTGCTGATGAACGGTCCTCAAGCATCATTTCACCATTCCCTAACCCTCCGCCCCCATCCACCCAAACACCGGGACGTACATAACAGCTTCAACTAACTCCCTGAATCAAATCATCTAAAACCAATAATATCAATTAGATAGCATTAGGTGACGTGGTTTAGTAAGTCAAATAACTCTCTACGGAGGATTACAATTTGATCTCTCACTACAGTTCTTCAGGGAAGCTGACTCCTGTTTCATTTCAGGTGCAGTTAAAGGATGATTACCTCACAAGCTCACGAGAAGGACTTTCCTGAAGTGTTTTAAAGCCATGAGCCAATTTTTCTTGCTGCGGTAAAGCTGCTCCACGCAAGAGCGGCAATGAGCCGGTCATCACCGGGGAAGCTTGACGTGAATGCATTGATGACAGATTCGTCAACACGGTAAGGGGCCAGTGCTGTCAGGAGCGCAAGGTGTCCGGCAGCTTTATCCGTTTCCGTCAGTTGGGCGATGGCCTCTTCACACCACAGGTTATTCATATCCGGCTCACGGCCCTCCCAGTTCTGAACTGTGGTAGCCACTGCTTTTCGCACATCAGCCGATAGCGCAAGCTCGCCGTATTTTTCGATGACGCTTGTAAAGCGGGCAAATGCTCCGGAGATCACCGGAGATGGTTCGGCCCACAGCATATCATCCGGCAGTGCCGCTTCCGGAAGTAGCGGCAGGGAGGCGCCCGGCTCTTTCGAAATACGGATAGCTCCTCCGAAAAACCATGCGGCCATCTGCATCGCTACCTTTTTGGGGAGACCGCTGGTAAAGGGAAGGGGAGAGCTGCCGAGCAGAATGGTGACCATCCGGTTGATGTAGTGAAAAATAACCGCTGTGCCGATGAAGGCCGGTGCCTCTTTGGTAGTGAATGGCGGTGTGGCAAGAAGCGGTGAACCGGGGGTGCGGGTTGCTCTTGCCCATTCGGCAACCTCACGGAGGAACTCATCTTCTATCTGTTCAGAATCTCCATCTGCAAGAGCCTTGGAGTAGTCAAGGCCTGAGGACTCAAGCACCATGATGCTGTGCGCGTCAAGGCAGTAGGGGCAGCGGTTGAGTGCTGAGACCGCAGCGGCAACCACCTCCTTTGCGTCCCTGCGTCCGCTCCCGGCAAGCAGTGTTTCGCGGGTTGCGATCCAGACTCCTGCAAGCAGTTCCGGAACCGGCAGGTGCAGGGTAAAGGGCTCAACCTCCGCTCCGAACTCCCTGTGGATCCGGCTGAGCACCTTTTCTGAGAGGGTGTCAGCCGGTGCAGATGATTTGATATAGCGGATGGCCATGGTCACTATCCATTTGCATTGATACTAAAGCGCCTTTTGCACCCTTCCATGCAGCTCATAGGCGGCACTGTCGGTGATTTCAGCCATGCAGAATGAGCCGACTGTAACCGGCTGGTTATTGAGATCGAGTACGCACTCGTTATCAACTTCGGGTGCGTCATACTCTGTGCGGCCGAGAGCGGTGTCGCCTTCAATCTGGTCGATCAGCACCTTGAGGGTCCTACCCTCGAATACCCGGTTGTTCTCTGCCGAAATAGACTCCTGCAGCTCCATCAGCTCTGCTACCCGCTCGCGTTTCTCCTCCAGGGAGAGGCTCTCTTCGAGCTTGTAGGATGGGGCGTGCTCCTCGTGGCAGTAAGGGAAGCAGCCGAGCCGGTCGAAACGGGCAGTTTCGACAAACTGCAACAGCTCCTCGAACTCTTCACGGGTTTCACCGGGGTATCCGGCAATCATGGTGGTTCGAAGCCGGATGTCGGGGTTTTTCTCGCGTATGGTTTCGATGAGCTTTATGGTCTCAGCTTTGTTTATTCCGCGGTTCATTGAGCGAAGAATGCGGTCGTTGCAGTGCTGCAATGGAATATCGAGATAGTTGCAGATGTTCGACCGATCCCGCATGGTGTCGATCACTTCAAGCGGAAAGCCGACCGGATAGGCGTAGAAGAGCCGGATCCAGTCGAACTCCATATCCGAAAGGCGGAGCACAAGGTCGTTGAGCATGGTTTTGCCCTCAAGGTCGTAGCCGTAGAGGCTGATGTCCTGAGCAATTACATTCAGCTCCTTCACTCCGGCGTTTTTCAGCAGTGCGGCTTCACGCAGCAGTTGCTCTGGCGGCTGGCTGATGTAGCGACCCCTGATTTTTGGGATTGAGCAGAAGGAGCAGGCGCGGTTGCACCCTTCGGCTATCTTGAGATATGCGTAGTGGGGAGGGGTGAGGAGCGAACGGCGGTCATAGATCTCCTCGCGATACTTTGCTCCGAGAGCTGCAAGCACTTCAGGAAGTTCGCGGGTACCAAAAATTCCGTCAACTTCCTCCATCTCTTCGTGAAGCTCCTTACGGTAGAGCTCCGGGAGGCACCCCATCATGTAGACACGCTGCACCTTTCCTTCGGTTTTTTTACCGATGGCGGCAAGAGTTTCGGCAATCGACTCCTCCTTGGCATCCTCAATGAATGCGCAGGTGTTGATGAGAATGGTATCGGCCTCGTCAGCCGTTTCGGTAAAGGTGATGCCGGAGGCTTCGGCCTGCGCCATGAGCCGTTCGGAATCGACCGTGTTTTTTGAGCAGCCGAGGCTCAAGAGAAATACGTTATGCTTTGTCATTGTCATTGAATCTGTTCAGAAAATCCTCCTTCCACTCAAGGAACGAGCCCTGCTGGATATGGGTACGGGCGGTTGCGGTAAGCCACATGAAAAACGAGATGTTCTGCAGGGTGCAGAGCTTGAGGCCGAGTATCTCTCCGACGTTCAGGAGGTGGCGGATATAGGCGCGGGAGTAGTTGCGGCAAACGTCGTTATCGAACCCTTCATCTATTGAGGAGAAGTCGGTGGAGTATTTGGCGGAGCGGAGGTTCATTTTGCCCTGACGGGTATAGACCCTGCCGTTACGCCCTTCACGGGTCGGGATAACGCAGTCGAACATGTCAACGCCCCGCTCAATTGCATTCAGGATGTTTTCAGGTGTGCCTACCCCCATCAGGTAGCGGGGCTTTTTCTCCGGCAAAAGGGTGTGCGAAAGCTCCAGAATGCGGTACATCTCCGGAGCAGGTTCGCCGACCGCCATGCCGCCGATTGAGTAGCCGTCAAAATCCATATCGACGAGGGCTTTTATGGATACCGTTCGCAGATCGTCATGAATGCCTCCCTGCGTGATGCCGAACAGGTATTGTTCGTGCCCGTAGAGCGGTGAGGTTGAGCTGAACGCTTGTTTCGCCCGTTCTGCCCAGCGGATGGTGAGCTCTCCTGATTTGCGGATATACTCCTTTTCAGCCATGGAGGGCGGGCATTCGTCGAGCGGCATTATGATGTCGCTGCCGATAATGCGCTGTGTATCCACTACATTTTCAGGGGTGAACTGCTGCATGGAGCCATCAAGGTGCGACTTGAAGATCACCCCCTCTTCGCTGATTTTGCGCAGATCGGAGAGCGAGTAGACCTGGTAGCCGCCGCTGTCGGTGAGGAGCGGGCCGTCCCAGTTCATGAATTTATGGACACCTCCGGCTTTGAAGATGATATTGTTGCCGGGTTTCAGGTAGAGATGGTAGGTGTTGGCGAGAATAATATGGACTTTACTCTCTTTAAGCTCGTGCGGTTCAACCGATTTAACGCTGGCTCTGGTGCCAACCGGCATGAAAACCGGAGTTGGTATGGCGCCGTGAGCGGTATTGATCACACCGCACCGTGCGGCTGAACGGGGGTCGGTCTGTAATAGGGTGAATTTCATCGGTGTAGAAACTTCATTAACCTGTTCTGCGCTTCGATAGCTTCGTTGAGCGGCGCTCTGAAAAAAGATCAAGGAGCACAAGGACTTCAGGGACTGCAAGGACGAAGAGAGCAGTTGGATGGTTTTCCTGGCACAATTGCGTGTAATTTCATCTGTTTCGTAGTTCAATAATCTTCAAATTGCTCACGACGGTTAACAGGCCATTTAGAGCCCAATAATAGGGATTTTGAACCTGTCAAGGTACCCAAAGCCCCTCACAAAACAAAAACCCGGTCTTGCGGTTGCTGGCGCAGCCGAACATTTTGGAGCCGTTGGCAATAAACCGTATAATTAACGTGAGCATCGTTAACAGTTATTATACATTCAGCCGAAGAAGGCGGTTTTTGGGTGGAGGTTCCTGCGATTCAAGGGTGTGCCACCCAGGGTGAAACAATAGAAGAACTGTTAACAAATTTGCATGAAGCCGTTGATGCTTGTCTTTCTGTTGATCTTGAAAAAATTGAAATTATCGGAAATGACAGGGTCATGGAGCTTGTGGTGTGAAATCCATTTCAGGAAAACATTTTGTAGGGCTTCTTGAAAAGAGAGGGTGGCTTTTGGTTCGGATAAACGGTAGTCATCATGCCGACATGAAGCCCGGAAATTTAGCCAGAATATCAGTACCTGTTCATGGAAATGATGATTTGAAAATAGGACTTCTCCGGCATTTTATGAAGGTTGCTGAAATCACAGAAGAAGATTAGAAGTGTCAATAATAGATCATAAGGCGGCTGGGTTGTGATTAATATTGTAAAATATGTGATGGGAGAAAAGTTATGGCTAATAAAGAAACTGCGAAACAGGTAATAGATTCTTTGCCGAATGATGTCTCAATGGATGAGATTATTCATGCCCTGTATGTGAATATCAAGTTTTCTGATGCAGAAAAAGAGATTCGCGAGGGGAAGGGAATTTCGCAGGTGGAGGCAAAGAAGAAGCTGGAGAAATGGCTGAAGTGAGCGTGATCTGGGCTCCATCAGCCCTTGCAGATGTTGAGTCTATTGCGGAATACATAGCAAGAGATTCATTGGAGTTGGCCTCATTGTTTGTCAAACGATTGTTTGCAGCAACCGACCGATTACAAAAATATCCTTTTTCTGGTCGTATAATTCCGGAGATCCGGCATTCCGATTGTCGTGAAGTGATCTATGGCGCCTACCGTATTATGTATCGTATCGCAAATAATGAAGTATGGATTACCGGGGTTATTCACGGTGCTCGTGACTGGATGCCGGAGTGACTTTTGACAAGAGGTGCACATCTACGGCGGTTATAAATGTCGGTTTAAGATACCAAACTTTGCTACAGCCTTTGGCCTGCCACACCTACGAGGAATGCCCAGCGTAATTTACATCGTCAGGGCATTTCTATTAATATGAGCATCATGAAATCGCGACTCCGGAATGGAAGGAGGTAGCAGACTCTATCAGCGGTTGGCTCATGGCGAAGCGGATATAATCCCTGATACCCGGCAAGACGTAACAACATCTTTTCCAGTTTTTATGTTGATTCAATTCAGTGTGAATTGTGCCTGATTCATCTTGAAAAAAAGTACTTTATAATTCGAAGTACAGCGATTCGGTATTGATTGCTGATGAGTAGAACTTTTGATAATTTATCCGGAACGATGCCATGAAAATTCACATCCTTGCCGTAACGCTTCTCGTTGCTGGAGTTGTCACCTCTTGTAGCAAGAAAGAAGAGCCACAACCGGCACCATCTGCTGCTGTTCTGCCTGCAGCGCCCATGCTTCAGCCGAGAACCGGTGAACCGGTCACTCCGATTGCTGTGCCGAAAGTTGCTGACCAGGCAATGGTTGAGCTGGGAAAAAAACTCTTTTTTGATCCCCGGCTTTCAAAATCAGGATTTATTTCATGCAACTCATGCCACAACCTCAGCATGGGAGGCAGCGACAATCTGAAAAGCTCTGTCGGCCACAAGTGGAATCAGGGGCCTATCAATTCGCCAACCGTGCTTAATTCCGGCATGAATCTGGCGCAGTTCTGGGATGGACGGGCCAAAGACCTCAAGGAGCAGGCTGGCGGGCCGATAGGCAATCCGGGTGAGATGTCATTTACGCACGACCTTGCCGTTGCGGTGCTGCAATCCATTCCTGCCTATGTGGATGAGTTCAAACAGGTGTTCAATGCTGATACCATTGATATCGACAAAGTGACAACAGCCATAGCTGCGTTTGAAGAGACGCTTGTTACGCCCAATGCCCGTTTTGACAAGTGGCTGAATGGTGATGATGCAGCAATCACCAAAGAGGAGCTTGCCGGTTATGAACTGTTCAAGAGCAGTGGTTGCACAAACTGTCATAACGGCCCGGCGCTTGGAGGGAATTCATTCCAGAAAATGGGTGTTGTGACTCCGTTTATGACCAAAAGCAAGGTGGTCGGGCGTATAGCGGTAACCAAAGATATCGCTGATCGTTTCAAGTTCAAGGTGCCAACCCTGCGGAATGTTGAGCTTACCTATCCCTATTTCCATGATGGCGGTGCGCCAACACTTTCGAAAGCCGTCGAGGTAATGGGTCAGATTCAGCTCGGCAAAACCTACACTCCGGAGGAGAATGCTTCGCTTGTGGCATTCCTGAAGAGTTTGACCGGTGATCAGCCGAAATTCGAACTGCCTCAGCTCCCGCCTTCATCCGATACCACTCCGGCTCCGCAGCCTTTTGGGAAATAATTGTTTTGCAGCTCAAAGAGGGAAAGCATTTCAAGCGCTTTCCCTCTGATTTGAATTGATTTTATTCTATAAACACAAGATCAATCATCTGCTGCACGATATCCATGTGGCGCTGCTCATCCGATGATATTCGTAACAGAGTCTGTTTGACCGTCTGATCCTCAACATTCTCGGCAATGGTTCGCACAACATCACGTTGCAGTTTTTCATACCTGCCCAGTGAGTCGAAAAAACCTCTCAGATCTTCATTAGTATACATTGGTATCGCTGTTTGATATTGAAACAACAAGGCTGTTGAGCATGGCTTCATGGAGTATTGAATCCTCTTTCAGGATGTCCATAAGGTAGCGTAGTTTACCCAGTACCTCCCCATCGAGGCTTGACTGATTGAGCGCTATACTCAGGTGTTTTGTAATCAGTGCAACAAGAGCCTCCTCAGAGAGCGCAGCCATCTTGAGCTTTTTGATCAATTCAGGTTTTTCAATCATTGGTGGTGGGTGTTTTTTTTGTTATCTGGAAATATTCTGCCAGCCATGCAAGGCTGTTTACATAGTAGTCGTCAGCTTCGTTGTAGTACCATTCATCACTGTTCTGGTGAATATAATTCCGGAGACGGTGCAGCATTTCCGGCGCGATCGGTGAGTCTGCCGCCTCTGTTGCTGCATAGGCTGCCGCATAGAAGAGCGGGTTTTCCATGGGCGATTTTGTTGATTCGCTACCGGAATAACCACTTGCAATTTTGCCGTTTTCTCTGAACTCCTGCTCGAAAAATCCTGAAAACCGGCGCAGTACTTTGAGTGCCCGGTGATCATTGTTGAGATAATAATCTGCGGCAATCCGTAACGGCACTCTTACGGCATCCCACCCATATCCGTTCGCTTTACCCTGCATAGGGATAATATTTCCCTGCAGGTCGAGTGCACACCAGTCGGGTACCAGACCCGGCTTTTCGCTGCTCTTCTGAAGGCGCCCGAGCAGCTCGTATGTAGTATCGACCAGCTCAATCCACCGTTTGTCTCCGGTGACCTCATAAAAGAGTCTGAAATGCGATGGGGCATAATAGGATGGGTTCTGGGGAACAGTCTCAGGAGTGCTGCCGCCTTTCCCGACCGGCCAGGGAAGGAGATAGAGCTTGTTGTTCACAAGCACACTCTCTTTGTCAAGAATACTCTGGAGCACTGTTCGGGAAAGGTCGAGGTAGCGTGACTCCTGCCAGGCGCGGTGAGCGAGCAGAAGGCTGTATGCATAATCGATATCGGCGTCAGAAGCTGAAGTAGAATCGCTTACCCTGCCGTTTTCAAAATGCCATGCGAGCAGATTGTCGCCATGCGACTCTTTGCGTGAAAGTGTTGCTTCGCTCCATGCAAGACATTCGTCAAAGGTTTTTTTGTCGTTCATCAGCACAGCGCGGAGCATGGCGTAGGCCTCACCTTCGGAGACTGTATCATTAGTGTTTTGCGGGCGGACCACCCGCCCTTGCATAATGAAGGTTCGTTTATAATGAGCCCATGAACCGCGAACGATCTCTTCGGGATTGACTGGCGCAGCGGAACAACTTCCCGGAAGAAGCGGCAACAGAGAGAGGAGCAGAAGTGGAAAAAGAGTTTTCATTTTCGGTTGAAGTAAAATATCGATCCGAACATGAGAGCATGCAGCGCTACCCATACCATGTTAAGGGCAATTGCTGCTGTCGGTTCATGATAAAACCTTACGGCTCCCCAGCTCAGGGCAAAGAGATGTACGACGAATAATGAAAGCTGTATGGCGAGTGTTCTCAGGGGAACACTTCTTCCCCCCTCCTTGGATGTAATCTGGAACCCTTTTTTTCTGTTGAAAAGTACCTGCAGGGATGCCCAGACATAGACCGGCATCGTCATCATACTCAACATCTGCACCTTGAAAATATTGCGTGCAGAGTAGTTTTTCTCTCTCATGCTGGAGTAGTAAACCATAAAAGAGAGCAGAAAATAGGGGACAAAGATTAACAGATAGACCTCCGGGGACATAAAAAAGGAGGGGATGTTAAAAAAAATATAGATGATCGGTCCTGCCATCAGGAAGAGATCAGCCCACCCGATAAAGTAGTAGCTTGAGCTGAGCGCGTATTCAAACCACTGGATAGGCCTTATCGCTTTGATGTTGGTGATAAAGAGCAGGAGGAGTTTCCGGAAGAGCTGAAAACTGCCCATGGCCCATCGGCTCTGCTGCTTGAAATAGGAGCCCAGATCTTCGGGAGCCATTCCGAAGGTGAAGGCTTTGTTGTAGTAGAGCGACTTCCATTGATTCCTGTGCAGTTTCAGCGAGGTTGCAAAATCCTCCGTAACCGTATCCTCTTCAAATCCTCCTACATCCTCAAGCGCACTCCGGCGGATTACGACATTGGTTCCGCAGCAGAACATTGAGTCATGGGAGGATTTTGCTTCACAGACATACTCAAAAAAAACAGCTTGCTGGGCATTGGCCACGAGCGCTACCGGACTGACCTCTGTATTGGTATAAAATTGTGGGGTCTGAACAAAAGCAAGCCTCTCGTCACCCTCAAGAAAGGGAAGCACTTTATCGAGAAACTGCGACATCGGATTCTGGTCGGCATCAAACACCGCAATATATTTCTCCTTCATGGTTGCCATGAAGTCGTTGATCAGACCGGCCTTTGCCCCCCGGTTGTTCGGACGGGTGAAGAGCTCTACACCATACTCCTCGGCAAGCTCTCTGGCCTCCTGTTTATACTGCTCAATTGACGAGTCATCAAGCAGATAGATTCTCTTGTTTGGGTATTCCAGATTGATACAGGTCAATAGGGTATCAGCAACAATGTGTTTAGGTTCGTGCCGGGCCGGAATTGCAATTGCTACTGAGGCATCCTCTCCGGGCTCTTTTTGAGGCGGCTCTGTGACCGGTTTTTGATCGCGGAGAATGTTGAGGAAAAAAGCGAACGAATGAACCATGAGAAAGGCTTCAGCGAAAAAAAAGAGCATAGCAAATACCTGCTCGAAGATGTTGACCCTCGAGTGGTAAAGAGAGAAGGTGCGGGCCAGTAGATAGAGGGTGAGCATGATTAACAGCACCACGATCTGGAGCACAAATAATTTTGATCTCTGTTTCTGCTTCATGGTGTCGTTCAGTCAGGAAGCGGTTTTTAAAAACGCCATAAAAATTCGGATTTCAGTCGTCTGTCCTGATAGATCGATGCAGAGGTATCCCACGTGTATTGATATTCCAGCGACGAGGAGAAGTGCTGGCTCCAGTCATGGTGGAACCCGGCCTGAACCTGGTGTGATACATTGCCTCCTGGCTCAAGACTCAGTCGGAAAGCCGACGAGAAATAGCTGTCGTTTCCACCCTGAAAAAGCTCCGCATTTTGAAAATGATGCCGCCATTCAATGCCTGCCGTATGCGTGACAAATGATGAGGGAGTCCAATAGGTAGTACGACGCTCGTTGAAGGCATACTCCTGTATCCGGTAGCTTATGTTCAGCCGTTCCGGGTCATAGAGCAGGCGCGCAGTCAGATCCGCTCCGGCGGTTACAAGCGCGTTGCCGTCGGAATAGAGGTCAAGTGCATAATCAGCCCCGGCATACCAGCGATGATAGCCGTCATAGACTATCCGGCCCTGCCAGCGACTGGTCTGAAGATGGTTCCGGTATGTTGTGGCGTTCTGTATTACCTCTTCACGGTGGAACCCGATGCCGAGATGCAGATTGTCAACCGGGGTGCTGATCGCCTCGGCGTATCCGGTTTGACTATCCTTCAATCCATCAGAGTTCTGACGCCAGCCGGAAGCCGCACGCAAAAGAATAATAGGCTGGTTACGGTATTCAATGCCGATGGTCATAGCGTGGCTTATCGGGGTCAGAGAGATTTCATCAAAATGATAGAACCTGCTGTCGAGCTTCATAAAGAGCGAGAGGTTGTCATGCACCTGACGGGAGAAGGTTGTGTAGTAGCCGGAGAACGCTACGTCGGTAAGTCGCCCTCCACTTATCGCTTTAAAGAATTCAGCTCCGCTCTCCGCCTGTGTCAGGGATACGTACTGCTTTGTTTTCTCTCTGGCGGATATGGCCATCTGGTGATCGGGGAGTGCTGCGAGCAGTTCGTCATAGGTTGAAGCGGCATCGCTCCATCTGCCCTGCTGCATGTAGAGTTGACCAAGGTCAAAGAGTGCTTCAGGGTGAAGTGGTTCAGCTTCAAGCCAGAGCTGATAGGCCTGGAGCGTATGGCGGTAAGCATGACGGTAGTACTCCCGTTTGGCAGCGGCTTCTGCTTTAAGAGCACTGTTTTCCGGATAGATCCGAATGACTTTATCATATTCAGCAAGCGCGTTTTCGTATTGGGTCATCCATCCCAGTACCCGTGCTTTTTCGCGATAGTAGAGAGGTGAGGGATTTGCAGCGATCAGCCGGTCGTAGGTGGCAAGGGAGGTGTCGTAATCCCTTTGCCAGCTTGAGAGTTGTGCAATCAGGAGCAGCGCATCGCTGTTATCGGCATGAATTTGCAGAAGCTCGCGGCATACCTTGATCGATTCGGTATAGTTACCCGCTGCCATTGCCATACCGGCCAGCCGGAGATAAAAGAGGGGGAGTTCAGGCTTTTTGGTGATCAGTTCTCGGTAAAGAGCAGAGGCACGAGCATACTCTTTGCGGGAGTAAGCAAGTTCGGCCTCAGCCTGAAGCACCTCGGTGTCATCGGGATAGCTTTTGGCAAGGGCTGTAATCACGGCAGCGGCTTCAGCCGACTCCTTCATCGTCATGAGTGCATTGGCAAACGAGACCGCCTGCTTTCTCTGGAGTTTGCCTGCTCTCCAGAGCTCCCGATACCGGGTTACTGCCGGTTCAAATTGTCTGTCGAGAACGAGCAGATCGGCATATTCAGCGTTAATGGTGTTGTTTCCCCGACCGGCAGCAATAACCCCGCTATAGAGGCGGAGCGCCTTTTGGCGGTTTCCGGCCCATTCAGAGGTTTTTGCTGCGGCAACACTCAGCACCGCATCATTCGGGTGGAGCTGAAGAAGTCGGTCATAAATGGGAAGGGCTTTTTGCGGTTGCTCCTGCCCTTCATAGGCCCAGATCGCTTTTCTCTGGATATCCTCATCTTTTGGAAACCACACCAGCAGTTTTCGGAGCACCTCCTCTGCATCACGGAATCGCCCGGCTTTGAGCAGGGCATCAGCAAGTTCCCGTGTTTTCTGGCGGTCAAGAGAGCCCTTGCGGAAGGCTGCCATGGGCAGGGTGTTCGTGCGTTGTATTAGCAGCGGTTCAGCAGAGAGGTTTTGCTGTAGCCCTGTTGCCGGAACTTCCACAACGGTCAGGCCGACCATGAGAGTCAGCAAGCTTGTGATCCTTGATTTCATGAAATTCAAATCCTGTTTGAACCGTGATCGTCAACAGAACACTCTATAATTCAAAGTATGAACAACAAAACTTCAGCAATAATTCGTTGACCATCCCGAATGGCCAAAGTGGGTAAACTCTTTCCGGTTCGTGAGCTTTCATGCCTGCGGGCATTCGGAGGCTCTTTTCATTTTGTGTTTTGTTCTGTATTCTCATGATATAGGCCAGCAACCCGTAACGAGCAACAAACATCCATGTCCGTTCTTCTAACCCTTCTCATCACACTTTGTGCGACGGTCGCAATTCTGAACATTGGCCGCTTTACGAGGCGCGCACTCTTTTCTTTAAGCCATCTGGAATACGTCAACCGGCAACTGATCTTTCAGGCTCTTTTGTTTGTCGTTGCGATGTTGGTGCTTGGAGGGGTTTATCTGCTCAATGCGCCCAATCTTTCGCAACTCTTTACTCCAGGCAATATCTCGGCTCCTGCCGGAGAGGTTTTCTGGCTTGGAATTGCTGAAGGCGAGTCGTGGTTTGGCGTCGGTGCAAGTTTTACCTTTTTCATTACTCTTGTCACCTCGGCTTTTATCTATTTGAAGTATCGCAAGTCTGTTGGGCGAATGGCTCAGGCAGTACCATACATAGCGTGGATCCTGTTGTTTGCTCTCACCAACTCCTTCTCGGAAGAGATGATCTATCGTATGGGCGTTATTGTGCCGCTCTACGGTTCCTTTGACCGAAATTTTATTCTGCTCTTCTCTGCGGTGGCGTTTGGTGTGCCGCACCTTCGTGGAATGCCAAACGGAGTGGTTGGCGCTTTTATGGCGGGATTTTTAGGCTGGCTGCTTGCAAAGTCGGTTGTGGAGACGGGTGGCATTTTTTGGGCGTGGTGGATTCACTTCCTGCAGGATGTTGTCATCTTCTCGGCTTTTGTACTGTCAGAAGTAAACAAATCAAGCGACCGGCAGTCACAAGAGTGCGACTCCTCTGTGTCCGGATAGTTCACTGATCGTAAAGGCCATCGTGAACAAAGGGGCGGCCTTTGTGAGCCGCCCCTTTGTAACATCCTCAATCAGTCAAGCTGAATTGATCCTTTGGTCTTCTCTCTTCGGGATCTCTCCTTTGCGTTATACTCATCCATGCAACCACTATCCTTGCCCTCTACCATAGAGCACTCCAGATACTCGGTTATCTCCATGATACAAGCCCTGATTGCCTTTCCGACAGGGGTATTCTTGTACTGGCCAAGGTTGCCATTAAAACCGCCACTTGAAACTCCCAGGCTGAGGCCACTGGATTTTGATGTAGCTTCGACAGTCCGGGCGTCAAAGATTTCGCCGGTTTCAACTTCTATGACTTTCAGATCAACAGCCATGTAGGCTTTGTCCTGTTTTCCTCCGAGGCTGATGCCGCCGAAGGAGAGACCGCCGCCGCTGCCGCTGGTATTTTGCTCAAAGGCTGAAACGGTAGCTGCAACCAGATATTTGGCTCCGGTAATCTTTCCAAGCTTCGATCTTGTTTTGGGGTTGACCCTTCCGGATGCTCCCAGATCCTGCTCCTGTAAAACTGAATCAAGCTCTTTCCTTTCGAGTACCCGAAAACTGTTCGTCGATGCCAGCTCGGCAATAAGCATATCCTGCAGATCCGTCCCTACACTTCCACTCCACCAGCCTGCTGAGGTGTTGTTGGTAAACCGCAACACGCCTATACGAGGCCTTTCTGCGGCATATCCTTGAGAAAAAAGCGAGAGGGAAAAAAGAAAAAGAGAGATCAGAAAAACTTTAATCCGCATGATGATTCTCCAGGGTTTTAGGTTTAAAAACAGGAAAACATATACCTTAAAAGTATCACAGTTAAAAGAAAAACCAAAACACGCAAGGAATGCAAAGATTCCTGAGCCTCAGTTGTTCTTTGCTTTAACGCTATTCCTGGTGTTCATTTTTTCATACTCTTCTTGGCGGTTTTGATAAAGCGTCCGAATGCCCTGTCCTTTTTACGCTTTTCTATGTACGACATCTCATGGAACTCCGACTCTTTGCGGAGTTTCAGATAATTTGCATAGCGCTCTTCACTGAGTTCACCCTCCGCAATCGCCGAAAGAATCGCGCAGTCCGACTCCTCTGTGTGGCTGCAATCGGCAAAGCGGCACGATTCAGCAAGCTCAATGATATCTTCAAACCCTTTGTTGACGCCATCTCCGGCGCCGAGAAGGCC
>JAAXXL010000100.1 GCA_013334485.1 Chlorobiaceae bacterium | reverse complement strand
CCTACTGGATTCAGGCTTGGAATTATAAGGGACTGGACCTCACGCTGGTATGATGACAGCCCTGTTATATCTGAAAAGATCAAACAGGATCATGTTATACGTAACTATGTTATAGCAAGACTGAAAAGAGAGAGAGCCGGAATTGCTCGTATCGTTATAGAGAGAACGACAAAGCATGTAAAGATCAATATTCATGCAGCCCGTCCTGGCGCAGTTGTCGGAAGAAAAGGCGAAGAGATCAACAATCTTTCACAGGAACTGAGCCGTATTACCGGCAAAGAGGTAAAGATTGATGTTATTGAGGTTGTCAAGCCCGAGATTGAAGCACAGCTTATCGGTGATAACATTGCCTATCAGCTTGAAAATCGTGTCTCTTTCAGAAGAGCAATGAAGCAGGCTATACAGCAGGCAATGCGTTCCGGAGCTGAAGGTGTTCGAATCAGATGTGCCGGTCGACTTGGTGGCGCTGAAATTGCCCGTGCAGAGCAGTACAAAGAGGGTAAGATACCTCTTCATACTATTCGTGCCAATGTCGATTATGCAAGTGTCACTGCACATACCATTGCCGGTACTATCGGGATCAAGGTTTGGGTTTATAAAGGCGAAGTACTTGTACAGCGTATCGATGCTATTGAAGAGGATGAGCTGAAGAGAATCAAGGATAGACGTGGTGATGCAGGTGCAAGAAACCGTGATGGTCGTAACAGTAAACGCCGTCGCCGCACCAAGCGAGACTAATTACAAGTACCAACAAATCAGAAAACGAATGGAGTCGCCGGTATGTTAATGCCAAAGAGAGTCAAATATAGAAAGACAATGAGGGGCCGGATGAAAGGCAATTCCGGTCGTGGTACATTGGTAACTTTCGGTTCTTTCGGTTTAAAGGCAATTGAGTCTGCATGGATTACAAGTCGTCAGATTGAAGCTGCTCGTGTGGCAATGACCAGATTCATGAAGAGGGATGGTAAAATCTGGATCAGAATATTCCCGGATAAACCTGTAACCAAGAAGCCGGCTGAAACCCGAATGGGTTCCGGTAAAGGTAATCCTGAGTTCTGGGTAGCAGTTGTCAAGCCAGGCAGAATCATGTTTGAAGCTGATGGTGTGCCGAGAGAGGTTGCCACAGAGGCTTTCAGACTTGCAGCACAGAAATTGCCGATCAAGACGAAGTTTATTGTCCGTCCTGATTACGAAGATTAACCGAGCAACTAATTCGACAAGAGGGTTACATATTATGAAAAAGTATGAAGTAGCGGCATTGGGAAAGCAGGAGTTGATCGACATGATCAAGGAGCTTGAGGACCGTGTTGCCGATATCAATTTTTATAAGGTTATTGAGCAGCCGCAGAATCCGATGGTTTTCCGCAATTCCAAGCGGGATATTGCTCGCATGAAAACCCGGCTTCATCAACTCGCAGCCGCCGAAGCGGTTCAGGGTTGAGTGCAGGGCTAACAAAAAAACTGGTTACTTACATGGAAGAAAATAAAACAGGCAGTGCATCTATGGAACAGAATGCTGCGGTAAGGGGAAGAAAAAAGAGCTGGATGGGCAAGGTCGTCAGTGACAAGATGGATAAAGCCATTGTTGTTGTTGTCGAGCGCAGGGTTCAGCATCCGGTCTACAAGAAATATTTCAAGAAGACCACCCGTCTTATGGCTCATGATGAGAAGAATGAGGCAGGAATCGGTGATCTTGTCAAAATTGTAGAGTGCCGTCCGCTGAGCAAGAGAAAGAGCTGCCGGTTGGTAGAGATTATCGAAAAAGCCAGGTAAGAGTCGATTTTTATACATTTAACATAGTTTGAAACAGGATGATCCAGAAAGAAACAAATCTGGTTGTTGCCGATAACAGCGGAGCCAAGAAGGTTCGTTGCATTCATGTATTCGGTGGAACCGGGAGGCGTTATGCCTCATTGGGTGATCAGATTATCGTATCGGTCAAAGCAGCTGTACCTGGTGGTGTCGTTAAAAAGAAGGATGTCTGCAAAGCAGTTGTTGTACGCTGTGTCAAGGAGCAGAGAAGAAAGGATGGATCCTATATCCGCTTTGACGAAAATGCAGTTGTGCTTCTTAATGCACAGGGCGAGCCAAGAGGTACCCGTATTTTCGGGCCAGTAGCAAGAGAGCTTCGCGACAGAAAATATATGAAGATCGTTTCGTTGGCACCAGAGGTTCTCTGAGTTGTCACAGGCGGGAGTAACTCAGTTGGTAGAGTCACAGCCTTCCAAGCTGTTGGTCGCGAGTTCGAGTCTCGTCTCCCGCTCCGGATTTTATGAATACAATCATATAAGTGAAAAATGAAAACAGGGATTAAAAAGGTAAAGCTGCACGTAAGAAAAAACGACACTGTAGTCGTTATCAGCGGCAATGATAAAGGAAAAAGCGGAAAGATCCTGAAGGTATATCCTTTGAAAACCCGTGTCATTGTTGAAGGCGTCAATATCCGGAAGCGTCATACGCGTCCTACGCAGACTAACCCGCAGGGAGCAATAATTGAAAGGGAGTTTCCCATTCATGCTTCAAATGTGAAGAAAAGTTAAGTTTTTCCACTAAAGACAGGATGACCAAGACCATCCTGCTAAACTGATAAAGAATACGATGGCCCAGAACAAAGAGACGACACCGGCAACACCTTCATTGGCAAGACTTGAAACCTTCTATAAGGAAAAAGTTACACCGAACCTTATTGAGCGCTTTGAGTACAAGAATGCGATGAAAGTGCCGAGGCTGAAAAAAATATCTATCAATATCGGTGTCGGTGAAGCTGCGGCTGAGCCTAAACTGCTTGAAATTGCTATCCAGGAGCTGGCTCAGATTACCGGCCAGAAGCCTCAGATACGTAAATCAAAAAAAGCAATATCAAACTTCAAGCTTCGCGAAGGGCAGGCTATCGGATGCCGTGTAACGCTTCGTCGCAAAGCCATGTATGAGTTCTTCGACCGTTTTGTAAGTCTTGCCGTTCCAAGAATCCGTGATTTTCGCGGATTGAGCGACACAAGTTTTGATGGCCGTGGCAATTACACCATCGGTGTTCGTGAGCAGATTATATTTCCGGAAATCGACATTGATAAAGTACCGAGAATATCCGGAATGGATATCAGCTTTGTCACTTCCGCCGCTTCAGATGAAGAGGCCTACGTGCTGCTTTCGGAACTTGGAATGCCATTCAAAAAGAAGAACAACTAAATAATTCAGAAACCAGATGGCAAAGAAAAGCGTTATAGCAAGAAACGAGAAGAGGAAAAGGCTTGTAGAGAAGTATGCAGTCCTTCGTGAGGAGTTGCTTAAAGCCGGTGATTATGAAGCTCTTCGCAAGCTCCCGAGAGACAGTTCTGCAACCAGGGTTCGCAACCGTTGTGTGCTTACCGGTCGTGGAAGAGGTGTCTATGAGAAGTATGGATTGTGCAGGCATATGTTCCGCAAGTTCGCGCTTGAGGGGAAGTTGCCGGGTGTTAAAAAAGCAAGCTGGTAAATTCGCCGGACTGTTTTAAAAAGAATGGTATTTGTTCATTTTCGAAAGTAACCAACGTTAGCTATGCCTGTAACGGATTCTATAGCAGATTATATCACTCGTATCAGAAATGCGGGGAGAGCAAAAAATAAAACAACCGATATTCCCTATTCGAAGCTCAGAGAGAATATCTCGCAGTTGCTTCTCGAAAAAGGATATATCAAGAGCTTCACTGTCATTACAACCGAGAAGTTTCCCTTTATCCGCGTTGACCTGAAGTATACAACGCAGGGTGATCCGGCGATCAAGGAGATAACGAGGGTCAGCAAGCCAGGCCGTCGTGTTTATGACGGAAAGGATATCAAGAAATATCTTGGTGGTCTTGGACTCTACATTCTTTCATCATCGAAAGGTGTTATAACAGATAAAGAGGCTCGGGCTCAGGGTGTTGGTGGTGAAATCCTGTTCCGTATCTATTAATTCATAAGTCAAAGAGCATTAGAATACCATGTCAAGAATAGGAAAAATGCCAATACCCCTGAGCAATCAGGCGAAGATAGAGATCAG
>JAAXXL010000054.1 GCA_013334485.1 Chlorobiaceae bacterium | reverse complement strand
GGAAGCAGCATGTTTGCCTTTATGCTCATCAGCATTGAGGCCATATAGATAAACTCTGCGGCAATTTCAAGATTCAGGATCCTGACATCCTTGATATAACTGATAAAATCCGCAGTTATTTTTGAAATGGGAATATTATAAATATCCAGTTCATCACGCTTGATAAAAAAAAGCAGCAAATCAAGCGGCCCTTCAAATTCCTCAAGACTGATCCTGAACATGAATGTATAGATAATTTCCGAGTATCGTTTTAACCTTGAATCCCGCGCTTTCAGGATCTGTTTTTTCAAGATAGAAAAAGCTTTCGGGAATCAGTAAGGAAACCATAGTGATTACGGTAGATGGCTCAACCTTGAAAAAGTAGCTTCAAATTCCCGAAAAGTATCAGATATTGAAAGTGCAGCAATAAAATTATGCGCCTTCTCTCTTTTTTTTCAACGACCCCTTTGAGTGGACGATTAATGAAAAGGATTTTGTATGCCATATCTCTGACTGTGGCATGTTTGCTTTATTCAGGCCTTATTGCCCATGCGGAATCAGCCAATACCTTTTTTGATGAAGGGTTTGCCCTGCATCAGAAAGGGGATCTTTCCGGCGCAATAAAGCTCTATTCCAGGGCGATTGAAAGCAATCCGGCTTTTGCCATGGCTTACCAGATGCGTGGAGCAGCTCAACAGCGACTTAAGAAATACCCGCAGGCTATCAGTGACTATGCCATGGTCATCGCATACGGTGAATCATACTTCAAGGCTGTCGGCTATTATAACCGGGGAGTGGTTCATAACATGACCGGAGCTTACAGCGAAGCTATTACAGACTTTACTCTCGCTCTTGAACTTGATAAAAAAATGGCTGGCGCCTTTTTTCACAGAGGTATCGCCAAAAGCAAAACCGGCGATCTTGCCGGACGCTTTGATGACTTCCGTCAGGCGGCAAAGCTTGGAGACCTCAGTGCTGAATCGTTTCTGAATACCTACTTTCCCGACTGGAGATTGCCTCCGTTACTTCCGGTCCCACTTCCAGCCCCCGCCGAACCATTAAAACCAGTGAGTCCGTGAACACCAAAAGGTCAGGAAGATGATAATCCTCCTGACCCTTTCTGCTTTTTGTGTAATCAGCAACGATTGACTATATCGCCTTGCCGCCACGCTCTTTTGTGCGGATACGAATGCACTCTTCAAGTGGTGTAATGAAGATTTTTCCGGCACCGATCTCACCTTCACCATGACCTGCTGCATTGATGATTGTATCAACGGTGATATCAACAAACTCATCATTTACAGCAATATCAAGCCTGATTTTCGGAATCAGATTTGGCGCTATTTTCTGACCTCTGTAGATATCAATATCCTCCTGTCGGCCATGGCCGGTAACACGACTTACGGTAATTCTTGTTATATCGGCCTGGATCAAAGCCTCACGAACATGATCAAGACGTTCCGGTTTAATAATTGCAGTTATCAGTTTCATGTTCCCGATTTAATTAAGGTTGATAAGACCGTATCCATGCTCGCCATGCATACTGTGATCGAGACCGGACATTTCATCATCTTCATTGATACGCAGTCCGATTGTTTTTTCAACCAG
Source organism: Chlorobiaceae bacterium (assembly GCA_013334485.1). GTDB lineage: Bacteria > Bacteroidota > Chlorobiia > Chlorobiales > Chlorobiaceae > Chlorobium. The sequence continues at coordinate 15,712 of JAAXXL010000054.1, read as the reverse complement.
AAAAAGCAGAATCAGGGAAACGACTGCAGCATATGCAATAGTAACGCCTACCGCCGTTGCCTGTACACCAAGCTGCTGCCAAATCGTCCAGCTACCCCCGACTTTTGCTGCTGCTGCCTCCATCCATGCCGGGCGAATGAAAAACACAAGGGCAAGTGCGCCTACAATACCGCCAACCCCGTGAACACCAAAGGCATCAAGACTGTCGTCGTATCCGAGCTTGCTCTTCAAAAGAATCGCACTGTAACAGAAGATTGCAGCAAGAGCTCCAAGCGCAAATGCTCCTGAAGGCTGAACCACGCCTGCGGCAGGTGTTATAGCAACAAGACCTGCAAGAATTCCTGAGGCAACGCCGAGACTGGTTGCCTTGCCATGCTGAAACATTTCAATAATCATCCAGGTAAATGCTCCCGCAGCAGCGGCAACCTGAGTAACCGTCAGCGCTCGAGCAGTTGCAAGATCACTTGCAATTGCACTTCCGGCATTGAACCCGAACCAGCCAACCCAGAGAAGCCCTGCACCGATAAGAGTCATGACAAGGTTATTGGGGTGCATGACATTTTTAGGATAGCCGCGTCGTTTGCCAAGGTAGAGAGCTGCAACAAGCGCCGTCACACCTGAAGAGATATGAACAACCGTTCCTCCAGCAAAATCAATGGCTCCGGCAGCGCCAAGGTTAAAAAGAAAACCGTCAGAAGCCCATACCCAATGGCAGATCGGACTGTAGACAAGTATACACCAGAGTGCAATAAAGACGGCATAACCTTTGAAATTAACTCTCTCGGCAAATGCTCCGGCAATCAGAGCCGGGGTAATAATCGCAAATTTACCCTGGAACATCGCAAACACGTACTCAGGAATATGAGTAGGCATAATAGTTTCATCGATCCCCTGCAGCATGAAATAGTCATTATTCCATCCAACAAAACCGCCGAGAATGCCGGGACCAAAACTCAATGAATATCCAACCAGAGGCCAGAGAACACCGATAATCACCATTGCTGCAAAACTGTGCATCATGGTGCCAAGCACATTTTTTGTGCGGACAAGCCCGCCATAGAACATGGCAAGTCCCGGAACCATAAGCAATACCAGAGCTGTAGATGTAAGCATCCAGGAGGTAGTTCCACTATCGGTAACCACCTCATCGACAGCCCACGCATTTCCATAAAACAGCGAAGCTGCCAGCAGGAACAACGAAGTTGTTAAAACTTTTTTCCGCATAACATGATTGAATAAAATTACATAAACCTTAATTATTAATGTCTTCGACAAAAATGTAGTTATTTTTTAATGCTAAACAAAAAATAGGTCGCATTTTTTTACAAATAAGTAGGATTTCGAGTGTTTTCTTCGAAAGATCTCGCATGTACACTCGAAACATCAGCATTGAAAGTCAAGGGAATCATCAATCGCTCTCTCTGTTCAGACCCTCCCATTCAGGGCGTGAAGCATAACAAAGTATTCTCGCTGTGGTTATAATTATTTTTTGAAATACATTATTAATTACGGTAAATTGTGTTCAGAAATCAGCCAATGGTTGGCTGATCGCTATTCAAGTAATTTGTGCCTTGGTTACTTGCCGGCGAATCTTTCTATCAATGCACATGCTTACTCAGACTAACAATGAATATTTACATTGGCAATTTGCCTTACACTGTTTCTGAAGATGATCTTCGTGACGCGTTCTCCCAGTTCGGGCAGGTCGATAGCGCAAACATCATTACCGACAAGTTTTCAGGCCGTTCCAAAGGATTCGGATTTGTAGACATGCCTAACGACAGTGAAGCTCGTGAAGCCATCGAATCAATGAATGACAAAGATTTGAAAGGCCGCACTATAAAGGTAAACGAAGCGAGACCACGCGAAGAAAGACCGGCAAGAAGAGACCGCTATTAATTCGCAACACTCTGTTCTTCAATAAAAAAGCCAGGCAAACACCTGGCTTTTTTATTGCGTAAAAAAACTTCTCTACTGCCGGACAAGAAAAACACCGAGATCTTCCAGAAGCGCCTGCAAGTCCTCTTCATGCTCAACTTCATCCTGAAGAATCTGCACAGCAAGATTATAGGTAACCGGATCCTTGAGACCTATTTCACTGATAATGCTGTTATAAACGTTGATAGCACACTGCTCTCCGGAAATATTCTGCTCAAGAATCTTTTTTACAAAGGGATCATCGGGTGCGGCATATCCACAGTTCGCAAAAGTAAACCACTCGCGAGGCGAGGTAATGGGCGTTCCTCCAAGCTGAATAATCCTTGCTGTTATCATATCGGCATGCCGAAGCTCATCGGCAGCATGTAATACAAGTTCTGAAATCACCGCATCTTTCATCGGCCCCTGCACGATCTTGGAGCCAACCCAGTACTGGTAATAGGCAAGCCACTCATCAGCAAAGGCTTTATTAAGAAGCTCAAGAACACGCGGCAGATGCTCCCCGACAATTTCCCGTCCCCTGGTACCCATGGCATACTCCTGTTTTTTTGTTGAGAAACATATCCTGACACCACTATTTCTGATTGTCGATCAGCTCTCTCAGCGCGGCGGAGAGGCCTGTATAGCTGAAGACAAAACCATGGTCAAGCAGAAAACCGGGTTTGACTTTCTGGCCTTTTACGGCGTACTCAGCCCCCTCTCCAAGAAGAAGCTGTACCGCAACCTTCGGTACCGGAAAAAGGGATGGCCTGCCGAGAACCGCGCCAAGCTGGGCAGCAAAATCTTTCATGGTAACAGGTTCCGGACTGACGGCATTAATCGCGCCCTTGTAGGCAGGGTTATCAATTGCCTCAATAATGCAGGCAATCTCGTCATCAATGTGAATCCAGGAGATGCACTGGAGGCCGGAACCTACAGGCCCTCCGAGAAACAAGGAGAATGGGGTAATCATCTTCTGCAGCATCCCCCCTTTGGTCGAAAGGACTATTCCGGTTCTCAGGAGCACAAGACGAACTCCTGTTTTTTCGGCAGCGAGCGCCTCCTTTTCCCAGTCAATACAGATTTTGGCAAGGAAGTCACTTCCCTGAGGAGCAGATTCAAACAAATCGGAAGTATCGGAGCACCGCTCAAATGAACCATAGTAACCAATCGCCGTTGCGGAAATAAAAACCCCCGGTTTTTCCTCTGCACCGGCAATCGCAGAAACAATGTGGCGGGTGCCTGAAATTCTGGAATTATAACACTCCTTCTTGTGCTCGTCACTCCAGCGGCTTTCAAGAAGCGGCTTTCCGGCAAGGTGAATCACTCCCTTTGCGCCACTGATATAGCCTTTCCAATCGCCATCCGCCATATCGGAGTCCCACCTGACATATTCGGCAGCACCGGGAATTTTTCGTTCAGCAGTGTCAGGCGATCGGACAAACAGAACAACCGTCTCTCCCCGCTCAATCAACTTTTGAGCAAGCTCAACACCAATCACTCCGGTAGCTCCGGTAATAACAATATGACCCTGCATAAAATTATATGGTTATGATGACACAAAAAACGTTGTTCGAGTGATTATTGAACGGGCAACAACTGATAATAATTCCCGTATAGCATTTTGGTAAAAACAATAAAACCGGGAATAGAGATCTCCCCTTCCCGGTTTTAAATATGCACGTATTTATTTAAGTCTGAATCGCAGATTTCTTATTCCACGGTAACCGATTTGGCCAGATTTCTCGGACGATCAACATTACAACCGCGAAGCGTTGCAATGTGATAGGCAAGCAACTGCAGGGGGATAACTGTCAGAAGAGGTGTAATCGGACCTGATGCCTGGGGAATATAGATAACGTGTTCGGCAAGACGGGCTACCTCTTTGTCACCTTCGCTGGCAATGGCAATAACTCTGCCTTTTCTGCTGCGAACCTCTTCGATATTGCTCAGAATTTTGGCATAAGTACTGTCGCGGGTGGCAATAAAAATGACCGGCATATCCTCGTCGATCAGAGCAATCGGCCCATGCTTCATTTCTGCAGCAGGATAGCCTTCTGCGTGGATATAGGAGATCTCCTTGAGCTTGAGAGCACCTTCAAGTGCAACAGGAAAGTTATAGCCGCGACCGAGATAGAGAAAGTTCTTTGCATCCTTGAACCGTTCCGCAATATCCTTGATCTGGCTGTCAAGATTGAGGATCCTGTCTGCTTTTGCCGGCAGATCAGCCAACTCCGTAAGGTTCAGGGCAATCTCGTCGTGGGAGATAGTTCTGCCTTTGCTGAGTGCCATGGCAAGCATATAGAGCATGATCACCTGGGCAGTAAAGGCTTTGGTCGAAGCGACACCAACCTCAGGACCGGCATGCGTGTACATTCCGCAAAGGGTTTCACGGGCAATAGTAGAGCCAACAACATTGCAGATACCCATAACAAGTGCACCTTTCTCTTTGGCTGTACGCAGAGCCGCCAAAGTGTCCGCAGTTTCACCTGACTGGGAGATCACGATCACAACATCATCTTTTCCTACAATTGGATTTCGGTACCTGAACTCCGAAGCATAGTCAACCTCAACGGGAATTCGGGCAAACTCCTCAATAAGGTACTCTCCGATCAGACCGGCATGCCAGCTTGTTCCACATGCACAGATTACAATACGCTTTGCCTGCTTGAGGCGATCAAGGTAATCCTCTATGCCGCCAAGACAGACACGACCTTCTTCAAGACGGACACGACCCCGCATCACATCATGCATCACCGATGGCTGCTCAAAGATCTCCTTGAGCATAAAATGTTCGAAACCGCCTTTCTCAATTTTTTCCAATGAGAAATCAAGCTCGGTAATCAACTTTTCCTGTTCAATATTCTCAATGGTCTTGACTGAATAGCCCTCCCTGGTAACCACGGCAAGCTCTCCGTCGGACAAATAAATAACCTTATTGGTATGTTCGACAATCGGCGCAGCATCCGATGCGATGAAAAACTCCCCGACACCGATACCAATCACCAGTGGACTTCCCTTACGTGCAACCACAATCCGGTCAGGTTCACGTGATGAGATCACACAAAGCCCGTAGGCTCCGTCTACATGACGAAGTGCACTGCGGGTCGCCGACTCAAGATCAAGAGATGAATCTTTTTTCCATAGCCAGTCGATAAGGTGAACAAGAACCTCGGAATCAGTATCGCTTATAAAATGGTATCCCTCAGAAATGAGTTCCTGCTTGAGGGCTGAGTAATTTTCAATAATACCGTTATGGATAAGAGCAATATCTCCAGCAGCATTCAAATGGGGATGAGCATTGCGATCACTCGGGTCACCGTGAGTCGCCCAGCGGGTGTGTCCGATACCAATTGTCGCACCAGGCATCTCTGCTCTGAGCTTTGCCGTATCTGTTTCCAGACCGCTGACATTCCCCTTCTGCTTCATGACTGAAAGGGTACCGTTCAGGAGGGCAATTCCTGCTGAATCATAACCACGATATTCAAGTCTTTTCAAGCCCTTCAAAAGTAAAGGCGCAGCTTCCTGCCACCCTATATAGCCTACAATTCCGCACATGGCACTTTTTTTTAACTCTCTGTAAAAACGACAGTAACTTGCAAAAATGTATTTTGCTCTCTTATCGTATGGATTAATAATATAAAATGATTCCGGCTTAAATGTATAGCCATCTATAAAACTCGCCGCATAGCATCATGAATTTTCTTCGCCTCTTCCGCTACTGCCCGTTCATAATCATCAATAGATAAAAACGACCCCGATGCCGGAGCTTCGGGATAGATAAGAGCCCGGCTGACATTGATCAATGCACTTTGACGATCGGTGTCAACACCAAGATCTACCGCCTCATCAAGAGAGCCACCCTGAGCGCCCACTCCTGGCATAAGGAAAAAAAGGCCTGGCGCCTGACGGCGAATCTCTCCAAGCTGACTGCTTTTCGTTGCACCCACAACCACCCCACCGTTTTCACTCCTGCTCCATGAGGATACCTTGCCAAGAACAGAGCGATAGAGCGGCGTCCCATCCAGCATCAACTGCTCCTCAAAATCAGCCGAACCCTCATTTGAGGTAAGGCATAGCACAAAAACCAGCTTATCCTCATAAGCAAAAAACGGCTCAAGAGAATCAAATCCCATGTAAGGCGCAACCGTCACTGCATCAAAAGACCAGTGATCAAAAAAAGCCTGGGCATACTTTCTGCTGGTGTTACCTATATCCGCCCGTTTGGCATCAGCAATCGTCATAATGGCCTCGGGAATAACGCCGAGAGTCTTCTCCATATCCTGCAAACCGGGAACTCCCCGTGCCTCGTAAAACGCTGTATTGATCTTGTAAGCTGCGGCAACATCACTGGTCGCTCTGATAACCGTTCGGTTAAACTCAAAAACCGGGTTTTCATATCCCGAAAACGGTGCCGGAATTTTATCAGGATCGCTGTCAAGCCCGACACACAAGAGAGATTTCAATGATGATATCCTGCTGTTTGCTTTATCCCGAGCTAAACTCATAAGCACCCTCTCTCACTCTGTTTTGATTAATGCGGCAACCACCTGAAAGCAAGACAAAACCGCCCGTAATGAACGAATCCGGGCATAAAACTCGCCCGGGCTATGAAACTTATAGGCCTGATTAGTCATTCTTATGGAGAAGAATATATAATATGTTTTCTTTGGATATACTTCTTTAAATGAAAGAATCCCGTAAATTAGAGGCCATAAATACCCTGAGATGCAAGGCCTGTCATTATAACCATGATTGTTGATTGATGTCAAAAAAAACGAGTAGACCTTCAAATCCCTATAAAAACGAACCGGAAAGCAACCTGCCGAGGCCAAAATTCTCGATAATGTACTATGTGGTCGTCATTGTTCTTCTCATAGGAATTCAGCTTGCCTTTTTCTGGTCCGGCTCTTCGCAGGAAATACCATACAGCACCTTCCGCAAACTTATCGCCGAAAACAGGATTGAATCGGTCAAAATAGCACCGGAAAGAATCTATGTCAAGCTGAAGCCGGGCTCGGTCACAGGAGTAGTAACCAAAGAACAAAAAAAAGATGGCCCGGGGATGATCCTGCCCCAGTCATCTTCAAAACCTGAGGAGATTTTTGTTAATCCGGTACGAGATGACGGGCTGATAGAGCTGCTCGAAAGCAAGGGCATTAAATATCAGGGCCTGCCAAGCAGTACATGGATCAGTGAACTGCTGCAATGGATTCTCCCGTTCGCCCTGCTTCTCGGCATCTACTTTTTTGTGTTCCGTCGCATGGGTGGACCCGGATCTCAATTCATGAATATCGGCAAAAACAAAGCCGCACTTTATGAAAATCTGGATGAGCATACCCGCATAACCTTCAAGGATGTCGCTGGACTTGATGAAGCAAAAGCCGAAGTGATGGAGGTTGTAGATTTCCTCAAGGATCCGAAAAAGTATACGACTCTCGGTGGCAAACTGCCGAAAGGCGTACTGCTTGTTGGCCCTCCGGGTACAGGAAAAACCCTTCTTGCAAAAGCCGTAGCAGGTGAAGCAGATGTTCCGTTTTTCAGCATCAGCGGCTCGGACTTTGTAGAGATGTTTGTTGGTGTAGGCGCCGCAAGAGTCAGGGACCTTTTCAAGCAGGCCAAGGAGAAAGCCCCCTGCATCATCTTCATTGATGAAATTGATGCAGTCGGTCGAAGCCGTGGCAAGGGGGCCATGATGGGTGCCAATGATGAAAGGGAGAACACACTCAACCAGCTTCTGGTCGAAATGGATGGATTTGCAACCGACAAGGGGGTAATCCTGATGGCTGCAACAAACCGCCCTGATGTGCTCGATTCTGCGCTGCTCCGGCCAGGTCGTTTTGACCGTCAGATTATGGTCGACAAACCGGACCTGAAGGGACGTATCGATATTTTCAAGGTGCACACCAAAAAGCTTTCGCTATCCCCGGATGTAAACCTTAAAGCCCTCGCCTCCCAGACCCCTGGATTTGCTGGTGCTGAAATCGCCAACGCGGCCAACGAAGCCGCGCTGCTTGCGTCACGCCGCAACAAGCTGAGCATTGAAATGAAAGATTTCGAAGATGCCATTGAGCGGGTTGTCGCAGGACTTGAGAAAAAAAACAAGGTGATCAACCCCCGCGAAAAGCAGATTGTTGCCTATCACGAAGCTGGCCATGCAATTGTTGGCTGGATGATGCCCGAGAACGATCCTGTGCAAAAAATCTCCATCGTCCCACGAGGCATGAGCGCACTCGGCTATACCATGAATATTCCGCTTGAAGATCGTTATCTCATGACAAAAAATGAGCTTCTTGCCCGCATCTGCAGCCTTCTCGGCGGGCGAATTGCAGAACAGATTATCTTCAATGAAATTTCTACCGGCGCTCAAAATGACCTTGAGAAGGTCACCAGTATAGCCTATAACATGGTAATGGTTTATGGTATGAGCGAGAAACTCGGCAACCTCTCCTTCTTTGAGAGCAATAACCCCTACTATGGCAGCCCGGGCATTGACAAAAAGTACGGTGAAGAGACGGCCCGGCTTATTGACAGAGAGGTCATGGCTATTGTCGAAGAGTCGCGCATCAAGGTAATCGAACTTCTGACTCAGAACAGGGAAAAACTTGAAAAGCTCGCCTCTGAACTGCTCCTGAAGGAGATGCTGCAATACAACCAGATTGAGGCAATTCTGGGAAAACGTCCTGAAGGACTTTTTCCTGTACATATTGAAGAGGATACCCTGTTGGACATAGATGAAGAGCGCGCCGAAAAAGAGATCGAGCCGAAAGAATCAGTTACGAATGGCTCTGTTCCGCTCAGCGACAACGAACAGGCTGAGCTTGAAGCGGCTGTTGCCCGACTCAAAGAGGCTCGAAACACACAGGAAAACTGAGCATTCAGGGTTATGGAGAAACGGATGAATCTCATCGTTTGCGGCCTTGTACAGGGTGTAGGGTTCAGGATGTTCATCGAAGGGAGTGCCAATGAGCTTTGTCTGCATGGCTGGGTGAGGAACAGAATAGACGGGAGTGTTGAAATTGAGGTTCAGGGTAGAGAAGATCGGCTTGAAGAGCTGGTTAAACGAGCAGGAAAAGGTCCATCACGGGCCCATGTCACCTCAATAAAACGAAAAGAGCTTGATACGGACTTGACCCTTTGCGGTTTCTCAGTACTCAGGTGACGTGTCAGAAAAAGTGGGCAATAAAAAAGGCAGGGGATTCCTGCCTTTTTTATCATCTCTTGATATGTGTGGGTCCCGAGGGATTCGAACCCCCGACCTACTGGGTGTAAACCAGCCGCTCTAACCAACTGAGCTAGGAACCCGTGAAAGGGCATAAGTATAGCATAAATTCCCCGGAAGAGCAAAAAGAAAAATCACATGATCAGACAACTCTCCATTCCTGCTATTTGTATGCCTTCCCGAAAAAGTATAAATTCAGGCCAACCAATTACTCACAGGCTCCTCTATTTGACAGATAAACAGAGGGGCAAGCATTAAAAGCGGCAACCTTTTTTCTTCCTTATTATGCGATCAATAGCCATTCTCGGCTCTACCGGATCCATCGGTGTCAGTACCCTTGATGTTGTAAGGCAGCACCCTGATAAATTCAGCGTGACCGGCCTTGCCGCAGGCCGCGATATCAACCTCCTGGCAGAACAGATAAGGGAGTTCCGCCCTGAAGCTGTTTCCGTAAGGGATGAAGAGTCAATAGCAAAATTGCACTCCCTTCTGGGTGAGTACAAACCGGCTATTCTGTCAGGAAGTGACGGTGCGTCAGCTATAGCATCCGCCGATGGGGCTGATATGGTTGTTTCGGCAATTGTCGGCGCTGCAGGCCTTCTTCCTACGGTAAGTGCGATCAAGGCCGGAAAGCATATCGCTCTTGCTAACAAGGAGACCCTTGTTGTCGCCGGTCAACTGGTATCTGATCTTGTAAAAAAACATAAAGTGCAGCTACTGCCTGTTGACAGTGAACATTCAGCCATCTACCAGTCGTTGGAGGGCCACCGCACAGAGGATGTAGAACGCATCATTCTGACGGCATCAGGTGGACCGTTCCGCAACACATCGGCTGAAGATCTGAAAAAAGTAGGCCTTGAACAGGCCCTGAAACATCCGCAATGGAGCATGGGAGCAAAGATCACCATTGATTCGGCAACCATGATGAACAAGGGCCTTGAGGTGATAGAAGCACACTGGCTCTTTAACATGCCTGCCGAGAAAATCGGCGTTGTTGTGCATCCCCAGAGCATTATTCACTCTATGGTTGAATACATAGACGGTTGTGTTATCGCCCAGTTGGGGGCACCGGACATGCGCGCACCTATTGCCTACGCCTTATCCTGGCCGAACCGTTGCATAAGCGGCATCCAGAAGCTTGATTTGATAAAGATCGGAACACTGACTTTTGAAGCGCCTGATATGGTACGGTTCCCTGCGCTTCGGCTGGCATATGACGCGCTGAAAGCAGGCCGAACCTATCCAGCAGTACTGAATGCCGCCAATGAGATCGCTGTAGCCGCTTTTCTCGATAAAAAAATAGCCTTTATCGATATCGCCGCCACAGTCGAGAAAACCATGCAGGCCCACGATGCATTTACTCCGGTTGAGCTTGAAGAGTACCTGATGGCTGACCGATGGGCACGGGAAACGGCAACCAGATTTATCGCATAAGCGAATAAACCAACCTGAACACAATTTTGCCCGACAAACGCGGAGCCGAATTGCGTTCTCTATTGAAATGAAGGATATCCATGGACATTCTGAGTACGACATTTTTTTTCATTCTCGCCATTTTCATTCTGGTGACGGCACATGAACTCGGCCACTTTTTGACGGCGAAGCTTTTCGGCATGAGGGTAGACAAATTCTACATTGGATTCGATTTCTGGAACCTCAGGCTCTGGAAAAAGAAAATCGGAGAGACTGAGTACGGCGTAGGCGTCTTCCCGCTCGGAGGCTATGTCAAGATTGCCGGTATGGTCGATGAAAGTCTCGATACAAACTTTCAGAACTCGGAACCTGAACCCTGGGAGTTCCGTGCAAAACCGGCATGGCAGCGCCTGATTGTGCTTGCAGGCGGTGTTGCCATGAATATGATTCTTGCTACACTCATTTTTATCGGCATCACACTTGTACTCGGCGAATCAAGAACAAGCGTCAACAACCCTGCATTCGTTGAGAAAGGCTCGGTTTTTGACGCCATGGGCATGAAAACCGGTGACCGGTTTGTGCAGGTAAACGGCAAGGTAATGCCAAGCTGGGAGGAGGCTCTTGATCCCGAATTGCTTACCGCCCGCGCACTCACCTATACGATTGAGCGCGACGGGAAAAGCATGATAATACAGGCGCCAGCCAACATCATGTCGCGCATCAACGATCAGCAGGGGCTCGGTATACGGCCAACCATCCCTCCTGTCATCGATGAAGCGCTGGCGGAGCAGCCTGCAAGTCTTGCAGGAATCAAATCCGGAGGACTTATTACCGCCATCAATGGGAACCCGGTCACCGACTGGACTGAAGTGGTCGGAACAATCTCCTCAAATGCATCAAAACCGATCAGCATAACCTGGTACTACCTTGAACCTGTAAATGGCAGAGCGATCACGGCTGAAATTCTTCGTGCACAAGGCACTGCCTATGTAACCACTGTTATCCCAAGCAAAGCCGGAAAAATCGGAATTTCGCTGAAGCAGACTATCGCAAGCGAGAGAAGAAAACTTGGAGTTGGCGGTTCGATAGTCAGCGGAGTCAACCAGAGCTGGAAAATGAGCGTTATGACTGTTCAGGGATTTGCTAAAATTTTCTCCGGACAGGAGGATTTCCGCAAATCCGTAGGCGGACCCATCAAAATAGCCAAAATTGCCAGCAGAAGCGCTGAGCAGGGCCCTGTAAGCTTCCTCTACTTTCTCTCAATGCTTTCGATCTCACTTGCGATCATCAACATCCTGCCGGTTCCAGCACTTGACGGTGGACAATTTGTTCTCAACGCTGTGGAAGGCATTATCCGCAAGGAGATACCTTTCGAAATAAAAATGCGTATCCAGCAGATTGGTATGATGCTTCTTCTGGCGCTCTTTGCATTCATACTTATCAACGATATTTTCAATCCCTGAGGTAAGGCTCCGACCACATGCTCGATAAGCTCCAATCCATAAAAGAAAAACATCTTGATCTTGAACAGTTGCTGGCCGATCCGAAAGCGGCAACTGATCAGGCCCGATTCAGAAAACTCAACAAAGAGTACAGCGACCTCAAGGAGATCGTTTTTGCCTATGACACCTATGCACAGGCAAAAACAGAGCTTGATGAATCGAAAAATCTGTTGAGAAACGAGAGCGATCCGGAGATGAGAGAGCTTGTTCAAACAGAAATCAACGAACTTCAGAAAAAACTGCCTGAACTGGAGCAACAACTTAAAGTACTGCTTCTTCCGAAAGATGAAGCTGATTCACGCAACGTCATCGTCGAAATCAGAGCCGGAACCGGTGGCGAGGAGGCCGCACTTTTTACCGCCGACCTCTTGAGAATGTATCAGCGATATGCCGAAAAACAGGGGTGGAAGTGCGAAGTTTTGCACTACAATGAAAGCTCCATGCCTGGCGGGTTTCGCGAAATCACTCTTGAAGTGAGCGGTCATGACGTCTACGGCACCATGAAATATGAGAGCGGGGTTCACCGTGTACAGCGCGTTCCCGACACCGAAACACAGGGCCGAATTCACACATCTGCCGTAAGCGTGGCCGTGCTCCCTGAAGCGGAGGAGGTCGATGTCGAGATACGCAGGGAGGATCTGCGTTTCGATACCTACAGAAGCGGAGGGAAAGGAGGGCAAAACGTCAACAAGGTGGAGACCGCCGTCAGAATCACCCATATGCCGAGCGGTATTGTCTCTGCCTGTCAGGAGGAGCGATCCCAGCTCCAGAACAAGGAGCGGGCCATGAAAATGCTTCGTACAAAACTTTACGACATCCTCTTGGCCGAGCAGGTACAGCAGCGTGCCGATCTGCGCCGCTCAATGGTCACAACCGGAGACAGAAGTGCTAAAATACGCACCTACAACTATCCTCAATCACGTGTAACTGATCACCGGATCGGATTTACCAGCCATGCACTTCCGCAGATTCTGCAGGGAGAGATTCAGGATATTATTGATGCGCTCAAAATGCATGACCAGACCGAACGCCTGAAGGCGGAGCTGCTCTGATGATGCAAATCCCTGTCAACTCTGCGTTCTGCTTGTATAGGTTTTCACCTATACTCTTTATATTTTCCACATGCTCTCAGGTAAAGCCGTAAGCGGGCACACTCTGCATCAAACGAAACCTATGAAACAGTGACAATGGAAATGGATGCAACTGGCATAAGCAAAGGCGACTGGATTTTTTATGGGGAATTTGACCGCACCACAGCCTATCTGTCTGACCAAAAAAAAATACTTGGCTTCAACCCATTCTGCTATAAGGTCGAAGAGACTGAGACTGAAAATGTCTTCAGATGGCATTTCCGTGTTACCGACCCTCAGAACAACCCGTTCGATGTCATCTTTTATGTCGAACAGAAGGATGAACTGCTTGTAGAGCTGCCCGACGATATTGACGGTTCCGACCCGGACAAGCTGACCGATGAGATAATTGCACGCTACACCGTCGGCAAAAAGGTGCGCTGGCAACACTACCCGCTGGAAAAACCGATTGAGGATCCAATAAACTATCTGTTTGAAGGGAAAGCATTTGGCGAGCTGGATATGCAACGCATGGACGAAAATAAAACCAGGGTTAAATTTGACTTGAAGATTGATGTCCGGTTTATGCTCTACCCTGCATTCAGGATTATCCCCGAAAAAATCATCCGGGCCATGACCAATGCCGGAATGTCCATGATCATGCAGACCGCAACAAACCGTATGTTCAACACGATATCCAAAGACTTCGATAAAATTCAGCATGCCTGAAAGGAGTGCCGCCAATGGACTTTTATGACCTTGTTGCCCGACGCAGCAGTATCCGCAGTTTTGACACACAGAAAACTGTTCCCGAACCGGTGCTCCAGAGAATTCTCAATGCCGGACGGATGGCTCCGTCAGCCAAAAACCTTCAACCCTGGCGGTTTATTGTAGTACGAACAGCATCAATAAAGGAAAAAATCTACCCTGCCTACCCCCGCGACTGGATCCGGAACGCTCCGATTCTGCTCATCGTTGCCGGTAGACGTGATCAGGCCTGGGTTCGCAGTAAAGACGGCTACAACTCCCTCGAAACTGACCTCACCATTGCCATGGATCATCTGATCCTTGCCGCAGCCTGGGAAGGTGTCGGAAGCTGCTGGATTGCAGCCTTTGACCCTACAATCCTTCATGAAGCACTCCAGCTTGAAGCAAGCGAAGAGATCTTTGCCTTCACCCCCCTCGGCTATGCAGCTCCCGGTTCAGAGCCCATGCCGAAAAACCGCAAAGCACTCGAGGAGATTGTAGAATTTCTGTAAACAACTCCCGGGAGCTACACGCTTAACTCTCAAGAAATGTCTTAATCTTCCATAAGTCCTATAGGTACCATAAGACCTATAGGACTTATACCATTATCCCGTTCTCTTTCGAAACCGGTAGAGCCAAAACCCGATAGCACAGTTCAGGATAATACTCCCGATCGATCCCGGCGCCGGTGAAAGATAAATATCTGCACCGGGAGCCACCCGGATAAAGTCATGAAGCAGAAGCGGGTTTCCAACCGCATTGCTGACGGTGTGCAAAAGCATTACCGGCCAGACTGACCCGGTCAAGAGCCTGATCTCTCCGTAAACCAGAGCCATGGCAATAACCCCGGCAAAGAGCATGGGAAAAAAGAGCGTTGGCCCCTGTGAAGTATAGGCAGCAAAGGCAGCCCGGTCCAGAAAGAAGAGGTAATAGGGAATATGCCATGCCGCCCAGACCACGCCCACCAGGACATGACCGAGCAGATCGCTCAATACCAGCGAAGAGATCCTCGGGGCGAGATAGCCGCGCCAGGCAAACTCCTCAAAAATGTTCTTGACAAACGATGGCGCAAGGGCGATCAAAAAGAGATGCAGGAAAACACCGGCTCTGGCTAAAGAAAGATCCTGCAATGTGGTCAGCCCGGTCACAACACCTGTAAAGACAATAAATGCCGCAGAAAGGGGGAACAGTACAAGAGCCAGAAGATACCATCCCGAATGCTCTTTCAGCTCAGGCGTTAACCCGAAATCCCTCCAGCCATCTCCGGCAAACGTCCGCAATAACAGTGCCGTCGCAAGCGGAGCAACAATCCAGAGAAGCTGACCAACGCCTTCCTCTCCGACAGGGGTACCCATCAGCGAATCCACGCCCCGACCGATCCACCCGATTGAGATAGCGATGAACGCAAAAATCCACAGATTGCGGATTGTGGATCTCTTGCTTTGCCTGCCGGTGCTCATGTTTCAGATTTTGATTACAAAAAGGTTAAGCGTCCGGAGCACCTGCGTTCGCAATGGCTATCCATATTTCGACTTCACCCGAACCGGTGCGGGTATCGAATCGCTGATCATAAACCTCAAAATCGGGCTTATGCGCCGACCGGTAACCACTGTTCGGAAACCATTCGTGCAGGATGCGCTCCCAGGTTGTCCTGATGGTCGAAATTTGACCGCTATGGCCGAAAACAGCATACTCCTCTTCCAGAATGCGCATTCTGCCCAGCTCGGAGGGAAGTCCGGCAAAGGAGTCAACCTCTACACCGCTCATATACTCGATGCCCTCGGCATCATGACCACACATAACGCCATAACAGGTAATTCCGAGTTGACCGGGTACCCGGC